>NZ_JBUEGB010000059.1:0-42485 GCF_054963695.1 Micromonospora sp. RTBAU3-60 | reverse complement strand
ACCGGTCCAGGACTCCAGCCCAGCCACCGCTGAGCGGAGAGCGAACCATCCGAACCACTCAACTATGAGCAAGAAGTAGGAAGCAGATCCTCCGGTACGACTCCCCGGTGCAGCTCATCACCCGGTTCACGACCGGCCCGCTGGATCTCGGCGACGGGCTCCGGCTCGCCGGCGGCGCGGAGCTGACCATGCTGCTCGGTGCCGCCAACCGCGACCCGGCGCGCTACCCCGACCCGCACCGGTTCGACCCGGACCGTCCGAACATTCAGCCCGTCTCGTTCGGCGGCGGCGCCCATTACTGCCTCGGCGCACCGCTGGCCCGGCTGGAGGCGCAGGTCGCGTTCCCGCTGCTAAACCATGCTGCCTCGGCTGAACCTGGCCGCCCCGGGCGAACGCTGCGACCGCCTGGTGCTGCGCGGCTACGCCACGCTGCCGGTCACCACCGGCTGACCTGGCCGCACCGCGAAGACGAGGGATTCGTGTCGGTGGCTGCCGCCGAACCGGCGTGTACGACAGAAGGCCGTGTTCGGCTAGTTTGCCGGGCAAGGCGGTTTCGTCAGGCCGCAGTCGTGTCAATGACAAGTCGTTCGAGCGCCTCGCCCTGTCACATCGGCTCGTCGGCTGGGCTCATAGGTACGAGTGCAAACACGCAAGGAGGCACAATGCAGTTTGAAGAAGCCGTCGAGGCCGCCGACGAAGCGACGATGCGGTCGATGCTGGCCGCCGACCCCGGGCTGCACGAGCGGCACGCAGACCTGGTTACGCGGATGGCCGAGGCGCGCAACTGGTCGGCGGTCCGGCTGCTGATCGATCTTGGCTTCGGCGTCAACGGTGTCACCGCCGCCGGCGCCACGGCCTTGCACTTTGCGGCGGCGGCTGGCGAGCTGTCGATCGCGCGCCTGCTGGTCGAGCACGGTGCCGACCACACCGCCCGCGAACCCGGGTTCAATGCGCAGCCGGCGGGCTGGGCGCAGTACTTCAAGAAGCCGGAAACCCAGAAATATCTCGAGTCCCTGGCCTGAGCCGCGCCGCCTGGTCATGCGGCATCAGGCCCCGGCTCGTCGAAGGAGGGCTCGCTCGCCATCCCGTTCCGCGTTCACCGCCCTGTTCGCTCCGTCCGGTTGAGGAGGGCGGACGGGAGGCGGTGGACGTGGTCGGGGTCACGGACAACGTCGATCCTGACGATCTTGTCGCCCGCGACGGTGAAGGCCATGACAGAAAACGGCCGCCCGTCGCGGGTGATCAACGTTCCGATCGCGCCGTTGACCAGGGCGGGGCGCAGTTGGCCACCACGTGGGGCGCGGGCCTGCTTGGCCACGGCTGGCGCGCCGCGGACGACGGTTGGCGGCCGGGTGGTGCCGACGTCGGTGCGCAGGACGACGTCGGGGTCGAGGACCTGGACGAGGGCGTCGAAGTCGCCGGTCCACGCAGCCGCGTAGAAGGCACGGACGACCTGCCGCTGGCGCGCCAGATCCGGATCGGGTGATGGGATCTCGGCATCGTGCACCCGGCGCCGTGCCCGGCTGGCGAGTTGCCGCGCGGCGGCCGGGGTGCGGCCCGCAATGCCGGCGATCTCCTCGAAGGGCAGGTCGAACATGTCGTGCAGCACGAACGCCAACCGCTCAGCAGGAGTGAGCTGATCGAGCACGACGAGCAGGGCCAAGCTCACCGAGTCGGCCAGCAACGCCTCCTGCTCGGGGTCGAGGTCCCCGTCCGGGATGACAACCAGGTCGGGCAGGTGCGCGGCCAACGGATCCTCCCGGCGGCGTCGGCGGGAGCGCAAAATATGCAGGCACTCCCGGGCCACGACGGTGGTCAACCATCCGCCGAGGTTGTCGATCTGGTCCGCGTCGGACCGGCTCAGCCGCAGCCAGGCATCCTGAACAGCGTCGTCCGCGTCAGCCAGCGAGCCGAGCATTCGATAAGCCACCGCCCGCAGGCGGGGTCGGTGCTGCTCGAAACGCGCGGCCAGCCGCTCATTCTCATCCATCGGTCACACCATTCCATCGCCAGGGCTCCGAGAGACGAACCCTCAGGCATGGCGAATGTGACACGTCTGGCCCGGCTCACATTGTTTCAGGCTGGCGACCCCGACTATACCTGACTAAGGTCAGACATATGGATGCGGAGCTCATCGCCGCCGTACGGCGGTTCAACCGGACAGTGACCCAGCGGGTGGGCGCTCTCGACGACGAGTACATGGCTCGCGGGCGTCCCCTGGCGCAGGCGCGTCTGCTGTGGGAGATCGGTCCCGGCGGCGCCGAGGTCGCCGCGCTGCGCGCGCGACTCGGCCTGGACTCGGGCTACCTGAGCCGGCTCCTGCGCACCCTCGAGGGCGACGGCCTCGTCACCGTGGGGCCGGCCGACCAGATCGGCGGCGACGGGCGGGTACGGGCCGCCGCGCTCACCGAGACCGGCCGGGCCGAGTGGACGGAGCTCGACAAGCGCTCCGACGAGTTCGCCTGGTCCATCCTCGAGCCGCTGCCCGCGCACCGCCGCCAGCGGCTCGTCGCGGCGATGGCCGAGGTCGAGCGGCTGCTCGTCGCGTCGATGGTAATCATCACACCGTGCCCGCCGAGCGACCCGCGGGCCCGGGCGTGCGTACGGGCCTACGCCCGGGAGGTCGCGCGACGGTTCGACGACGGGTTCGACCCGACCCTGAGCAATGCCGTCCACGACGACGAGCTCGTCCCACCCGCCGGAGTGTTCCTGCTCGCCACGCTCAACGACGAGCCCGTCGGCTGCGGCGCGGTGAAGCTCCACCGCGACGCGCCCGCCGAGATCAAGCGGGTCTGGGTGGCCGACGCGGTGCGCGGGCTCGGGCTCGGGCGGCGGCTGCTGGGCGAGCTGGAACGCTACGCCGCCGAGCGCGGCTGGACCGCCGTCCGGCTGGACACCAATCGCAACCTCACCGAGGCAATAGCGCTCTACCGGGCCGCCGGCTACCGCGAGATCGCGCCTTACAACACCGAGCACTACGCCCACCACTGGTTCGAGAAGAGCCTCGCGCCGTGACATCCTCTCCCACCTAAAGGCGGGAGAATCCCGCTTCCAGCGTCGTACGTCGCCGACGCTGGGTGGGTGGCCGACAGGACACCTTTCGGCTCCTGTCCCGGACTGCCCGCCCGGTGAGTGGGGGCGCCGCCTCGGCGGCGTCCCTGACGTTGATCGCCGCGTTCACGTCAGCATTGGCCTGGTGTCCGCAGGACCCGCACCGAAACACCGCTTGGCTTTCGCGGTTGTTCCGATCGGTGTTCCCGCAGCGGCTGCACCGCTGGGAGGTAAACGCGGCTGGCACCCTGACGATTCGGGTGCCGGTGGTCCGTGCCTGGTTGGTAAGGGCTGTCTCGAACAGTCCCCAGCCCTTGTCGAGGATCGCCCGGTTCAGTCCGGCCTTCTGGCGCACGTTTGTGCCAGGCTCGGCGACGGTGCCCTTCGCGGTAGCGGTCATAGCCTTGACGCCGAGACATTCCAGCTTGACGATCGCGTGCTGGGCGCAGAGCCGGTTCGCCGCCCACATCACGAAGTCACGACGCCTGTTACGGATGTTCGCCTCGGCCCGGGCAATCTCTGCACGGACCTTACGGGCACGATTGGAGGTTGTCGCGCCGCGTTTACGGCGGGCGGTCTCCTGCCGGCCGGCTTTCGACTTCAGTCGGGCCAGGTCGCGCTCCTGACCGGGTGAGGTGAAGGTGCGGTTCCACATACGCCCGTCGGACATCGCCAAGGCGACCTTCACTCCACGGTCGACGCCCACAACCGTGTCCGGCCGGGCGTGCGCCTCGGGCGTGGTGATTCCGGCGTGGACGCCGAACCCGACGTGCCAGGCGACACCGTCGAAGGACACCACCGCGTTCCGGACCGCGCCGCCCAACGGGCGGGACCAACGGAACTTGACTTCGCCGACCTTCGGGAGGCTGACCGCCCCCCACCGGCGGTTGAGACGGCGGACCTGGATCGCCTGACCGGGGAACGGAATCGACAGCCGGGCAGAGCGACGTTTACGGGTCGGGGCCCCGGCGGGGTGCTGCGGGTTCCACCAGTTGCGGTATGCCTGATCGAGTTGCCGCAGCACTTGCTGACCCGACTGCGCCGGCAGGTCGGCCACCCAGTCGAAGTCCTTACGCGCCTCTGTCAATGAAGCGCACTGCGCGGCGACTCCGAGAGTGACCCGCCGCTGCTGCCAGGCGAACCGGCGCTGCTCCAACGCGGTGTTGTACAGCCAGCGGCACGTGTGCCCCCACGAGTCCAGACGCTGCGCCTGCTCGTCGCCGGGGTATAGCCGGTACCTGCGGCCCGTGTCCGCTTTCACATCCATCATCATACACTTGGTTTCATGACCGCCGATGCCCCGGTTCGTACTGGCAGGCACTGTGTTTCCTTGCTTCACGCCCATTTGGTTTTCGTCACGAAGTACCGGGCGCGCGTCTTCACTGACGAACACCTGCGCTACCTCGAACAGGTCATGCGCCAGGTGTGTGAACAGTTCGAGTGCGAACTGGTCGAGTTCAACGGCGCAGACAACCACGTCCACCTGTTGGTCAACTTCCCACCCAAGGTGGCGCTGTCCAAGCTGGTCAACTCCCTCAAAGGCGTGTCCTCGCGTTACCTACGCCGCGACTTCCCCGAAATCCACCGCTACTACTGGCGCGACGCCCGACTGTGGGCCGGCTCCTATTTCGCCGGCAACCTCGATGGCGCACCGCTGTCCATGCTGCGCCAGTACATCGAACAGCAGAACTACCTCGACTAGCCAGGACGACCCCAGGAGCTTCGCAGCCTTCGACCGCGCGAAATCGGAAAAGCCGCTTCACTACCGCCCTGAAGGGCGGCGCACTGGGGATTGTCTTGGTAGAGGTTGATGCCGTTTACGTCTGCGTACTGGCCGGCGCGCCGTTGGCCTCGGTCGTCCATTCAGTGGCGGTCAGGGTGATCCTTCCGTCCTGACTGCTGGATGCGGTGCGGATGTCCTCCGCTCGGCGGGAGGCGCCGGTACGCTGGGCTGGTGGAGCGGTGCGATGAGTGCACATTCGCCTATGCGAGCGTGTCCGGCCAGGAGCTGCCGCGACTGCTGCGCGAGTTGCGGGCGCGGTACGCGGCTGCGCTGAGCGAGGTGCTGGACCTGCGCCGGCGACCCGCCCCTGGTGTGTGGTCGCCGCTGGAATACACCTGCCACGTGCGTGACGTGCTCCGCGTGCAGGGTGAGCGACTGGTGCTGGCCCTCACCGTCGAGGCGCCGGAGTTCACGCCGATGGGGCGCGACGAACGTGCCGTCGCTGACGCGTACAACGAGCAGGACCCGGCGGTGGTGCTCGACGAGTTGGCGGCGGGGGCCGACGATCTGGCGGCCCGGTTCGGGGTGCTCGGCCCGTCGGAGCTGGCCCGCACGGGCGTCTACCCGTGGCCGCAGCCGCAGTCCCGGACGCTGCTCTGGCTGGGCCAGCACACGATCCACGAGGGGGAGCACCACCTGCTCGACATCCGCCGGGCCGCCCGGTCCCAGGTCGCCGGCGAGCTCTGAGCCGCTCCCCCGCCGGCGACCCGGCGGTGACCTCGCCGAGACCCGGTCGGTCCGGATTCGGCTGGATCAGCCGCCCGCCGGCCGGACCGGAGATCGACGGGTGGGCCGGGAGCGCGCGGCGGGTTCGCCGAGGCCGGCCCGAGGGATATGCCGGATTCGTCAGAATCAGGGCATGCATCAGGAGCCCGCCGAAGCCGGTCGACGGCAGTCCGTGGACGGTCACCAGCGCCGGAACACGCTGCAACGAATCGTCAGTTTCACCGACGCGGCCGTGGCGATCGCCCTGACGCTGCTGGCGCTCCCCCTGGTCAACTTCGCCGATCAGAGCACCGCCCGGCAGTCGGTGGCCGACCTGGTCCAGCAGCACCTCGGCGACATTCTCTCCTTCGCCGTGTCATTCCTGGTCATCGCGTTGTTCTGGCGGACGCACCGGCAACTGTACGAACGGCTCGTCGACTACGACGAGGTCCTCGTCGTGCTGAACACGATCTGGATCATGCTGGTGGTCTTCCTGCCGTTTCCCACCGCGCGGCTGTTCGTGGAGACCCGCCTGCGCGCCGACTCCGCGGCCTTCTATGTCGCCAACATGCTGGCCATCAGCCTTCTTGCGCTCGCGCAGACCTGGTGGATCGGTCGCCGGCCCCAACTGCGGACGTCAGCGGGTCCGGAGACGGCCCCGGCGCTGCTGCCGCCCGTGGCGCTGTGCGTGGTCTTCGCGGCCGCGACCCTGGCCGCGGTCGTCTCGCCGACTGCCGGGCTGCTGCTGATCCTCCTCGTGCCGGTGGCGCAGTTCGCGGCCGCCCGGCTCAGCAGGTCGGCCGGCGGCTGAACGCGACGGCAGGCCTGGCGGGCGGTCCCGTCCCGGCACGATCGGCCGGCGGCGACGTGGAGAAGGCGAAGGAGGCCCTCCGGCGGGCCGTGCGCGGCCCTGGCCATCCCAGATCAGCCGGTGCGACGTGCGCCCCCGGTACGTGCTGGCATCGCGCCAACGGCCACGCCACCCCCGCGCCGAGCGGCCGGGCAAGCCGTACCGCAGATCGTCGTCTGCCGGGCAGCGAGACGGCCGGGGCCGCCAGGAGTCCCTGGCCGCCCCGGCCGCAGCACGGATCGGGCCCGACGGCGGATCAGTGGATGACGACGGGCGCCGGCGTCTGCTCGGTCTGCTGTCCGTCGAGCAGGTGCGACGGCTTGCGCCGGCGAGGCAGGAACGCGGCCGGGATGAACGTGGTCAGTACCAGCGCGAACCCGACCCAGAACGTGGTGGCGAAGGAACTGGCGGCGAAGTCCAGCCCGCGCTCGATGAGCTGTGCGGGCACCGGGAACTCCCGGAGGAGCTCCGGCCGCAGCTGCGCTGTGATGGCCAGCCCGGCCTCGGTGATCGGCTTGCCGCTGCTGGGGTCCACCGCACCGGGGATCTCCCGGGAGCCGTTCAACTCGCTGGTGAGGATCACCGACATCACCGCGGCGCCCACGGACCCGCCGATCTGCTGGAGGATGTTGACCAGCGTGGAGCCGCGGGCCACCTCCTGGGCCTGCAGCGTCTTCAGCGCCGAGGTCATGATCGGCATCATCGTGCCGCCCATGCCCAGACCCATCACGAACAGCGAACCGCCGAGCAGCCAGTATGAGGTGTGCGGGTCGACCTGGGTGAAGGTGAGGAACCCGGCGGCGATGAGCACCAGCGCGAACGGCACCGTGCGGCCCACGGGCACCCGGTCGGCCAGCATGCCGGCGACCGGCATGGTGAGCATCGCGCCGATGCCCTGCGGCGCCATCAGCAGCCCGGCGGTCAGCGTCGACTCCCCGCGGATCTGCAGGAAGTAGCTCGGGAACAGCAGGCCGGCGCCCATGAACGCGATGATGAACACGAACATGGTCACCGACGCGATGGTCAGGTTGCGGTTGGCGAACAGCCGCAGGTCGACCAGCGGGTGCTTCGGCTTGAACGAGTAGACGATGAAGCTCACCACGAGCGCGGCGCCGACGAGCATCGGCGCCCACACCTTGGTCTCGGCGATCGTGCCGGCCTCGGGGAGCGAGGAGATGCCGTAGAGGAACAGGGCGAGCCCCGGCGACAGCATCAGCATGCCGAGGAAGTCGAACGACTCGGACGGCTCGGGGTTGTCCTTCGGCAGCGCCAGCTGCGCGTAGACGAGCGCGATGACGCCGATCGGCAGGTTGATCAGGAAGATCCAGTGCCAGCTCGCCGTGTCGATCAGCCAGCCGCCGAGGATCGGACCGCCGATCGGCCCGAGCAGCATCGGGATGCCGAGGACGGCCATCAGGCGACCGATCCGGTGCGGACCGGCGGCCTTGGTCATGATCGTCATGCCGAGCGGCATGAGCATGCCACCGCCGAGCCCCTGGAGGACGCGGTAGAAGACCAGCTCGGAGATCGAGTCGGCGGTGGCGCACAGTCCGGACCCGATCGTGAACAGCGCCAGCGCGATCATGTAGAGGCGCTTGGTGCCGAACCGGTCCGCGGCCCATCCGCTGAGCGGGATCACCGTGGCCAGCGCGAGCGTGTAGGCGGTCATGGTCCACGCGACTCGGGCGTAGGAGGCGTCGAACTCGTTCTGGAACGTCGGCAGCGCGACGCTGACGACCGTGACGTCGAGGATCGACATGATCGCACCGAGAACGACGACTCCCGCCACCTTGAGGACCGCGGCGTCGAGCTTGTCCGATGTCGCGGCGGGTTGCTGGGTCACTAACAGTCTCCTGGGTTCGTGTTGATCGGGGGCGGTGGCGGCACCGCGCTGGCGAGCACGGGATGTCACGAGGAGGGGCGACGTCCGCTGGCACAGTAGCGAGTGCGGGCGACAATTCGCGCTCGGATTCTCCGTGACCACCCACACTGGTTGACCCGGTCAGCGCCGGCCGCCGGCCGAGCCCACGTCCCACGCGTCGCCGCGCCCCCCGGGTCGGGCGCCCCGTCTCAGGCCGGCGCCGCACCACGGCGGACCCGCGGCCGTGCGCCGTCTCGTGCTCGGCGCCGGCGGTGAGACATCGACGCCGGGGCTTGTCGGGTCGTCTCGGTGCGCGCGCATCGGCGGCAAACCGCGCTGGTCAGGGCTAAAGTTCGCACAGTTGCCGGCAACCTCGACCCAGTTGCCGGAGGCAGGCCCGGCCGGGGGGACGCACGCGGTCGCGGGGCCACGGCGGGCGCTGCGCGTCAGGTCTCCGCCCGCCGTCGATGTCGCGGAGCGGAAGGCGGGTGGAATCGCCCTGGGCCTGCCCGTGGCCCGCCGGGTTCCGAGGCCACACCGCCGTCGTGATCCTCAGCACAGCAGGCGGTTCGTCGAGCATCCGCGCCGTCCCGTGCCGCCGGTCCGCCGCCACCGCCCGCACGGCGGCCGGCCGGCGGCTCCGCTGCTCGGGTCGTCCCGGGGCGGGTCACCGCTGCCGGGTGAGCGGCAGGTAGTCGGCGGCGGTGAGCGGCTGTCGGGACAGGGAACCGTCCGCGCGGGGCACGTCCAACGGCCGCCCCGCCCGCTGGAAGGACACCGTGTCCACGTCCTGCCGCCTGGTGAGCGTGCAGACGATCTGACCGAAGGCGAGGATCTCGTCGCTGCGACCCGTCTCGTCGACGGCTTCCTCGATGTCGACCTCGGCGAGCCGGCCGTTCACCCGGGCCCCGGTCACCCCGACGGTGCCCGGCAGCGCGCTGGTCAGGCCGCTGTCCCGCTCCGTGCTCGACGGTCCGGCCAGCAGGTGCTGCAGATGGACGTCGACCGGGGGCAGCGCGTCGACCCGGCGTACCGTCGGGTCCAGCCGGTCGTCGCGGACGAAGCAGAGGGTCTCGTCCACCCGGCCCGCCGATCCGGTCGGGCTGCCGGTCACCGGCGCCGGCGGCCGGCCGCGCGGCGCCTGCACCGGGCGGGGGAACTCGTCGACGGGCACCCCGCACCCCGCGAGCAGGACCACGACGAGCAGCAGTGCGCGCGACGACCGGATCACGGCAGGCTCCCCGGCAACTCCACCCGGAACCGCGCGCCGCCGCGCGGCCGGTCCGTCACGCTCGCCCGGCCGCCGTGCGCGGCGGCGTGTTGGGCGACCAGCGCCAGGCCGAGACCGGTGCCGTTGGTGTCCGCGCGGGCGTGGGCGGCACGGCCGCGGACGAAGCGGTCGAAAATGATCTCGCGGTCCTGCACCGGTACGCCCGGGCCTTCGTCGTCGACCTCGATGACCCCGGCGCCGTCCCGCACCCGAAGGTGCACGGCGACCGGGCCGCCACCGTAGCGGACGGCGTTGTCCAGCAGGTTCAACAGGATCTGCGCCACCCGGCGCCGGTCGACCAGCCACCGGCTCGGCGTGCCGGGCGGGATGCTGACCAGATCCTCGGGCAGGCAGCGGCTGCGGCACGCCTCGCCGGCCAGCGCCGCCACATCGACGGACTCGCGCTGCGCGGGCCGCTCGGTCCGGGCCAGCTGCATCAGGTCGTCGACCAGCCGCTGGAACCGCGCGACCTCGTCGGCGACCAGACCGGCTGCGGTGGCGGTGCGCTCGTCGTGATGGCCGCGACGGCGGGTGAGCACGTCCGCGGCGGCGGCCAGGGTCTGCAGCGGCGACCGCAGCTCGTGGCTGACGTCGGCGGCGAACCGGCGGTCCCGCTCGATCCGTCGGACCAGCTGGTCGACCATGTGGTTGAACGAGGTGGAGAGGCGGTTCAGGTCCGGGTCGGTGGCGGGGTCGAGCCGGGTGGTGAAGTCACCGGCGGCGATCCGCTCGGCGACGTCCGCCACGGCGGTCAGCGGTCGCAGGCTGTGGCGGGTGGCATACCAGCCGAGGGCGGCGCCGGCGCCGGCCACCATGATGCCGACCGCGGTGAGGGTCAGCGCCATCACCTGGAAGGTCTGCTCCACCTCGCGCAGTGAGGTGAGCTCGTAGTAGCTGGTGGTCGCCGACAACGGGACTCCGACGAGCAGGGTGGGCTGGCCGTCGAGGCGTACCCGCTGCACGCCCGCCTCCCCGGAGCGGACCAACTGTTGCAGCTCGCCGGGGATCGAACTCGCGCCGATGTCCGCCGAGCGGCCGTACCAGCGGCCGTTGAAGTAGAGCAGCGGGCGGCGGATGCTGCCGGTGTCCAGCGAGCGCAGCACCTCCACCACGTCGGGGGCATCGGTGTCCAGCCCGGTCCGCACCACCGCCGCGTCGAAGTAGGCGACCCGCACCGCCGCCCGTTCCCGCTCGTCGAGCAGCGACCGGCGGGTCAGGTCGTAGGAGAACAAGGCCATGGACGCCGCGAGCAGCGACGCGCCGACGGCGAAGGCGGCGGTGACCCGGGCCCGGAGTCCGAGGCGGGTCATCGCTGCAGCTTGTAGCCGAGGCCGCGCAGCGTAACCAGGTGCCGCGGGTTCGCCGGGTCGGCCTCGATCTTCTGCCGCAGCCGGCCCACGTGCACGTCGACCAGCCGCTCGTCGCCGGTGTCGTATCCCCAGACCCGCTGCAGCAACTGCTGCCGGGACAGCACCCGACCGGCGTGCTCGGCCAGTTCACAGAGCAGCCGGAACTCGGTGCGGGTCACGGCCACCCGCTGGCCTGCGCGGCGTACCTCGCCAGCGTCCGGGCTGATCTCCAGGTCACCGAAGACCTGCGCGGGGACCGGCGCCACGAGCGTCCGTCCCCGCCGGCGCAGGGCCCGCAGCCGAGCCGACAGTTCCTTGATCGCCACTGGCTTCACGAGGTAGTCGTCGGCGCCCGCCTCCAGCGCGGCGACGATGTCGTGGGTGTCGTCCCGCGCGCTGACGACCACGATGGGCACGTCGTCGTCGCGGCGCATCTGCCGGATGCACTCGAAGCCGTCGAGTCCCGGAAGCATCAGATCGACGAGGACGTTGTCAGCCCGGTTCTCCCGCTGCCGCCGCAGTCCCTCCTCCGCGGTCGCCGCGCCGTACGCGGTGTAACCCTCCTCCTCCAAGGCGAGCAGCAGCGCGAGCCGGATCCGGTCGTCGTCCTCGATCACCAGTACGGCCGTCATACGGGCATCATCCCCGGGCCGGTGGCCGCGGCCCAACCGTGTCAGCCGTTCCCGGGTTTTGTCACACAACTGTCATGAAAACGCGGACTCACCGCCACGGTCGCCGCCCAGCCTGGTGAACGAACCGGACGACGCGCACGGGAGCAGGAGACATGACCGGGCCCCAACCACCTCCGCCGGACTGCACCGTGCCGCTCGTGGAGGTGGAGATCACCGAGGAACTGGACCGGGCGCGCCTGTCCGAGGTCAGTCACGTCCTCGACCGAATCCTGTCCCTGCAACCGGACGCGGTGGTGATCGACCTGTCCGGATGCCGACACGTCGACGCGGCGGGCATCGGGCTGCTGCTCGACGTGCACCGCCGGATGAGCCGCCGACAGGGCACGCTCAAGCTCCGCGACCCGAACCCGCGCATCCGTCGAATTCTGGAAACGGCCCGGCTGGACCAGGTCCTGCCGATCCTCGACACCTCCGGGCGGGCCCACCCAGAGGTGGTCGACCAGAACCCGACCGGGCAGCGCCCGGCGGGGGTTCCGGTCGCGCAAGGACGGGCGAAGGTCGCCGTGCGTTCCTGAGCCGGCGAGGAGGCAACCGTGAGCGGCAGTGCGCTCATCAGCGGACTCGCGATCGGGCTCGCCGTCGGCCTGGCCGGTCGGCTCCTCGTGCCAGGGCGCAGAGCGGCTCCCGTCTGGCTGACGATCGCGCTCGGCGTGGCCGCCGCGCTGCTCGGCTCGGTCGTCATCCGCCTCCTCGGCGCCGACCTGGCCGAGCTCACGGTCCTGCGGCTGGTCGCGCAGTCAGGCTTCGCCGGTGTCGCGGTGGTCCTCGCCGTGGTCACCGCCGAACGGCAATCCCCGCGAGACCCGTACGAACCGGTGATCCGCGCTGCCACCGCGGCGCCGCCGCCCCGTGACACCGCCGGCGAGCGGAGAGAACGAGAGGATAGGCCATGACGGTCGTACCGGCCGATCACCTGATGACTCTGATCTGTGACGACTGCGGTGACACGGTCACCGCGGCGGCCAACGTCCTGCCCGATGCGGAGGTCGTCTGGACGCTGGTGTTCGACAACGGCTGGGTCGGTTCACCCTTCGCCTCCGGCCCGCACCACTGCCCCCGGTGCAGCATCGCTGCCGAGACGGGCAGCGGCAGGTCGACCACCGGCCTGGGCATCGACTACCTCGACGAGGTCGCTGCCGAACCGGCCCCGCGCGACGCCAACCCGGCGGAGGCGGTGCGACGGGCACTGGCGGAGGCGATCGACCTCGGTGACCGCGTCCTCGTTGATCTCAGCGAGGTGGAGCTCGTCGACCCGGCGGGGCTCGGCCTACTGGTCCGGGCCCACCAGGAGGCCAGGCACCGCTCCGCCGCGCTCTGTCTGGTGGCGCCCACCCGGTTCGTCCTCACCGTGCTGCACACGATGCGGCTGGACGACGTCTTCCCGGTCTACGAGAGCCGGGCGGCCGCCCTGCACGAACTGGGCCACCCCGCGTCGGCGACCACCGCGCCGGTGGGCCCCGAGCCCGTTACCCCATCGACAGTCAAGGAGCCGCCATGGTGATGCCCTGGCCATTTCCGCCGTTCCCCGACGACAACTCGTTCCGGTCGACGAACGAGGAATCGGAGCAGGAGAGCGAGGACCTTCGCCTCGCCGCGCTGGTGGCGCAACGGCTGAGCATCGAGTGGATCACCCGGCGCCAGCAGATCACCATCACCGTGCAGAACCGGGTGGTGATTCTCGCCGGGATGGTGGCGAACGTGGAGACCCGCCGGGCGGCGGGCGAACTGGCGTGGGAGGTCCCCGGCGTCGTCGACGTCTGCAACGCGTTGCAGCTGTACGGCCAGCGACGGAGTCACCGCTAACCCGGTGAAGCCCACGGGCCGCCGCACGCAGGTACATCGAGGAGGCTGGACGCTCGTACGCTGTGCCGATGATCTCTCCGCCGCGCCTCGTCGACACCACGGCGCGTCACCGGTGGCAGGGTGGCGTGCCGTCCGAAAGGGACAGCCGAGAGGCCGCGGGACCGCCCGTCATGGCAGCGGCCGCAGCGCGCGCGGCGAGCGTGATGTGGTGAGCAGACGACGCGTACCCCGGCAGGGGCCGGTCCCGCCCGCGTCCGCGTCGCGACTGTCGCGACTGGCCCGCTGGTGCGCCGGCGTGGAGGAGTCCCGCTGGTTCGAGGTGGCGATCGTCGTCGTCATCGGCGCGAACGCGGTGGTGCTCGGCGTCGAGACCTACCCGCACCCGGGGTCGCTCGGGACGCTGCTCCGGGCGCTGGAATGGTGCTTCCGCACGGTGTTCATCGTCGAGATCGCCATCCGGGTGCTGGCCCACGGCCGGCGGCCGCAGGACTTCTTCCGGCGCGGGTGGAACATCTTCGACTTCGCCGTCACCGCCGCGGCGTTCATCCCTGGCCTGCATGGCGAGTCGGCGGGGCTGCGGGTGATCCGCATCGCCCGGGTGGTGCGCCTGGTGCGCTTCTCGCCCGGGCTGCGCACCATCGTGACGGCCCTGCTGCGCAGCCTTCCCGGCGTCGGCGGATTCCTCGCCCTCGCCCTGGTGACGCTGTACGTGTACGGGATGGCCGGCTGGCTCATCTTCAAGGAGGCGTATCCCGAGGACTACGGCACGATCGGCCGGGCCGCGCTGACCCTGTTCGTGCTGCTGTCCCTGGAGACGCTGCCCGACCTGATCGAGCAGGGCATGGCGGTGTCGCCGTGGACCCTGGTCTACTACGTCAGCTTCGTGCTCATCACCGCCAACCTGCTGGTGAACATCCTGATCGCGGTGATCGTCAACTCGATGGAGGAGGCCCGCCGGCTGGAGATGACCGCGCGGATAGCGGTGGACGAGGACCGCGATGGCGTACCGGACGAGATCGACCGGATCATGATCAGCCAGCGGCTCGACGACCTGCGGACGCTGGTCGCCGAACTGGAACGCGAGCTACGGATCGACCGCGACGATGGACAGCCGAAGGCGGTGCCCGGGACCGGTGACGGCGGCCGTCACCCGTGACCGGCCTGCCCACCCGGGACGAGGACCACGTGGAGCTGCCGGGGGCCGTGGACGCCCTCGACCCGGTTGAGTTCGATGTCGCTGGTGGCGGAGGGCCCGCTGATCCAGGTCAGCGGGCGACCCGGGGCGACCCGGGCCACGGCGTCCGGCACGGTGGCGACCACCTGGTCGGCGCGCAGCACGCAGACGTGCGCGTCGGGCAGGAGGCTGATGACTCGCCGCCCCTGGTCCGGCGCGGCGTCGAGCACGATGGTGCCGGTCTCGGCGACGGCCACGCACGCCGCGGTGACCACCCCGTCCACGGCGGCGATCTGCTCCGCGGTGAGGTTCTCGTCGGTCACCGGGGTTACCGTGGTGGGCAGCCAGTGCCGGGGCAGCCCGGGCGGGACCACGACGCGCTGGCCGCCGAGTATTTCGTCGACGACCTGCGCGACGTCGGCCTCCGCGCACCGGTGCACGGTGGCCCGGTAGTCGGTGAGCCGATGCACCAGCAGGTCGAGGTCGATGCCGACAGCGCCGGCCGGCCGGTAGTCCCGGGGCACCGCGGCCGGCGGCGCCGGCCGGTCGCCGAGGGCGGCCCGCAGCCGGCCGAGGACGATCTCGCGCGAGTTCATCGCTCGGCCCACCACTGCCGGAAGGTCTGCGGTGGCGCGGCCGGCAGGTCACGGCTGGCGGTCCAGCCGTTCAGCGGCGGTGGCAGCGCGCGGCCGGCAAGCCGCGCCAGGCCCGCGGCGCGCTGCGCGGCCGCGTACAGCCGGGGATGGTCCATGGTGTACGCGGCGGCGCCCATCGCGGCCGCCTCGGTGGGCGGGTGGGGGGCCTGGCCGCGCAGATGCACCAGCAGCTCTGGAATGTTGATCATCACGGGGCAGGCGTCGTAGCAGGCCCCGCAGAGCGACGACGCGTACGGCAGGGAGGCGTTGTCCGGCACCCCGGTCAGCTGCGGGGACAGCACCGCCCCGATCGGCCCCGGATAGACCGACCCGTACGCGTGGCCGCCGGTGCGTTCGTACACCGGGCACACGTTGAGGCAGGCGGAGCAGCGGATGCAGTGCAGCGCCTGCCGGCCGACGGCGTCGGCGAGCACCGCGCTGCGGCCGTTGTCCAGCAGCACCAGGTGCACCTGCTGCGGCCCGTCGCCCGGGGTGACGCCGGTCCACATCGAGGTGTAGGGGTTCATCCGCTCCCCGGTCGACGCCCGGGGCAGCAGCTGCAGGAACACCTCGAGGTCCGCCCAGCTGGGGATGACCTTCTCGACGCCCATCACGGTGATCAGGGTCTCCGGCAGGGTGAGGCACATCCGGCCGTTACCCTCCGACTCGACGACCGCCAGGGTGCCGGTCTCCGCGACGGCGAAGTTCGCCCCGGAGACGGCCACCCGGGTGCTGAGGAACGTCTCGCGCAGGTGCCGGCGGGCCGCAGCGGCCAGCGCCGCCGGCTCGTCGGTGAGCGCGGGGTCGACGCCCGGCATCTCGCGCAGGAAGATCTCCCGGATCTCCGCCCGGTTGCGGTGGATCGCCGGCACCAGGATGTGGCTGGGCCGGTCCCGGCCGAGCTGCACGATCAGCTCCGCCAGGTCGGTCTCCACCGGTTCGATCCCGGCTGCCTCGAGGGCCTCGTTCAGGCCGATCTCCTGGGTGGCCATCGACTTGACCTTCATCACCCGCTCGGCGCCGGCGGCCCGGACCAGGTCGGTGACGATCTGGTTGGCCTCGACCGCGTCGGCCGCCCAGTGCACGGTGCCGCCGGCGGCGGTGACCGCGGATTCGAGCTGCTCCAGCAGTTCCGGCAGGCGGGCCATGACGTCGGCCTTGATCGCGGAGCCGGCGGCGCGCAGCTGCTCCCAGTCGGGCAGCTCGCCGATCACCGCACCCGACTTGGCGCGGATCGTGGTGGTGGCGTGCCGCAGGTTACGGCGCAGCTGCGCGTCCCCCAGCGCCCGGCGGGCCGCCGCCGGGAAGGACTCCTCACCGCGCAGATTGCCCACCCCGCGCGGCGCGGTGGCCGGCATGCCCAGGAACGTGCGCGTCACGACTCCACCTCCAACCGGTCCCGCTCCCCCGCCGTCTCGGCGCCCTCCGTGCTGGCCAGGATCTCCGCCAGGTGCACGGTGCGCACGCCGGCTCTGAGCCGGGACAGCCCGCCGCCGATGTGCATCAGACACGAGGAGTCCCCCGCCGTGCACACCTCCGCGCGGGTGGCGAGGACGTTGCGCATCTTGTCCGCCAGCATCGCGGTGGAGGTGTCGGCGTTCTTCACCGCGAAGGTGCCCCCGAAGCCGCAGCACTGCTCCGCCTGCGGCAGCTCCACCAGCTCCAGCCCGCGGACCTCCCGCAGCAGGCGCAGCGGCTTGTCGCCCACCCGGATCATCCGCAGCGAGTGGCACGTCGGGTGGTACGTCACCCGGTGCGGGAAGTATGCCCCCACGTCGGTCACCCCGAGCACGTCCACCAGCAGCTCCGACAGCTCGTACGTGCGGGACGCGACCTCCTCGGCCCGGCTGGCCAGCCGCTCGTCCCCCGCCCGGCGGGCCACCATGGCGTGCTGGTGGCGGACCGAACCGACGCACGAACCGGAGGGGGCGACCACCACGTCGTACGGGGCGAAGACGCGGACGTGCCGGCGGACCAGCCGCAGCGCGTCATCCGGATAACCGGTGTTGACGTGCATCTGCCCGCAACAGGTCTGGTCCGCCGGGAAGACCACCTCGTGGCCGAGGCGCTCCAACAACCGCACCGTCGCCTTCGCCGCCTCGGGGAAGAGCGTGTCGGCGAGGCAGGTGACGAACAGCGCGATCCGCATCCTCAACCGCCCATCCGGTCCTCGGCGGCCCGCCACGCCGCCTCGTCGCCGCGCGGCTCGTACCGCACGATGTGCTGAGTGTCGCGCAGGACGGCCCGCAGCGCCGCCAGGTCGCCGGCGAGCACACCGGCGGCACGGGCCTGCACCAGGATGTTACCGAGCGCGGCGGCCTCGACCGGCCCGGCGAACACCGGCAGGCCGCAGGCGTCGGCGGTCAGCTGGCACAGCAGGTCGTTGCGGGCGCCGCCGCCGACCACGTGCACGGCGCCGACGTGCCGGCCGGACAGCTGCTGCGCCTGGCGTACCGCCCGCCGGTGGGCCAGGGCCAGGCTGTCGACGATGCAGCGGACGGTCGCGGCCGGGGTGGCGGGCACCGGCTCGCCGGCTCGCCGGCAGGCCTCGGCGATGCGGGCGGGCATGTCGCCGGGCGGCAGGAACCCCGGGTCGTCGGGGTCGACGACCGAGCGGAAGGCCGGTTCCCGGGCCGCTCGGCGCAGCAGGTCGGGCAGGTCGGTGCTGCCCCAGGTGCGCACCGATTCCTGCAGCAGCCACAGGCCCATCACGTTGCGCAGGTAGCGGATCGTCCCGTCGAGGCCGGACTCGTTGGTGAAGTTGGCCTGCCGGCTCGCCTCGCTGAGCACCGGGGCGTCGAGTTCGACGCCGACCAGCGACCAGGTGCCGCAGGAGATGTAGGCGAAGGAGGTCCCCGTCGCCGGCACGCCCACCACGGCGGAGGCGGTGTCGTGGGAGCCGACCGCGACCACGTCGGGGGTGCCGGGCAGGCCCAGGCCGGGCCGGACCGGGCCGATCCGGGTGCCCGGCTCCCGCAGCGGCGGGAACAGGTCGGCGGGGATGCCCGCGTCGGCCATCAGGTCGGTGGCCCAGGCCCGGCGGCGCAGGTCGTACAGCTGGGTGGTGGAGGCGTTGGTGATCTCGGCGGTGACCTCACCGGTGAGCCAGTACGCGATGAGGTCGGGGATCAGCAGCAGCCGCCGCGCGGCGGCCAGCTGCGGGCTGCCGGCCGCCGCGACGAGCTGGTAGAGGGTGTTGAAGGGCAGCTGCTGCAGCCCGGTGGTGCGGTAGAGGCGCTCGGCGCCGAGCTGCTTGGTCACCCGCTCGGCGACCCCGTCGGTGCGGGCGTCCCGGTAGTGCACCGGGTTGCCGAGCAACGCCCCGGAGGCGTCGAGCAGCCCGTAGTCGACGGCCCAGGAGTCGACGCCGAGGCTGGTCACCGGGCCCGCCGCCCGCAGGCCGTCGAGGACGCCCCGGTAGAGCGCGAGGACGTCCCAGTGCAGGGTGTCGCCGAGGCGCACGGGTTCGTTGGGGAACCGGTGCACCTCGGTGAGGTCCAGTCGGCCCGGCCCGACGTGGCCGAGCATGACCCGGCCGCTGGACGCGCCCAGGTCGACGGCGGCGAGCTGGACGCTGCTCACGCCGCCGCTCCGCTTCGCTCCGCGGCGGCGCGAGGCGCCCCGCTGCTGAGCCTGATGGTTCGCTCGCTCCGCTCGCTCACAGCAGCCCCCGCCGGGCCGCCCACACCACCGCCTGGATCGGGGCGGTGACGCCGAGCCGGTCGCAGATGGCCCGGATCCGGCGGCGCACGGTCCGTTCGGACAGCCCCGACCGTCGCGCCACCGTCTCCAGCGGCACACCCGTCGCCAGCAACCGCAGCAGCCGCAGGTCCGCCTCGTCCAGCACCGGATTCTCCGCGAGCATCTTGGTCCTCATCCCCGCACCGGGCCGGCTCAGCGGAGGAAGGCCGCGGCGACGCCGGCGTCCACGGGAACGTGCAGACCCGTCGTGTGCGACAGGTCGCCGCCGGTGAGCACGAAGACGGCGTTGGCCACGTGCTCGGGCAGCACCTCCCGCTTGAGCAGGGTGCGCTGGGCGTAGAACTCGCCCAGCTTCTCCTCCGGCACGCCGTAGACGGCGGCGCGCTGGGCGCCCCAACCGGCGGCGAAGATGCCGGAGCCGCGCACCACCCCGTCCGGGTTGACGCCGTTGACCCGGATGCCGTGGCCGCCGAGTTCGGCGGCGAGCAGCCGCACCTGGTGCGCCTGGTCGGCCTTGGCGGCGCCGTAGGCGACGTTGTTCGGGCCGGCGAACAGGGAGTTCTTGCTGGCGATGTAGACGATGTCGCCGCCCATCTGCTGGTCGATGAGGACCCGGGCGGCCTCCCGGGAGACCAGGAAGGAGCCCTTGGCCATGACGTCGTGCTGCACGTCCCAGTCCGCCTCGGTGGTCTCCAGCAGCGACTTGGACAGCGACAGTCCGGCGTTGTTGACCACCAGATCCAGGCCGCCGAAGGCGAGGACCGCCGCGCGGACCGCGGCGGCCACCGCGCCGGCGTCGGTGACGTCCAGCGGTACGGCCACCGCGACGTCCGGGCCGCCCAGCTCGGCGGCGACCGTCTCGGCGGCGGCGGTGTCCCGGTCGGTGACGACCACGCAGGCGCCCTCGGCGGCGAGGCGGTGCGCGATGGCCCGACCGATGCCGGAGCCGGCGCCGGTGACCAGGGCGATCCGGGTGGCGAGCGGCTTAGGCTTGGGCATCCGGGCCAGCTTGGCCTCTTCGAGGGCCCAGTACTCGATGCGGAACTTCTCGGCCTCGTCGATCGGGGCGTACCGGGACACGGCCTCCGCGCCGCGCATGACGTTGATGGCGTTGACGTAGAACTCCCCGGCGACGCGGGCGGTCTGCTTGTTGGCGCCGAAGCTGAACATGCCCACGCCCGGCACGAGGACGATCGCCGGGTCGGCGCCGCGCATCGGCGGGCTGTCGCCGGTGGCGTGCCGCTCGTAGTAGGCGCGGTAGTCGTCGCGGTAGGCGGCGTGCAGCTCCTTCAGCCGGGCGACCGCGTCGGCCAGCGGGGCGGCCGGTGGCAGGTCGAGCACCAGCGGGCGGACCTTGGTGCGCAGGAAGTGGTCCGGGCAGGAGGTGCCGAGCGCCGCGAGGGCGGGATGCCGCTCGCGGGCGACGAAGTCGAGCACCACGTCGCTGTCGGTGAAGTGGCCGACCTGGGGGCGGTCGGTCGACGCCAGGCCCCGCAGGACCGGCGCGAGTACCGCCGCGCGGGCCCGCCGCTCCTCGGTCGGCAGCGGCTCGTACCCGGGGATCACCGGGCCGAACGGCTCGGCCCGGCCGTGCTCGTCCAGGTACGCCTGGGCGGTGCGGATGATCTCCCGCGAGTGGCGTTCGCACTCCTCGCTGGTCGCGCCCCAGGCGGTGATGCCGTGCCCGCCGAGGATGACGCCGATCGCCTGCGGGTTCGCCTTCGCGACGGCGGCGATGTCGAGGCCGAGCTGGAAGCCGGGTCGCCGCCACGGGATCCACAGCACCCGGTCGCCGAAGATCTCCTTGGTCAGCTCGGGGCCGTCGGCGGCGGTGGCGATCGCGATGCCGGCGTCGGGGTGCAGGTGGTCGACGTGGGCGGCGTCGACCAGGCCGTGCATGGCGGTGTCGATCGACGGGGCGGCGCCGCCTCGGCCGTGCAGACAGTAGTCGAACGCGGCCACCATCTCGTCCTCCCGCTCGACGCCGGGGTAGACGTCGACGAGGGCGCGCAGCCGGTCGAGCCGGAGCACGGCCAGGCCGGCCTCGGTGAGGGTGCCGAGGTCGCCGCCGGAGCCCTTGACCCAGAGCAGCTCGACCGGGCCGCCGGTCACCGGGTCGGTGGTCTCGCCCTTGGCCGAGGTGTTGCCGCCGGCGTAGTTGGTGGTGCTCGGGTCGGCGCCGAGCCGGTTGCTGCGGGCGATCAGCGCCTGAACCTCGGAATGCATCGTCGTCACGTCTCCTGTGTGCGTTCTCGGTGGTGGTCAGGCGCCCCAGCCGGCCTGCTGGCCGCCGACGCGTTCGGCGCGGATCTTGTCGAAGTAGCCGGAGCGGGCGTACGCGCCCATCGGATCCGGGTCCAGGCCCAGCTCGGTGCGCAGCTCGGCGAGCAGCGGCCGCACGTCGGTGTGGTAGGCGTCCATCAGCACCGCGTTGGCGCCGAGCACGTCACCGGCCTGCTGGGCGGCGGCGAGCGCGTCGGCGTCGACGAGCAGTGCCTTGGCGGTCGCCTCCTGCACGTTCAGCACCGAGCGGATGATCGCGGGGATCTTCGGCTCGATGTTGTGGCACTGGTCGAGCATGAACGCGATCCCGGCCTCCGGGCGCAGCGCGTCGCCGCGGACGATCTCGTACATGATGCGGAACAGCTGGAACGGGTCCGCGGCGCCGACCATCAGGTCGTCGTCGGCGTAGAAGCGGGAGTTGAAGTCGAACGCCCCGAGCTTTCCGGCCCGCAGCAGGAACGCCACGATGAACTCGATGTTCGTGCCGGGCGCGTGGTGCCCGGTGTCGATGACGACCTGCGCCTTCTCCCCGAGTTCCAGGCAGTGCGCGTACGCGGTGCCCCAGTCCGGCACGTCTGTGGTGTAGAAGGCCGGCTCGAACAGCTTGTACTCCAGCAGCAGCCGCTGGTGGTCGCCGAGCCGGTCGTACGTCTCGCGCAGCGCGGCGGCGAGCCGGTCCTGCCGGGCGCGGATGTCGTCCTGGCCGGGGTAGTTGGTGCCGTCGGAGAACCAGAGCTTGAGGTCGCGGGAGCCGGTGCGGTCCATGATGTCCACGCACTCGAGCAGGTGGTCGATCGCCTTGCGACGCACCCCCGGATCCGGGTTGGTGACGCTGCCGAGCTTGTAGTCGTTGTCCTGGAACACGTTGGCGTTGATCGCGCCGAGGGCGACGCCCTGGTCCGCGGCGTACTTCGCCAGGTCGGCGTAGTCGTCGACCCGGTCCCACGGGATGTGCAGGGCCACCGTCGGCGCCACCCCGGTGAGCCGGTGCACCACCGCCGCGTCGGCGATCTTCTCGTACGGGTTGCGAGGCACACCCTCCTGCGCGAAGACCTTGAACCGGGTGCCGGAGTTCGCGTACGCCCAGGACGGGGTTTCGATGCGCTGGGTGCGCAGGGCCTGCTTGACCCGGTCGCGGGTCTGCGCGTCGGACTGGCTCATCGTGAATCTCCCGTCTGGGCGGCGAGCTGCGCCTCGAGGTTGAAGACCTCGTCCAGCGGCCGCATGGCGCGGTCGGCCGTGCCCTGGTCGAGGTCGAGGAAGAAGGACGCCATCTCCGCCTGCCAGCGGGCGTTGACGTCGCGGGCCTGCATGGCGGCCTGCGCCGCCGCGAAGTCGTCGGTCACCAGGAACCCCACGAGCAGACCGTCCTCGCGCAGGAACAGCGAGTAGTCACGCCATCCGCTCTCGGCCAGGGCGGCGAGCATCTCCGGCCAGACCCGCTCGTGCCGGGCGCGGTACTCGTCGAGCCGGGCCGGGTCGACCTGCAGGGTGAAGCAGATGCGGGGCATGGTTCTGTTTCCTTCTCGTTGCTCACTGTTGGTCAGTTAGCACGAGTAGGACAATTCGCTCTTCGCCACCACCTTGTGAAGGTGTGGCTGAAGTCCAGGCTGGGCAGTCTCAGCCGAACGGTCATCTGCCGCTACCAGCGGAGATGACTACGACGTCGCCGGTTCCTGGAGTAGCCCGAATCCTCGGTGATGCCTCAGCCGAAGCCTCGACATGTCAACTCCAGGCCCTTGACGGGCCGTCACCAAGAACCTCTTGGTGTTGCCGGAAACCTTCCGACCGCGAAGAACCTACTCGCGCTGTCCAGTTGTGTCTAGCTGTAGTCGAGAAACCGACTACTAGTCAGTCCTCCCGTCGGCGCCCTCGGATGATGCCGGCGCGACCGGCGCCGGCATCACCTCCGGCCGTCAGAACTGGAACTGGTCGATGTTGCTCTTGTCGAAGACGGTGGGCGGGCCGAGGACCACGACGCCGTCCTTGCCGACAGTGAACTCGCCGAGCTTGCCGGCCTTGAACTTGTCGCCCTCGGCGCCGGTGATCTGGCCGGAGGCGAGCGCCGCGCCGGCGTACGCGGCGAGGTAGCCGAGGTCGGCGGGGTTCCACAGGGCGAACGCGTCGACCGTGCCGTCCTTGACGTACTCGCGCATCTGGTTGGGGGTGCCCAGGCCGGTCAGCTTGACCTTGCCCTTGTACTGCGATCCGCTGAGGTAGCGGGCGGCGGCGGCCACGCCGACCGTGGTCGGGGAGATGATGCCCTTCAGGTTGGGGTACGACTGCAGCAGGCCCTGGGTCTCCTGGAAGGACTTCTGGTCGTCGTCGTTGCCGTAGGCCACCGTGACCAGCTTGATCTTGCTGTACTCGGGCTTCTGCAGTTCCTCCTTCATCAACGCGATCCAGGCGTTCTGGTTGGTCGCGTTGGCGGTGGCGGACAGGATGGCGATCTCGCCCTCGCCGCCGATCTGCTGAGAGATGAGCTTGACCTGGTTCTCCGCGATGCCCTCGGCGGTCACCTGGTTGACGAAGATCTGGCGGCACTCCGGCTTGGTGTCCGAGTCGAAGGTCACGATCTTGGCGCCGGCGGCCTTCGCCTGGTTCAGCGCGCCGCAGATGGCGTTGGGGTCGTTGGCCGAGGTGACGATCACGTCCATGCCCTGCTGCGACAGGGTGTTGATGTAGCTGACCTGGGACGAGGCGCTGGCCTCGGAGGGGCCGACCTCCTTGAACTCGCCCTTGATCTCGGTGACCGCGTCCTTGCCACCGTTGTCGCTGGTGGTGAAGTAGGGGTTGTTCACCTGCTTGGGCAGGAAGGCGATCTTGAGGCCTTCCTTGAGCTTGGCGTCCGGGTTGGCGGCGCCGCTGGCCTGCGCGCCGGCACCGGTGTCGGTGCCGGAGTTCTCGCGCGTGGTGCCGCCGCAGGCGGCGGAGCCGAGCAGCAGCGCGGCGAGGGTGAGGGCGGTGGCCCCGGCGCGGAGCCGTCTGTACGTGGACATCGTTATCCTTCCAGGGAGGTGGGGTGCGGAGACGGTCACGACGCGGTGAGGCGCGCGCGTTGCCGTCGGCGGTGCAGCCGGGCGCGGACGTCCGCGACGGCGTTGGGCAGTACCACGGAGACGATGAGCAGGGTCCCGGTGACGATGGTCAGCGCGTTGGCGTCGACGTCAGCGAGCTGCAGGGCGTTGCGCAGGACACCGAGGAGCAGGACGCCGGCCACCACGCCGAGCAGCCCGCCGCGACCGCCGAAGATGGACACGCCGCCGAGCAGCACCGCGGTCACCACGGTGAGCTCCAGGCCGGTGGCGTTGTCGCCGCGGGCGCTGGCGTAGCGCAGGGTCCAGAAGACGCCGACCAGCCCGCACACCGCCCCGGAGACCACGAACAGCCAGAACTTGGTCCGGGGCACCGACACGCCGGCGAACGTGGCGGCCTCGTCGTTGTTGCCCATCGCATATAGCGCCCGGCCGACCGGGGTGGCGTGCAGCACGACGCCGAACACCAGCGCCAGCAGCAGCACCGGGACGACGGCGGCGGGGATCGACGTGCCCGGGAGGGTCTGCACCGCGGCGGCCGTCCAGCTGGCCGGGAAGTCGGCCACCGCCTGGTCGCCGAGCACCACGAAGGACAGCCCCCGGTACAGGGCGAGGGTGCCGATGGTCACGGCCAGCGACGGCAGCCCGAACCCGGTGACGAACAGGCCGTTGACCGCGCCGAGCGCGGCGCCGAGCAGCACCACCAGCACGCAGATCAGCTCCAGCGACAGCCCGCTGGACAACCACAGCTGCCCCATCAGGGTGCTGCACAGGCCGACCATGCTGGCCACCGACAGGTCGATCTCGCCGGTGATGACGATCAGTGTCATGGGCAGCGCCAGCAGGGCCAGCGGCACCAGGTCGAGCAGCAGGAACTGGGCGTTGCGGCCGGTGGCGAAGTTCGGCACCGACAGGCCGGCCAGCAGTACGGCCACCACCAGGGCGGCCACGATCGCCGCGTCCCAGGAGCCGAGCGCGCCACGCAGGCCCGCCAGGCGGCCCGCCTCCGGCTCGGTGTCCGCGACGGACGGCGGTGCGGCATACAGGCTGTCATGCGCCATGGGCGCTTCTCCCTCGGAGCCGGGCCGCCATCCGGAGGGCCAGGAGCCGGTCCAGGCCGATGGCGGCGAGGATGAGCGCGCCGACCACGGCCTGTTGCCAGAACGGGTCGATGCGCAGGACAGCCAGCGAGCTGCCGATGGTGGTGAGCAGGACGGCACCGAGCGCCGCGCCGTACGCGCTGCCGCTGCCGCCGAAGATGGCCACCCCGCCGACCACCGCGGCGGCGACGACCTGCAGTTCCAGGCCGGTGCCGGCGGCCGCGTCGAGGGTGCCGAACCGGGCGGCGTAGAGCACGCCGGCCAGGCCGGCGAGCGCGCCGTTGGCGACGAAGACCGCGAAGACCCGCCGGCCGACCGGGATGCCGGACAGCCGGGCGGCGGCTGGCTCCGAGCCGATGGCGTACAGCTCTCGGCCGGTGCGGTAGGAGCGCAGGTAGAACCCGACGGCGGCGACCACGATGAGCGCGACCAGGAAGAGCACGGGTACGCCGAGCACCGTCTGGTTGCCCAGGCGCAGGAACGACCGGGGCATGTCGGCGGCGTTGATCTGCCGGCCGGCCGCCCAGTAGTAGTCGACGCCGCGGAAGGCGTAGAGGGTGCCGAGGGTGATGACCAGGGCCGGGACCTTGGCCACCGCGATCAGGCCGCCGTTGACCACCCCGCAGACCGCGCCGAGCGCGACGCCGAGCAGGAGGGCGAGCGGCCAGGGCGTGCCGGGTGCGGCGAGGAAGAGTTCGCCGGTGGCGAAGGCGACCAGCCCGAGGATCGATCCGACGGACAGGTCGACGTTGCGGGTGACGATCACCAGGGTCTGGCCGACCGCGAGGATCACCAGGATGGCGCAGCCGAGCAGCAGGTCCTTGATGCTCTGCCCGCTCAGGAACCGGTCGTTGCGCAGCGTGGTGACCAGGATCAACGCGGCGAGGGCGATCAGCAGGCTGAGTTCGCGTACGGCGAGCAGCCGCTCGGTGAGGCCGCGCCGCGGCCGGCCGGGGCCGGGTGGCGGGTTGTCTGCGGCCTGCACGCTCGCGCCGGTATCGGTGAGGCTCATGCCGTCGCTCCTTGGCCGGTGGCGGCGTACATCACGGAGGTCTCGTCGGCCTCGCCCCGGGGCAGCTCGCGGACCACGCGCCCCTCGTGCATGACCAGGACCCGGTCGGCCATGCCGAGCACCTCGGGCAGCTCGCTGCTGATCATCAGGATGGCCAGCCCCTCGCCGGCCAGTTCGGACAGCAGCCGGTGGACCTCGGCCTTGGTGCCGACGTCGATGCCGCGGGTGGGTTCGTCGATGATCAGGATGCGGGGTTCGGTGGCGAGCCACTTGGCGAGCACGACCTTCTGCTGGTTGCCGCCGGACAGGGTAGCCACCGGCGCGGCGAGCCGGGCGGTCTTGACCTGCAGCCGGCGGGTCCAGCGGCGGGCCTCGGCCCGCTCGGCGCCACCGAGGAGCAGGCCCAGCCGGCTCAGCGCGCGGCGGCGGGCCAGGGTGGCGTTGCGCTCCACCGACAGCTCCATGACCAGGCCCTGCTGGCGGCGGTCCTCGGGCACCAGGGCCATACCGGCGGCGATCGCCTTGCCGGGGTTGCCGGGTGGGAGGACGCGGCCGGCGACGCGGACCTCGCCGGTGTCGTAGCGGTCGACGCCGAAGACGGCACGGGCCACCTCGCTGCGTCCGGCGCCGACCAGCCCGGCCAGGGCCACGATCTCGCCACCTCGGACGGAGAAGGACACGTCGGAGAAGACGCCGGCGCGGCTGAGCCCGCGTACCTCCAGCAGGGTGTCGCGCAGCGGTGCGTCCAGTTTCGGGTAGAGCGAGGACACCTCACGGCCGACCATGCGCCGCACCACCTCGTCAACGGTGAGGTCGGCGGTGCGGTCGCTGGAGACCCAGGCCCCGTCGCGCAGCACGGTGATCCGCTGGCACAGGTCGAAGACCTCGTCGAAGCGGTGCGAGATGAACAGCACGGCCGCGCCGCGCTCGCACAGCGACCGGGCGACCGCGAAGAGGCGTTCCACCTCGACGCCGGAGAGCGCGGCGGTGGGCTCGTCCATGATCAGCACCCGGGCGTCGAAGGAGAGCGCCTTGGCGATCTCGACGAGCTGCTGGTCGGCGATGGACAGTCCGCGCGCGGGGCGGGCGGGGTCGATCCGGACGCCGAGGCGTTCGAACAGCCGCTCGGCGTCGCGGTTCATCGCCCGCGTGTCGATGCGACGCAGGCCGCGCAGCGGTTGCCGGCCCATGAAGATGTTCTCCGCGACCGTGAGGTCCGGGAACAGGGTCGGCTCCTGGTAGATGACGGCGATGCCGGCGGCGCGGGCGTCGGCGGGGCCGCGCAGCTGCAGCGGCCGGCCGTCGAGGGTCATCCGGCCGGAGTCCGGGGCGTGGGCCCCAGCGAGGGTTTTCACCAGGGTGGACTTGCCGGCCCCGTTCTCGCCGACCAGGGCGTGGGCCTCTCCGGGGTGCAGCGCCAGGTGCACTCCCCGCAGCGCGGCGACGGCCCCGAAGGACTTCGTCACGCCGTCCAGTTCCAGCAGCGGAGCGCTCTCCGCGCCCGGTGCGCCGGGGCTCATCCGATCCCCTCCTGAATCGTTTCACGGGTTGTGCATGGACGGTAGGGGCCGGCATTCGTGACCGTCAAGAGTTTCCCGGCGATTTCTCGGCTGTTTCGCGCCGGGGCGAATCAGCAGACGGCGCAACGCCGCTGCGGCTGCGACGGAGGCGCGCCGGCCAGGTCGGCCGACTGGATGAAACGTTTTAGAAGCTATAGACTGCCCGTCATCGCCCGGCCGGCCCGTTCCGGCCGCGCGCCCCGTACGGCCGCGGCAGCATCGCGACCGCGGCGCCCGCACCCGACCGCGGGCCGCAACCACCCACCGCACCGATCATCAGGGGAGCCATGGCAGCGGCGAACATCAAGGAGGTGGCCCGGCACGCCGGCGTTTCCCTCGGCACGGTGAGCAACGTGCTCAACCGGCCCGACACGGTCGCCCCCGCCACCCGGCAGCGGGTGCTCGACGCCATCACCGAACTCGGCTACGTCCGCAACGACTCCGCCCGCCAGCTGCGCGCCGGGCACAGCCGGACCGTCGCCATCGTGGTGCTGGACGTGGCCAACCCGTTCTTCACCGACGTGGTGCGCGGCGCCGAGCAGGTGGTCGAGGAGGCCGGCGCGATGCTCGTCGTCTGCAACAGCGGCGAAGACAGCGCCCGGGAACGCCGGCACCTGGAGCTGCTGGAGGAGCAGCGGGTCCGTGGGGTGCTCATCACCCCGGTCGGCCACGGCCCCCAACCCAACCTGGACAAGCTCATCGACCGGGGCATCCCGGTAGTGCTCGTCGACCGTGGTTCGGGCCGGGCCAGCCGCTGCTCGGTGGCCGTCGACGACGTGCTCGGCGGCCGGCTGGCCATGGACCACCTGCTGGACCAGGGCCACCGCCGCATCGCGTACCTCGGCGGCCCGTTCTCCATCGCCCAGGTCGCCGAACGGCACGCCGGGGCCGCGGCCGCGCTGGAGGAGCGCGGCGGCGCCGAACTGCGGGTGGCGACCACCAGCAGCCTGACCGTCGCCGCCGGACGCCGTGCCGCCGAGGACCTGCTGGCCCTGCCCGCCCGGCAGCGGCCCACCGCCGTCTTCTGCGCCAACGACCTGATCGCGCTCGGCGTGCTGCAGGAGGTCACCGCGCGCGGCCTGCGGGTGCCCGCCGACGTGGCCATCGTCGGCTACGACGACATCGAGTTCGCCGGCGCGGCGGCGGTGCCGCTGTCATCGGTGCGGCAACCCCGCGAGCAGCTCGGCCGCACCGCGGCCCAGCTGCTGCTGGAGGAGGCGCAGTCCGGCGAGACGCACCAGCACCGGCACGTGGTGTTCCAGCCGGAGCTGGTCGTCCGCCGCTCCAGCGAGCAGACCCGGCGCGCCCGGCGCTGACCCGGCCCGCACACGCGCGACGGCGCCGGCCCGCGCTCCCCCGCGCGACCGGCGCCGTCGCCGTCCTCAGGCGGTCGGCGCGGAACTGCTGACGAACCGCCAGATGCCCGCGCCCACCGTGTGCACCAGGTAGCCGCCCACCATCCGCCGGGCGGTCACCAGCCCGCCCGGTGACGCCTCGACGTCCTCGGCCCGTGCCGCGGGCACGTGCACCTCGGCGGTGGCCCCCACCGGCACCTGCACGGTCAGCTCGAACTGGCCGTCCTGGAGCCGCCAGGCCGACGACGCCCGGCCGCGGACCGTCTCCACCGCCGCCGACGCGGCGGACACCTCGACGCGGGCGTCCGGCCGCACCACGATGCGCGCCCAGCCGTCGGCGACACCCCGCAGGCCGGCCACGTGCTCGTACAGCCACTGCACGACGGTGCCGTGGAAGTAGTGCTGGCGCGAGCGGGTGGACGTCGGCCACATCTCCCACATGGTGTCGGCGCCGTTGTCCACCCAGTAGCCCCAGCTCGGGTAGGTCCGCTGCAGGGCCACCCGGGCCGCCACGTCGGCGTGGCCGTGCTCGGTCAGCACCGGCAGCAGGACGCTGGTGCCGAGGCAGCCGGTGTTGAGGTGCCAGCCCCGCTCGCGGATGTCGGCGACCAGGTTGTCCACCACCTTCCCCACCAGGTCGTCGGGCACCAGCCCGAACGCCAGCGGCACCGCGTTGGAGGTCTGCCGGTAGCCGGGATCCCGGTCGGTGCGGTACAGCCCGCGCGTACGGTCGAGGAACGTCTCGTTCAGCCGGTCCCGCAGCCCGGCCGCGGCGGTCCGGAACCGGGCGGCCTGCGCGTCCTGCCCGGTCAGCTCGCCGACCTCGGCCGTGGCCACCAGCGCCCGGTGCAGGTACGCGGTCGCGGTGAGCCGGGTGTCCTCCGGCGGGTTGCCGCCGGTGCCCGGTGACAGGTAGTCCCCGAGCGCGGTCACCGCCAGCCCGTCGCGCAGCCGGCCCAGCTCCCACTCCAGATAGTCGACCACCGGCTGCCAGTGCTGGTGCAGCAGCCGGTCGTCGCCGTACCAGCGGTGCATCTCGCGCAGCACGAACGGGTAGACCGTCGTCCACTCCGGCGCCGGGGCGAGCTCCTGGTAGCCCCAGCCGCCGCTGGGCACGATCACCGGCACCTGCCCCGAGGAGACCTGGCTGTCGCGCAGGTCGCCGAGCCACTTGGTGAAGAACCGGGACAGGTCGAGCAGGCCCGCCATGGTGGGCGCGGCCACCTGCGCGTCACCGGTCCAGCCGTTCTTCTCGTACATCGGGGTGTCGGTGGGGATGCCGTGCAGGTTGTTGCGCACCGTACGGCGCATCATCCGCTCGAACTGCTCGAACAGCGGCTCGCTGCACCGGAACTCGCCGACGTCGCGGACGTCGGAGTGCACCACCCGCATGGTGACGGTGCCGGTGGTGGCCGCCGCGGGCAGCCCGTCGAGCTGCACGTAGCGGAAGCCCTTGTACGAGAACTGCGGCTCCCACACCTCCTCGCCGCCGCCCCGGGCGACGTACTCGTCCTGCTGGAACCGCGCGCTCTGCACGTTGCCGTTGGACGCCTCGACGGTGCCGTCGGCGCGCAGCTTCTCGCCGTAGAGGATGCGGATCGTGGTGCCGGCCGGGGCGGTGACGCGCAGCCGGACCCAGCCGGCGGTGGTGCGGCCGAAGTCGGCCACCCAGACACCGGCACGCGGCGAGGTGAGGGCGACCGGGGCGACAGACTCGACCACCCGGATCGGCTCGTGCTCCTGGGCGCGCAGGGCGCCGGCCGGGGCGTCCAGCACGCTGGCCCGGTCCCAGCCGGAGTCGTCGAACCCGGCCGTCGACCAGCCCGCCGGCTCCTGCCGGGCGTCGTAGGTCTCCCCCGCGTACAGGGAGTTGGACAGGGTGGGGCCGGCGGTGATCCGCCAGGCGTCGTCGCTGACGATCTCGGTGCGCGACCCGTCGGGGTGCTCCACGACGAGGCGGGCGAGCAGCCGGGGCTCGCCGTGCCAGGGCGGCTGCTGCCAGCGCCACACGTTGCGGGTGGTCATGCCGTAGAAGCCGCGGCCCAGCTCGGCGCCGAGGACGTTCTGACCCTCGGCGAGCAGGTCGGTGACGTCGTGCGTCACGTACAGGACGGTGTCGTCGTAGTCGGTGAACCCGGGGTCCAGCACGGCGGTGCCGACCCGCTCGCCGTTGACGTGCAGCACCTGGTAGGCAAGGCCGCTGGCGTACAGCCGGGCGCGGGCCACCGGCTTGGTCAGCCGGAACGCGCGCCGCAGCAGCGGGGCGGGCCGCTCCTCCACGGCCGGCTCGACGCCGCTGCCCCACGGTCCCTGCCCGTACGGGGCGAGCACCACCACCGGCGTCCAGCCCGAGTCGTCGTGGCCCGGCTGCTCCCAGCCGGACTCGACGGTGCCGGTGGTCCGCCAGCCGGCGTCGGTGACCAGCACCAGTTCCCGGCTGTCGGCGGTGCGTACGACGAGCTTCGCGATGAGGCCGCCGGGGTTGACCGACGCGCCGGGCCGGTTGGTGGCGATCGCGGCGAGCACCAGGTCACCGCCGACGGCCTGGCGGGCCAGTTCGGTGACGTCCGCGACCCGGGCGGTGCGCCAGCCGTCGGTCTGCTGGGGCGCCGACAGCGTGAGCCGGCCGGCCACGTACGCGGTGAAGTCGTCGTCGGCGCTCATGATCAGCCGGGCAGAGGTCACGTCGAGCCCCGCGGGCAGGGCCAGCCGGCCGCGGAACCAGCGCGGGCCGGCCGGCGCGTTGTTCACCGTCGCGCCCGGACCCCAGACCCACGACGTGCCGGCCAGGTCCAGGGACCGGGGCTGGGGCACGGTGACGTTGCCGCCCCACGGCCCCTGCCCGTACGGGGCGAGCACGGCCACGCCGGCCCAGCCGGCGTCGTCGTACCCGGCCTCCTGCCAGCCCGGGTGCTCGGTGTCCGTGCTGCGCCAGGCGCCGTCGGTGACCAGCACGAGCCGCTCCCCGGCGGCGGTCACCAGCACCAGCTTGGCCAGCAGGCCGGCCGGGTTCACCGACGGGCCGGGCCGGTTGGTGGCCACCGCGGCCAGGGTGAGCGCGCGCCCGGCGGCGGCGCGAGCCAGTTCGGTGACGTCGGCGAGCTCGGCGCTCTTCCAGCCGTCGCTCTGCTGCGGGGCATACAGCACCTGCCGCCCGTCGAGGTAGGCGGTGTAGTCGTCGTCGGCGGTGACGACGAGGTGCGCGGCGGCGATCTCGACCCCGGCGGGCACCGCGAGCCGGCCCCGGAACCAGCGGGTGCCGGCCGGGGCGTTGCTGGCGCTGGCCCCGGGCGACCAGATCCACGACGCCCCGGCGAAGTCGAGCGGGGCCTGCGCGACGTCCGGCTGCGCGCCGACCCACTTCGCCGCGCCGAAGCCCTCGTCGAGCAGGCCGGTCTCGAACCAGGTCGGCGTGCTCCACCCGGTCTCCCGGCCGGCGCCGTCCCACAGCCGCACCGTCCAGTGGTAGCGGGTGCGCGGGGCCAGCGCCGGGCCGGCGTACGGCACGCCGACGGCGCGCGCGGACGCCACCCGGCCGGAGTCCCAGACGTCGGCCGTGTCCGGGGTGAGCCGGTCGGCGCGGGTGGCCACCAGCACCTGGTACGCGCTCTGCGTGGTGTTGTGGCCGGGGGCGGTGCCGGTCCAGGAGAAGCGGGGCTGCGTGATGTCGGTGCCGAGGAGCTGGTCGGCGTACTCGGTGCGGGGGCGGCCGACCGAGAGGGGACCGGCGCCGGCGCCCGGGGGCGGGGCGGCCGCCGCCGGCGCGGCGGTGCCCGCGCCGAGCGCGACGGCTCCCGCGCCGGCGACGCCCCAACCGAGCAGGGATCGGCGGCTGAGCTCGGTCCCCTGTGGCGGGACCGGTGGTGTCTGGGCCATGGGAGCTACTCCTCGAGGTCGGGTCAGGACGGCGAGCCGGCGGGCAGGGGGGCCGACCAGACGTCGGCGATCGACGGGTCGTAGCCGTCGCCGCTGTCGCGGAAGCGCACCCGCACCACCCCGTCGCGGGTCGCGTCGGGCAGGTCGACGACGAACTGGTAGCTGACCGTGCCGGCCCCGCCCGCGGTGCGCCGGAAGGAGCGGGTGTGCGCCACCACCCCGTCGACGACGATCTCGTAGTCCTTCAGCTGCGCCTGGTCGTACGTCTCCACGGCGCGCAGCACGAACGGTGCGCCGGGTGCGACGGCGAGGTCGAACTCGAACCAGCCGTCGGGGTAGCTGACGTTGGTGTAGCGGCGGGTCAGCCCGGCCTCGGTGTTGGTGCCCGAGTGGGCCGAGGCGGTCAGGTGGTGCGCCTGTTCCGACGCCGGGTCGCCGAGGTCGACGTGGTCGTACGCGCCGGCCGGCGGGTTGGTGAACCGGACCGGGACCGCGAGTGCGCGCCGTTCGGCGGCGGTGTCGCCGGTGGCCACGGTGATCGCGGCCGGTCCTTCGGTCACCGTCACCGGTGCGGTGAGGACGGTCGACACCGTGGTCTGCGCGCCGGGTGCGAGGTCGTACCGGGCGGTGGCGGAGGGCACCCGCCAGCCGTCGGGCGCCGTGGTGGTGAGCTGCCCGGTCATCGGCACGGTGGCCCGGTTGCGCAGCACGGCGCTGACCGTCGTGGTGGCGCCGGGCGTCACGGCGGTGGGGGTGGCGGAGGCCGACTCGATGAGCACGGCGGGTGCGGTGGTGATCGTGCCGGCGACGGGCAGGGTGGCGGTGCCGTCCTGGTGTCGGTAGCTGGCCGACCCGTCGAGGGAGACCGACGCCGGCGGCTGGTCGGCGGGGACCCGCAGGTCGTAGCGGTGACTGACGGTGGTGCCGGGGGCGATGGTGCCGGGGCGGTCGCCGACCGGCGTCACCGTCCAGCCGTCGGGCGCGCGGAGGGTGGAGGTCACCCCGGTCATCGGTGTGCTGCCGCCATTCGTGACGACGACGGTGGCGTGGACGACGTCGCCGGGCAACCGCTCCCCCACCGGCAGGTCGAGCTTGGCCACCGCGCCGACCAGGGTCGACGACGCCGCGGAGAGCCGCTGGTCGACCTGGGTGAGCAGCGCGGTGAACCGGTCGGCGTGGGCCGCGGCGACCCGGCCGACGCCGACCTGGGTACGCAGCCACCGGTCCAGGTCGGCCGCGGTGGCCAGGGCGTGGTGCACCTCGCCGGCGGCGGCAGCGCTGTCGCCGGCCAGGTACGCGGTCCGCGCCGCGGTCGTCTCGTCGGCGAGCTTCCCGAGCTGGGCGCGCAGGTGCGCGACCACCGGCCGGCCCAGGTCGTCGGCGCGCTCGTCGGTCAGCGTCGACAGCGCCTGCACGGTGTCGGCGGTGTCGCCCAGGTCGCCCAGCACCCGGTCGACGGCGAAGGAGTAGGAGCCGGAGCCGATCTCGTAGACGGCGGTCCCGCCGTCCATCCGGACGAACCGCACGCTGTCGGCCTGGTCCGCCGGCCGGCCGCCCTCGGTGACCGCGTGCCGTCCGGGTGCCGGGATGCGCACGGTCGCCGTGACGTTCGCCGGGACGGTGACCTTCAGCCGCAGGTCACCCCGGGCGTCGAGGTTCCAGTCGCTGCCGATCACGCCCTGTGCCGCCTGGTACGAGGCGCGGGCCGAGGTGAGGCCCCCGCCGGGCTGGGGCGCGAAGGTGAGGTGGGTGTAGCCGGGGTTGCCGGAGTCGGGCTGGATACCGGCGACGGTGCGGTACATCCAGTCACCGACGGCGCCGTAGGCGTAGTGGTTGAAGGAGTTCATCGACACGTCGCCGAAGCTGCCGTCCGGCATGATCGAGTTCCAGCGCTCCCAGACCGTGGTTGCGCCCCTGGCGATCTCGTAGCCCCAGGACGGGTAGGTGTCGTTGAGCAGCAGCCGGTAGGCGACGTCGAGGTGGCCGGTGTCGCTGAGCGCCGGCAGCAGGTCCGGGGTGCCGAGGAAGCCGGTGGACAGGTGCCAGTCGTGCCGGCGGACGTTGTCCACCAGCTTGTTGGCGGCCTTGCCGCGCAGCGGCTCGGGTAGCAGGTTCATGCCGATGGCCAGCACGTACCCGGTCTGGCTGTCGCCCTGGACGGTGCCGTCGGCGGCGACGTACGTGTCGACGAAGGCCTTGGCGATGTCCTTGGCCAGCGCCGCGTAGCGGGCCGCGTCGGCGTCCCGGCCGATGGCGGCGGCCATCTCCCCCAGCAGCCGGATGCTGTGCGCGTAGTAGGCGGTGCCGATGACGCCGGCGGGCGTCGGGTCGTCGAGGTTCAGCCAGTCGAGGTACGGGCCGGCGTTGGTGCGCCGGTTGCCGGAGCTGGTGCTCTGCAGCCAGGACGCGTAGCGCACCATCGACGCGTAGTGCTCCTCGACCACCCGGGTGTCCCCGTAGCGCTGCCAGAGCGTGTACGGGACCGTGATGCCGGCGTCGCCCCAGCCGGTCGCCCCGTCGCCGCAGCAGGCGCGCGGCGCCACGTCCGGGTACGCCCCGTTGGCCGACTGGCCGTCGCGCAGGTCCTGCAGCCACTTGCTGAGGAACGTCAGGCTGTCCATGTTGAACGTCGCGGTCTCGGCGAAGACGTTGATGTCGCCGGTCCAGCCGAGCCGCTCGTCGCGGGCGGGGGTGTCGGTGGGGATGGACAGGAAGTTGCCGCGCTGCCCCCAGGTGATGTTGCTGTGCAGCTGGTTGACCATCGCGTTGGAGGTCTCGAACTCGCTGGTCAGCTCTCCGTCGGTGTGCATGACCAGGCCGGTGACCGTCGACAGGTCGGGGGTGCCCGGGTAGCCGGTCAGCTCGACGTAGCGGAAGCCGTGGAAGGTGAACGTGGGCTCGTAGACCTCGGCGCCGCCGCCGCGCAGGGTGTAGTGGTCGGTGGCCCGGGCCGAGCGCAGGTTGGCGGTGTAGGCGGTGCCGTCGGGGTTGAGCACCTCGGCGTGCCGGATGCGCACGGTGGTGCCGGCCGGCCCGTCGACCTTCAGCCGCACCTTGCCCACCATGTTCTGGCCGAGGTCGAAGATCCACGTGCCGGGGGTGGGCTGGGTCAACGCCCGGGCCGGCAGCTCCTGCACCACCCGCACGGGCGGGTCGGCCTGGGCGACGACCGGGCCGGTCGCCCCGGGGTCGTCGACGGTGGCGGGTGACCAGCCGGCGTCGTCGAAGCCGGGCCGGTCCCAGCCGGCCGGCAGCCGGCGCGCGTCGTAGGTCTCGCCGTGGATCAGGTCGCTCAGCAGGAACGGCCCGGGCGTGGCGCGCCAGGAGCCGTCGGTGCGGACGGTCTCGGTGCGCCCGTCGGCGTAGTCGATGACCAGTTGTGCGCCCAGGTGCGGGCGGGAGCCGTAGTGGTCGGTGCCGAAGGAGGCGATGGTGCCGGAGTACCAGCCGTCACCGAGCATGGCGCCGAGCGCGTTGTCGCCCTGGCGGAGCTGGCGGGTCACGTCGTACGTCTGGTACTGCACCCGCTTGCCGTAGTCGGTCCAGCCGGGTGCCAGCTCGTGGTCGCCGACCCGCTGACCGTTGACCGACAGCTGGTAGACGCCGAGGGCGGTGGCGTAGATCCGGGCGCGGGCCACCTCGCCGTCGACCCGGAAGCCCCGGCGCAGCAGCGGGTTCGCGTCCAGCGCGGTGAGCATGGCCTCGGTGTTGCCGGTGACCCGCAGCCCGCTCGACGTGGGGGTGCCGCCGCCGAACGGGTTCTCGCCGTCGGTGAGCGCGGCCGCGAAGAGGGTGTCCTCGCCGCTGGTCACGGAGAAGTCGGAGAAGACGCCGGTCTCCGCTCCGTCGGTGCGCAGGCCGACCGAGCCGCCCTGGTGCCGGGTGTCGCGGGTGACGTCGACCTGGGTGCCGTCGACCCAGGTGGTGATGGTGTCGCCGGCCGCGGTGATGCGCAGGGTGTGCGGGGTGGTCAGCTTGTCGGCCGGCACGACCGCGCCGAGCGGCACCTCCTTGAGCACCGTCCAGGCGCCGTTGACCCGCACGTGCGGGCGCAGCTTCGCGGTGCCGCCGGTGATGGAGAACTGCCACATGTAGGCGTTGGTCGGGCCGTGGGCGCGCAGGTAGATCCCGGCCGCGTCCCGCTCGAGCCGCACCGTGGTCTGCACGGTGTAGTCCCGCCACGACTCGGTGGGCGAGGGCAGCCCGATCCAGTCGGCCCGCCAGCCCGCGGCGCCACCGACGCCGGTCTCCCACGAGGCGGGCGCGCTCCATCCGGAGGCGCGGCCCGCGGTGTCCCACACCCGGACCTGCCACAGGTAGCGGGTGCGCGGTTGCAGCGCCGGGCCGGCGTACGGGACGAGGCTGCTGCGCCGGGAGGTGACCCGACCACTGTCCCAGACGTCGGCGTCGTCGAGGCGGGCCTGGCTGGTGGCGACACGGACCTGGTAGGACTCCTGGAGCACGCCCCGGGCGGCGGATTCGATCCGCCAGCCGAGGCGGGGCTGCGCCACGTCGAGGCCGACCGGGTCGGTCGCCCGCTCGGTGGTCAGGCCGGTCACCGTCAGCTGGGGGGCCTCCGGTGCGGCGGCGACCGCCGGGCCGGCCGGCACCACCGCCGGGGTCAGCCCGAGCAGCAACACGACCACCGCGGTGAGCACGGGTCGGCGCCGCGTCGTGAGCTTCATGGTTCTCGCCCTTCTGTGCGGCGGTCCGCACCGACGTCGTTGGGGGGACGGGCGGGCCGGTGGGCGGCCCGCACGGGGGGGGGGGGGGTCAGCGGGGCTGGGCGGCCGAGTCGGCGACCGGGCGGAAGCTGGACCGGCCGGAGCCCACCTCGAACACGGCGCGGCCGTTCTCGATACCGATGAAGGTGGCCTTGCTCGGACCGGCGGCCCGGTAGGACCTGCCGTCGGTGAGCGGTAGCGCCACCCGGGCGGTGACGTTGACCGGCACCTCGAGGTCGACCAGCAGGCCGGCGCCGGTACGCCGCCAGTCGAGGCGCACCGCGCCGCGCTGGGTGGGCACGACGCCGGACGCGTGGTCGAGCCCGACGGCGGGCGGCGCCACCTCGACCACGGCGGCGCCCGGGGCGGCGGTGCGGACGCCGAGCAGCGTCTCCTGCACGTCGACCACGGCCTGCGCACCCCAGCCGTGGGACTGGCTGAAGTTGGTGCCCGCGTCGAGGGTCCAGGCCTCCCAGGTGAAGGTGCCGCCCTGGGCGAGGATGTTCGCCCAGCCCAGGTCGTCGGGGTTGGTCAGCAGCCGCAGCACCGCGTCGGGCCGGCCGGCGTCGGCGAGCGCCCGCAGCAGCCAGTGGGCGGTCATCGGTCCCTGCTTCATGCCCATCGCCGCGAGGTGGTCGGCGAGCGCCGGCAGGTCGGCCTCCGGGGCCACGCCGTGGGCGATCGCGTACGAGGTGGCGTGCTGGCCGGCATGGCCGCTCTGCGCGCCGGTGGCCGACAGCCCGTCGATGTAGCTGCCGTCGGTGCGGCGCAGCTTGGCGTTCATCGCGGCGGCGAGGTCGGCGGCCTGGCCGTCGTAGGTGGCGACCTCGGCGGCGGGCCGGCCGAGCGCCTCGGCCATCCGGGCGGTGGTGCGCAGCACGTCGACGCCCTGGGCGTTGATGGTGGTGCGGGCGGCGGCGGACATGTCGTACCCGAACCGGCCGGGCTCGGGCCAGTCGATGATGCCGTAGCGGTAGGCGCCGCTGCCGCCGGCCAGTTCGGTGACCAGGCCGGCGGTCGGGCCGGTGGCCGGGATGTGGCGCAGCACGTAGTCGGCGGTGTCCCGGATCGCCGAGTACGCCTCGGCCAGCAGCGCCCGGTCGCCGGTCTCGGTCCAGTACCGCCACACCCAGTCGACGAACATCAGCGAGTAGTCGGGGATGTCCCGCTTGCCGTCGCCGTTGGGGTAGACGGCGTTGTAGCGGCCCCGGTCGTTGCCGGTGTTCCAGTAGCGGGCGGCGGAGCGGAGGAACTCGCGGATGGCCTGCTGGGTGGCGTCGCGCTCGCCGAAGGCGCCCATCGTGGCGTAGGAGATGTTGGCGGCGTCGCCGAGGAACTGCCCCTTCTCCCGGGTGGGCGTGTCGACGAAGCCCTCCTGCACGGAGTAGAGCGCGGACCGCTTCATCATCGTCCACACCGCGTCGAGGGTGGCGTCCGAGCTGGTGAAGCTGGCCTCCCCGCCGGCGGGCACGTCGGTGTGCACCACCACGGCGGTGATGTCGTCGAGCGCGATGTCCTCGCCCGCGTCGGGGATCTCCAGGTAGCGGAACCCGAGGTGGGTGAAGGCGCGGAACTGCTGCGGGCCGTCCTTCTGCAGGTACGGGAAGCTCATGTTGGTGCCCTGCGACTGCAGGGTGGACGTGGCGACCCGGCCGGTGTCGGTGAGGGTGTAGCCGGCCCGCACGGTGACCGTGCGACCGGCCACGCCGGCGTCGAACCGGACGGCCGGGCGGGCCGGGATGACCACCCCGAAGTCCGCGACCACCGTGCCGTCGGCGGCGGTACGCAGCGCGACCGGGGCCACGGTGGTCTCGGCCAGCCGGGTCTCCTGCCCGATCAGGCGCGGGTACGCGGCGTGGGGATGCTGGCCGACCACCTCGGCGGCGGTGAACGGGGCGACAGTGTCGTCGTAGCCGGGTCGCATCCAGCCGATCACCTCGGCGCGGGCGTCCTGCCGCTCTACCCGGTCGCCCTCGCCGTTGCGGCGCTCAGCGTTCGCGACGAACTGGGTGTCCCGGGCGACCCGCCACGTTCCGTCGGTGACGAACACCTCCCGGGTGCCGTCGGCGTGCTCGACCACCAGCTTCATGAGCAGCCCACGGGCGCCGGCGGGGCGACCCTGGCCGCTGCCGTACCAGTGGTAGCGCACGCCGATGGCCAACGGCTCGCCGGCGGTCACCAGGTCGGTGACGTCCGCGGCCTGGTAGTAGTCCTCGCCCGGGTAGCCGAAGGAGGTGCCCCGGTCGGCGCGGATGCCGTTGAGGTACAGCTCGTAGGTGTGGTCGGCGGCGGTGTAGGCGCGGGCGCGCACCACCGGGCTGGCGGTGGTGCGCACCTCGGTGCGGGCGAGGGTGTAGTCGTCGGCCTCGGTGGTGGTGCGGCGGATCCAGGCGGCGCCCTCCCACTGGCTGTCGGAGATGCCGGTCTCGAAGACGCCGGTGGCAGGCGGGGACGGCTGGTCGGTGCGGTCCCAGGTGCGCACCGTCCACCGGTACGCCGTGCCGGCGCGCAGGGCGGGCCCGCCGTAGGGCACGTAGGACTGCTGGTCGGAGGCGACCTTGCCGGAGTCCCACACCAGGTCGCCGCCGGACTCGCCGACGGTGATCCGGTAGGCCGTCTGGGTCTCCCCCGGGTCGGCGTCCTGCGGCAGCCAGCCGAAGCGCGGGGCACCCTCGACGTTGAGCGGGCGGGCCCGGTCGTCGACGGTCAGCGCGGTGGGCGCGTCCGGGGCGTGGCCGCGGGCGGCCACGGCTGGTGGGGCCCCGGCGACGACGGTCGCCACGACGGTCGCCGCCGCCACGATCAGCGCCGTCCGGCGCCTGGCGAGCAGTGGGGATCCGGGAGTCTGAGGTGCCACGCCTGCCTCCGGCCATGAATCGTTTCAGGCAGGCTACGTGTTCGTGTCCCTCCTGTGAAGACATCCATCATGGCCGGATCCGGCCACGGCGCAGGTCCAGCAGCCCCTCGTGCCGCCGGTCCCGTTGAATCGTTCGAGCCACGCCGGACACCGACCTCGGCTACGTTCGGCGAGGCGACGATCTCCGGACCGACACGCTCCCACGGCGGCGCGACCTGTCGGTCCAGCGCAGCCCGACGGTAGCGTGTCCGGATGCTTTTGGTAGAGGAGCGCGACGTGGTCCGACAGCGGCTGCTGCACCTGGCCGAGGAGGATCTCGCCATGGTCGGCGCCAGCTGGCTGCGCCCCCTCCTCGCCGAACTCGTGACGACCGATTCAGTGTCGACCAGCCGCCCCGCACACCGGCCTGTCGGCTCCGCCCGACCCAAGCAGCCATGATCTCCGACGCTGTGAGCGTCGCTCGTCCGTGTGACGATTGCGGGGCAGAGCTGACCGGTGAGCTGACGCAGCGCATCGTCGGTGACCGGCTGCACTGGGCCGACGAGTGTCACTGTCCCCACTGCGGTGCGGCCTGGGTGACGTGCGGCTGGGACGACACGCCTGCCGAAATCCGCGAGGCCTTGATCGCTCAGCGTGGACTGGCACGCCTCACCGTCGAGGGAACGCCGACACACAGCCGGGTGGCGTTGTTGAAGGTGTTCCGCGAAGCCGGCGCCTCGTTACCGGAGGCGACGGCGGCCGCTCAGCGCGCGGTCACCACCGGCATCGAGGGCACCCGGACTGAGCTCGCGCTGCTGGCACAGCGGCTCCAGACGAAGAACATCTCGGCGATCATTGACGGCGACTGTTGTTGATGCGGTGAGATGTCACCGCCCGCCACAGCCGTGACACCCCGGTTCCTCGGCGAGCAGGTGGCGGAGCCGTCGGATCTCGGCGATGAGGCGAGGGACGTCACGACGTGCGCTGGCGATGAAGAGCGCGTTCTCGTCCCAGCGTTCGTCCGCGACATCGACGTAGCGCGGTTGCTGCACGAGGGTGGCGGCGACGATCTCGGAATGGTCGAAATCTGGCCAGCGTTCGCCGCGTCCGGTGTCGGCGACTGTGCTGACCGCGACCAGATTCATGGCGTCGTCATCGTCGAGTAGACGTACGTGCCAGGGTCCCGGAGTCGCCGCCGCGGCAAGCTCCTCGATCTGGGCAAGTGCCTCGTCGGTCAGTGGTTCAGGGAAATCCATCAGGCGCTCCACGCATGACACCGGGCCGCAGACAGCAGAGGGCGAAAGTCTTCCAGAGCGGTGCGGTCTGGACCGCGGCCGGCCGCCATGATCCGATCGACGGATGCAGCCGGTGTGGACGAGCGTCATCGCGGTGCTGGGCACGTTGGCCGGTGCCATCGTCAGTCACGGGTTGGCGCAGCGGGGTGCGGACCGCCGCCACGCCCAGGCCCGGACGGAGCAGCTGCGTCAGGAGCAGCTGGTGGCGTGCCGGGACTTCGCGGCAGCCGCGACGGAGCTGCGTCGCTCCGGAAACGACCTCTGGCACCGCCGCGAGGAACGCCGCAAGGACAAGACCATCGCAGCCGCCGACGCCTTCTACGCGCACCGCACCGCGTTGTGGCGCACCTACTACCACCTGCGCCTGCTGCTGGACGACGTCCGGTTGACCGCTGCGGCGGGCGAGATCATCGAGGGCGCGAGTGCCATCCCGGACGCGGACAGTCTTGACATCCTCCCGGCCCTGAAGGGGCTGGGATTCTCACGGTCGCCCGTGAGGTTTCCTGTTTCACCGCCGATTGCCTTTCCGGGAGGT
>NZ_JBUEGB010000058.1:0-42548 GCF_054963695.1 Micromonospora sp. RTBAU3-60 | reverse complement strand
CTTGGCGGTGTCGATCGCGTGCTCGATGCCGTCGGTGACGAACACGAACGAGTCGCTCTCCCGCTCCCAGCCCTCGGGGACGGTGTGCGTGACGACGACCACGGGCACGTCCATGGGGTGCCGGCCGCCCCAGCCGTGGGTCATGTCGAACAGCCGCCGGCCGACCACCAGCGCACCCGTCCGCTCGTTCAGGTCGCGCAGGTGTTTCGCGCTCGCCGCCGAGGTGCGCAGTGTCATGCCGGGCGTGGCCGTCGGCGTCTCGACGTCGCCGTTGTTGTACCACTGGAAGAGGTATTCGAACCCGCCGTGCGACGCGTCGGCGATGTAGCCGTCCAGCGACATGGTCGCCCCGGTCGTAACCTTCGTCATCGATCCGCTCCTTGGTTGCCTCGGCCCGCCGGTGACCGGGCCGGTCCGTCTCTGCCCAGGGGTCGAACCTGGCGACGCCGAGTTCGACATCGGCGGCCGGATTTTTTCGACAGCCTTTTCCAGCCGCACTTCCGCGATCGCGGTCAGCGGGCGGTTGCTCAAGGCCAGGCCAGGTTTGGCCCTCAGGCGCAGATGCCCAACTCTGGCCCATCGCCCCGCTACTCGGACAAGTCGTTACATTAACGTTAACGGCGGCGTCTCCCGGGCGTGGTTAGCTGTCGCAAGATCCGGACGTGAGCACCGGTCAGGTGCCCGTCCCCGGCTCGTGCCGTCGTTGCCGAGCCTTCCGTTCTGCTTCCCGAATGGAGAGACGCTGTGCGAACCAAGACAATGGTCGCGGCCACCCTGTCCGCGGTGCTGCTGTCGGCGCTGCCCGTGGCCCCCGCTTCCGCGGCGACCGCCGACTCGGCCTGCCGCGAGGCGCCGATCAATCCGGTGAGCACCGGGGCGGTGTTCAACAACCCGGCGGCCGGTGACCCCACCGCCGTCGTACGCCAGATCTGCGGTCTTGTCCGGCAGGCGCCCGCGGGTTCCCGGATCCGGATCGCCCAATTCGTCATCTCCGGCGCCGCCGGTCTCGACTTCGCCGGCGAGCTGGTCGCGGCCCGCCGGCGGGGCGTTGACGTGCAGGTCGTGCTCGACGGGTGGCAGGTGACCAACCCGGCGGTGCGGATGCTGCGGGACGAGTTCGGCGGCGACCGGTCGCGGGGGTCGTGGCTGCACGTCTGCAGCAACCTTTCCCCGGAGGGGAACACCGCAGCGTGCATCGGCACCAAGGGCAACCACAACAAGTTCTACCTGTTCTCCGAGACCGGCGGCCGGTCCGACGTCGTCGTGCAGTCCTCGGCGAACTTCACCGACGTCAACTCGGCCACCTACTGGAACAACGCGATGACGCTGGTCGGCAACCACCGCCTGTACGCCGCCTACAACGCGTACTTCGAGGACCTGGCGGCCGAGCTGCGCGACGACGACTACTACCGCACGGTTGCCACCGGCATGCCGGGTGGCTCAGTCACCGCGTTCTTCTACCCTCGCGCCGAGGGCGACCCGATCGTGGAGCAGTTGGCCGGCGTCGCGTGTGGCGCGGGTGCGACCATCCGGATCGGCATGTCGGAGTGGGACAGCTACCGGATCGGGATCGCCGAGCGGATCGTGGAGTTGGCCGACCAGGGCTGCCAGGTCCGTATCGTGCACGGCCTGATGGACGACGAGGTCTACGCCCTGCTCTCGGCCCACCCGAACATCTCCCTGCGTGAGCTCAACGGCGCGACGCTGCCCGGCCGCATCCACTCCAAGTACCTGCTGCTGGAGAGCGGGCAGGGCGGGCACTGGGTGATCACGGGTAGCCCCAACTTCAACCGGACCTCGCTGCGTCGCAACGACGAGGCGATGGTGAAGACCAACATCAAGTCGGTGTACGAGCAGTACCGGGCCAGCTTCGAGGCGATGTACGCCGTCGCCGGCTAGGTGCCGGGGAGTGTCGGCCTCGTCCGGGTCCGGGGCCGTGTGCCGGTCCCGGATCCCGGGCTTCCGGCCGGCGCTCAGGGGCTGTGACCGACCACTTTCAGGTGGGTCCGACGGGCGGGCGAATCCGACACCCGGCGATGAGTCGGGCTGATTTTTCACGCACCGTCCCCGGTGGTGTCATGGACCGTGACCGCACGCCCCGCCGGTGGTCTCGGGCAGGATTTTCCGACCCTTGACACCCCTGTTCGGCAGTCGTAACCTACGGGCAATCTCAACGTTAATGCGTCCTCCGACGCGAGGAGCTACATTAACGTTAATGGTGACGAGCGGAGTTAGTGTGACCCAGGCACCTGAAACCGTTGACATCGGTGAGCAGATCCGCCGGGCCAATCTGGCCTCGGATGTGCGGCTGTCCCGATTCAACCCGCTGCCGAGAATTCTCTGTTACGACGACTTCAACACCGGCACCCATGGCTGGACCGAACTGATCGGCAACCACGATCACAAGGGTGACCTGTCGGTTGTCGACGACCACATGCGCGACTTCCGCCCGCCGCAGTTGAGCGCGTGCAACTTCTTCGACATCGGCACGCACGGCGCCATGTCCGGCACCTACGCGCTGAAGGTGGCCAGCAAGCCGTTGGCCGGCCACACCGGTGTGGCCATCCGTCGGCTGACCATGGCCGGTCGCGGAAAGGTCCAGTTCGAGACGTACTTCTCCTACAACGCCGAGGCGGCGTCGACCGAGAACCGGGCCGATGAGCAGGCCGGCAGCGCCGGGTGGGACGCCAACTTCCACCCGTCGGAGACGCAGTTCGGCGCGCTGACCGTCGCCACCGACATCTGCGACGGCACCCGGTACCACACCGTGATGCGCTACCTGAACACCGACCTGGACAACAACCTGAAGCGGCAGTGGGTGTACCCGACGGTTCCCGAGCCGACCCCGCGAGAGCATTTCGAGGGCAAGCTCAAGCTTCCGCGACTGGCCGACTTCACCGCCCCGAACCCGGAGGACTGGAGCCCGGTCGGCGAGCCGCAGGAACTGTGCTACAACGAGGTGCCGACAAAGGTCAACTGGCATTACCTGCGCTGGGTGATCGACACCAGCACCCGCAAGAACGTGGAACTTCAGGTCAATGACCGGGTCATGGATCTGTCCGATGTCCCCGTGCCGCCGTACGGCGAGACCTACGGTTCGCTCAACAATCTTCTGAACTTCTACGTGAGTGTGCGCACGCACACCAACGTCCGCAATTTCGTGTACCTCGACTCCGTCGTCATCTCGACGGATTGGTAGGCCAATTCCATGCACAATTCCATGACCGCGGTCCTCGAGCGCGACGGCATCACCGGACCGCACTACACCACCGAACCGTACGAAGTGGCCTGGGCCCGGGAGGCCCGCTGGTTCCTGCGGGTGCTCGACCTGCCGGCCGGCGTGCGGCAGTTCGACTGCACCGTCCAGGTCTCCCCGGACGGGCTGTACTGGTGCGACCTCGACGAGCCGGCGACGACCGTCGACACGACCGGGGTGTTCACCTGGGTCACCCGTGAGTTCGGCGGCTGGCTGCGGCTGCGCGTCACCGTCCACGGCGACGCCGCCGACACCCAGGTTCCCACCCTCATCTATCTCGCGCTGAAGGCCTGACGACGCCCTCCGCGTCGCCGACGGCCTACCCCTTGAGGAGAAGGCGATGGACAACCACACCACCACCATCAACCGCCGGCGCTTCATGAGCATCGCCGGCATCGGAGCGGCGAGCGCCTTCCTGGCATCCTGTGGGGTGGCCGGCGGCGACGCGGAGAAGGCGAAGAAGGCCCTCCAGGTCTGTTTCGCGCAGCCGATCACCGACCTGGACCCGCTCAGCGCCAACACCACCGTCGATGAGCCGGCGCTCATGGCGCGCCGGCTCATCTTCGACACCCTGGTGCGTCGTCAGGGCGACACGTACGCCCCGGCGTTGGCCAAGTCCTGGACCCGGCCGGACCCGCAGACCTGGGTCTTCGAACTCCGCGACGACGTGACCTTCCACGACGGCACCAAGCTGACCGCGGACGACGTGGTCGCCTCGCTCAAGAAGGCGATCAGCAAGACCACCAATCTCTCCGCCCTGTGGGGGTCGGTGAAGTCGGCCGAGGCGACCAGCCCGACCGCCGTCACCATCCGTACCGACGGGCCGCTGGGCACCCTGCTGGTCAACCTCACCCTGCTGTTCATCCCGCCCGGAAAGCGGCTCGACGATCCGGAGTTCTTCCGCAAGCCGATCGGCAGCGGGCCCTTCCGGGTGGACTCCTTCGCCCCGTCGTCCAAGCTCAGGCTGGTCAAGGCCGACAAGTACTGGGGCGAGGCCGCGAAGAGCCCGGCGATCGACCTGCCGTACATCCCGGAGACCTCCACGGCGATCACCTCGCTGCTGACCGGCGACGTGGACGCCTTCTGGCCGGTGCCGCCGGACCAGGTGCGCGACGTGGCCGGCAAGAGCGGCGTCAAGGTCGAGCGGGTGCCCAGCTACGTGTACTTCCTCAACTGGTTCAACTGCTCCCGCAAGCCCTTCACCGACCCGCGAGTCCGCCGGGCGATGTGGCACGCCGTGGACATCGAGAGCATCGTGCGCGACCTGTACGGGGAGTCGGCGAAGGTGATGGACGCGCCCATCCCGTCCACCGTCTTCGGCGCCGCGCCGCAGCAGCCGTACGCCTACGACCCGGCCCGGGCCCGGCAGCTGCTCGCCGAGGCCGGCCTGGCCGGCGGATTCACCACCTCGATGATGTGGTTCGCGACCAGCGGACCGCTGATCTCCCAGCTCGCCCAGTCGATGATCGCCAGCTGGGCCAAGGTGGGCATCAAGGTCGAGGCCCAGCAGGTCGAGAAGGCGACCTGGCTGGAGCGGCTCAACAAGCTCGACTGGGACATGGACCTGCAGACGAACACCGTCACGACCGGCGACGCCGACTTCACCCTGGGCCGGCTCTACACCTCCAAGGCCAACCGGATGGGCTACCACAACCCGGCGCTGGACGAGCTGCTGGCCAAGGCGCGCGGCTCGTCCGACCAGGCGGAGCGGAAGACCCTGTACGCGCAGGCGTGCAAAACGATCTGGGACGATGCGGTCGGGATCTTCCCGGCGACCATCACCACCGCCTACGCGGTGCGGGACACGGTGCAGGGCTTCACGCCGGTACCCAGTAACCAACCAGATCTGTCCACAGTGCTGATGGGAGGCTGAGCGGTTGCCCGCAAGCCGCTCGACGTCACCATGACTCCACCTCGACGCGTCACGCTGCAAGACATCGCCACCTCGGTCGGGCTGTCGGTCAACACCGTCTCCCGTGCGCTCGCCGGCAAGAGCGCGGTGAACGAAGCGACCCGGGCGATGATCAAGGCCGAGGCCGACCGGCTCGGCTACGTCCCGAACACCATGGCCCGGTCACTGGTCCTCGGCCAGGCCATGACCATCGGGGTGGTCATCACCAACCCCTCGAACCCGTTCTATTCCCGCATGATCAGCGCGATCGAGCAGCGCGGCAGCGTGTTGGGCTACTCGGTGCTGCTGGTGGTCTCCGAGGAGAACCACACCAACGAGCTGCGGGCCGTGGACTCGATGCGGCGCTGGGGCGTCGACGGCGCCCTCGTCGTGCCGGTGCAGCCGGGGGCCGAGCACTGGCAGCGGTTGATGGCCGCCGGCACGGAACTGGTGCTGGTCAACCGGGACCTGCCCGAACTCGACTGCGACCTGGTCGGGATCGACTACGAGCGCAGCGCCTACGAGGCGACTCTGCACCTGCTCGACACCGGCGTCGAGCAGGTCTACCTCCTGGAGGAAGACCTGCAGATCTCCACGGTGCGCGCGCGGGTGGACGGGTTCCACCGGGCGCTGGCCGAACGGGGGGTGCCGCCGGAGTCGGTGCGCGAGCTGCGCGTACCGACCCGGCGGCGCGCCGCCAACACCCTGCCGTGGGAGCCGGCCGAGGCGTACGAGCTGGCCCAGCACCTGGTCGCCGACGTCCCGCCCCGCTCGGGCATCCTGGTCGGCAACGACTCCTTCGCCCTCGGCGTCTACCGCGCGTTCAACGAGGCGGGGCGGGTGATCGGCGAGGAGGTCGCGGTCGTCGGCTTCGGCGACCATCCCTTCGCCGCGTACCTCACCCCGGGCCTGACCAGCGTCCGACTCCCCGCCGAACAGGTCGGCGCCGCCGCCGTCGACCAGCTCGTCGCCCGGATCGGCCAGCGCGGGGCCGCCGCGCCCCGGACCCGGATCAGTTTTCCCGGCGAGCTGATCGTCCGCGACTCCTCCACCCACCGGCAGCCCACTGCCGCCGACCCCGGGAGCAGCTGATGCTCAGGTTCGTCCTGAAACGCCTCGCGCAGGCCCTGCTGATCATTCTGGCCTCGCTGACGGTGGTCTTCCTCGTGGTCCGGGTGGCCCCCGGCGACCCCGCCGCGCTGATCCTCGGCACGTCGGCCAGCCCGAGCGACCTGGCCGACCTGCGCCGGGAGCTCGGGCTCGACGAGCCACTGCTGAGCCAGTACGCCACCTTCCTGCACGGCGTCCTGCAAGGCGACTTCGGAAGCTCCTGGCGGCTCGGCGGCGACGCCCTCGCCAACGTGCTGGACCGGCTGCCGGCCACCCTCCAGTTGTCCGCCTGCGCGCTGGTGGTCACCCTCGTGGTCGGCTTCCCGCTCGGTGTCGTCAGCGCGCGCCGGGCCGGCTCCTGGATCGACCGGCTGATTTCCGTGCCAACGCTGCTCGGCCAGGCACTGCCGTCGTTCTGGGTCGGCGTGATGCTGATCCTGATCTTCTCCCGCACCCTGGACGTGCTGCCGGCGACTGCCGACGGCACCGTCGCCTCCCTCGTGCTGCCGTCGGTGACGCTGGCGCTGCCGTTCCTCGGCTGGCTCGCCCGGCTGGTTCGCAACGGTGTCCTCGAGGAACTGGGCAAGGACTACGTCCGCACCGCCCGCTCCAAGGGCGTCGATAGCCGGGTGGTCTTCTACCGGCACGTCGTCCGCAACATGATGATCCCGGTGGTGACCCTGCTCGGGCTCCTGGTCGGCAACTTCATCGCCAACGCCGTGATCATCGAGGTCGTCTTCGCCTGGCCCGGCGTCGGCTCACTGATGATCGACTCGATCACCAACCGGGACTACTCCGTGGTCCAGGCGGCCATCATGACGATCACCGTCGCGTACGTCCTGCTGAACCTGCTGGTCGACTTCCTTTACGTCAAGCTGGACCCGCGGCTGAATCCGGAGCACATGTCATGACCCTCAACCCCGCATCCCCGGCGGAAGCCCCCGAGCGCGCCGCCGCCGGCCCCGGAACCCCCGCCCCCGACGCGAATCCGGCCGTACCGGCCCCGGCCCGCCGCCGGATGCCGCCGCGCGCCTGGGTCGCCGTGGGCTTCCTCGCCCTCGTCGTGCTGGGCGCCGCGGTCGGCCCGCTGCTGCTGCCGTACTCGGCCACCGACACCGACCTGCCCAACCGGCTGTTGCCACCGGGAGCGCGGCTCTCGGACGGGGGCGTCACGCTGCTCGGCACCGACCAGCTCGGCCGCGACCTGCTCGCCCAGATCCTCGCCGGCAGCCGGGTCTCCGTGATCGTCGGCCTGGCCACCGTGCTGATCGGCGGCTTCGCCGGCCTGGTCCTGGGGCTGCTGGCCGGGTACTTCGGCGGCTGGATCGACACCCTGATCTCCCGCCTCGGCGACGCCCAGCTCGCGTTCCCCAGCGTGCTGTTGGCCATCCTCATCGCCGGTGTGCTCGGGCCCAGCCTGACCAACATCATCATCGCCCTGGCGGTGACCCGGTGGGTGATCTTCGCCCGGGTGGTCCGGGCGTCCGCGCTCACCGTCCAGGGCCTGGAGTACGTGGAGTCCGCCCGGGTCGTGGGCGCCGGTCACCTGCGGATCCTCGTCCGCTACATCCTCCCGTCCTGCTGGGCGCCGCTGCTGGTGGCAGGCACCGCCCAGATCGGGCTCGCCATGGTGGCCGAGGCGTCGCTGAGCTTCCTCGGCCTCGGCGTCCCGGTCACCCAGGCCTCCTGGGGCGCGACGATCTCCGACGGCCGTGACTATCTCTCCTCGGCCTGGTGGATCTCGACCCTGCCCGGCGTGGCCCTCGCCCTGGTGGTCGTGGCGGTGGGCCTGGTCAGCGACGCCTACCGCGACCACACCGACCCGAGGGCGGCACTGTGACCGACACTCGACCGCCGCACGGCGGCACCCCGACCGCACCACTGATCAGCCTCACCGACCTGCGCCTGACCCTCGGCCGTGGCGCCGGCGCGGTGGACCTGGTCCGCGGCGTCAGCCTCGACGTGCCGCAGGGCACGACGGTGGCCATCGTCGGCGAGTCCGGCAGCGGCAAGAGCCTCACCGCGCTGTCGATGATGGGCCTGCTCCCGCCCGGCGTCACCGTCGGCGGCGGCGACATCGTCTTCGACGGCACACCGGTGGCCCGGCTGACCGAACGCGAATGGCAGCCGCTGCGCGGCCGGCAGCTCGGCATGATCTTCCAGGACCCGCTGTCGGCGTTGAACCCGTGCATCCGGGTCGGCGACCAGATCGCCGAGATGTTCCGGCTCCGGGCCGGTCTGGGCCGGCGGGAGGCCCGCGACCGGGCCGTGGAGTCGATGGTCGAGGTCGGCATCCCCGACGCCGAACGGCGTGCCCGCTCGTACCCGCACGAGTTCTCCGGCGGCATGCGGCAACGCGTCATGATCGCCATGGCGCTGTCGCTGCAACCGCGGCTGCTCATCGCCGACGAGCCCACCACGGCGCTGGACGTCACCGTGCAGGCGCAGATCATGCGGCTGCTGGTCGCCCGCAAGCAGGCCCGCGGGCTCACCATGATCCTGATCAGCCACGACCTCGGCGTGGTGTCCCGTTCCGCCGACTCGGTGGTCGTCATGTACGCCGGCCGGGTCGTCGAGTCCGGGCCGAGCCGCGAGGTCCTCACCCGGCCCGCCCACCCGTACACCGTCGGGCTGATGCGCTCGGTGCCCGACCGCCGGCGGCCGGGCGCGGCCCTGGAGGCCATCCCCGGCCAGCCGCCGGATCCCCGCACCGTGCTGTCCGGGTGCGCCTTCCACCCCCGGTGCCCGATGGCTCGGGACCGGTGCCGGACCGAGGTGCCCGCGCTGCGACCCGTCGGTCCGGCCCGGGCCAGCGCGTGCCACTTCGCCGACGAGGTCGTCGGGGACGGCGCGAACCTGCCCGAGACCAACGACGCCAGCGAGGTGAGCGGACATGCCTGAGTCCACGCCGGTCCTGCGGGTCAAGGACCTGCACGTCGACTACCGGCTCTCCGGCGGGCTGTTCTCCCGGGGCCGGCGGGTACGGGCCGTCGCCGGGGTGGACCTGGTCGTCCCGGCCGGCAGCACCGTCGGGATCGTGGGCGAGTCCGGCTGCGGCAAGTCCACCCTGGCCCGGACCATCGTGGGACTGCTCCCGGCGGCCAGTGGCCAGGTGCTGCTCGGCGACGTTGACCTGGCCACCGCCTCCCGGGCCACCCGCCGCCGGCTGCGCCCCGACGTGCAGATGGTCTTCCAGGACCCGTACGCGTCGTTGAACCCCTGGATGACCGTCCGCGACCTGATCAGCGAGCCCTGGCAGATCCACCCCGGGATCGTGCCGCGCGAGCGGTGGGACGCCGAGGTCGACCGACTGCTCGAACTGGTCGGATTGCGGTCCAGCCAACGGGGGCTGCGACCCCACCAGTTCTCCGGCGGCCAGCGGCAGCGCATCTGCATCGCTCGGGCCCTCGCCGTGCGACCGAAGGTGATCGTCTGCGACGAGGCCGTCTCCGCGCTCGACGTGTCGATCCGGGCGCAGATCCTCAACCTGCTGCGCGACGTGCAGGCCGAGACCGGCGTGTCGTACGTCTTCGTCTCGCACGACCTGGGCGTGGTGCGGCACGTCGCCGACACCGTGGCGGTCATGTACCTGGGCCGCTTCGTCGAGCAGGGCCGCACCGACGAGGTGTTCGGCGCGCCGGCCCACCCGTACACCCAGGCGTTGCTGTCCGCCGCCCCGGCGGTGGACGACTGGCGGCACGACCGGCCCGAGGAGATCGTGCTCGGCGGTGAGGTGCCCTCACCGCTCGCACCGCCCAGCGGCTGCCGGTTCCGGACCCGCTGCTTCAAGGCGCGGGAAAGCTGCGCCCAGATCGAGCCGGAACTCACCGACCGGGCGGCCGGACACCATGTCGCCTGCCATTTCGCCGAGGCCGACGCGCGGTACGGAATCGTCGGATGACCCCCACCCCACCACCCCGAGGAGGACGCGTGCCCGAGACAATGCGAGCGGTGGTCTGTCACGGACCGAAGGACTACCGGCTGGAGGAGGTGCCCGTCCCGGTGCCCGGCCCCGGCGAGGCGCTGGTCCGGGTCGAGGCCGTTGGCATCTGCGCCAGCGACCTGAAGTGCTACCACGGCGCGACCAAGTTCTGGGGCGACCAGAGCCGCCCGGCGTGGGCGCAGACGGAGGTCGTCCCGGGCCACGAGTTCGTCGGCGAGATCGTCCAACTGGACGACGCCGCCCGCGCCCGGTGGGGCGTCGAGGTCGGTGACCGGGTGGTCTCCGAGCAGATCGTGCCCTGCTGGGAGTGCCGGTACTGCCGGCGCGGCCAGTACTGGATGTGCGCCCCGCACGACATCTACGGCTTCAAGCGCCGTACCCCGGGGGCGATGGCGTCCTACATGGTGTTCCCGGCCGGCGCCCTGGTGCACAAGGTCTCCCGCGACCTTCCGCCGGCGCACGCCGCGTTCGCCGAGCCGCTGTCCTGCGCGCTGCACGCCGTGGAACGCGGCGGCATCACCTTCGACGACGTGGTGGTGGTCGCCGGATGCGGGCCGATCGGCCTGGGCATGGTGGCCGGGGCGCGGGCGAAGTCACCGGCGCACGTGGTGGCCCTGGACATGTCCGACGAGCGGCTCGAGCTCGCCGCCGCGTGCGGCGCCGACGTCACCGTGAACATCGCCCGGGAGGACCCGCTGGAGGTGGTCCGCGCGCTGACCGACGGGTACGGCGCCGACGTCTACCTGGAGGGCAGTGGCCACCCGGCCGCCGTGCTCCAGGGCCTGAACCTGCTGCGCAAGCTCGGCACCTACGTGGAGTACGGCGTCTTCGGCTCGGACGTCACGGTCGACTGGAGCATCATCAGCGACGACAAGGAGCTGGACGTGCGCGGCGCCCACCTCGGCCCGCACTGTTGGCCGGCGGCGATCCGGATGCTGGAGTCCGGCGTGCTGCCGATGGACCGGATCTGCACCCACCAGCTCCCGCTCACCGACTTCCAGCAGGGACTCGACCTGGTCGCCGACGGCACCCGGTCGGTCAAGGTGTCCCTGATTCCCGGGCAGTAGGTGCGGCCCGTGAGCGACTACCTGATCGGCATCGACCTCGGCACCGCCAGCAGCAAGGGGGTCCTCGCCCGGCCGGACGGCACGATTGTGGCCACCGCCACCCGGCCGCACACCGTCTCCTACCCCCGCCCCGGCTGGGCCGAGGTGGACGCCGACGCGGTCTGGTGGGCCGACGTGGTGGCGATCAGCCGCGAGCTGACCGCGGCCGCGGCGGGCGGACGCATCGCCGGAGTGTGCGTCAGCGGCGTCGGCCCCTGCCTGCTGCTCTGCGACGAACAGGTCCGGCCGGTGCGACCGGCCATCCTGTACGGCATCGACATGCGCGCCACCGCCGAGATCGCCGAGCTGACCGAGCGGTACGGCGCCGAGGAGATCGTCGCCCGGGGCGGCTCGGCCCTGTCGTCGCAGGCAGTCGGCCCGAAGATGCTCTGGGTCCGCAGGCACGAGCCCGAGGCGTGGGCGCGGGCCACTCGCTGGTATAACTCCAACTCGTTCGTGGTGGCCCGGCTCACCGGCGAGTACGTGCTCGACCAGCACAGCGCCAGCCAGTGCGACCCGCTGTACGACATCGCGGCCCGCCGGTGGAGCGCGGACCGGATCGCCGACCTCGCCCCCGAGCTGCGCTTCCCGGAACTGCTCTGGCCGGCGCAGGTGGCCGGCACGATCCACGCGGCGGCCGCCGCCGAGACCGGACTGCCGGACGGCACCCCCGTCTGCGCCGGCACGGTGGACGCCTGGGCGGAGGCGTTCAGCGCCGGCGTCCGTAACCCCGGTGACCTGATGCTGATGTACGGCTCCACGATGTTCTTCGTCCAGGTGCTGTCGCAGCCCCGCACGCATCCGTTGCTCTGGACCACGTCGGGGGTCGAACCCGACTCGTACACGCTGGCCGCCGGGATGTCCACCTCCGGCCTGCTCACCGAGTGGGTGCAGCGCCTGACCGGGGGAGCGCCCTTCGAGGAGCTGATCGCCGAGGCCGAGGCGACCCCGCCCGGCGCCGACGGGCTGCTCCTGCTGCCGTACTTCGCCGGCGAACGGACCCCGATCTTCGACCCGTCCGCCCGGGGGGTGGTGGCCGGGCTGAGCCTGCGCCACGGCCGGGGACACCTGTTCCGCGCGGTGTACGAGGGCATCGGCTACGGCGTCCGGCAGATCATCGACCTGCTCGACATCGCGGGCGGTGCGGCCGGCCGGATCGTCGCGGTCGGCGGGGGCGCGCGGGCCGGGCTGTGGACCCAGGTGGTCAGCGACATCACCGGCCGGGAGCAGATCCTGCCGGCCCAGACCATCGGCGCCAGCTACGGCGACGCCCTGCTCGCCGCGATCGGCACCGGCCTCGTCCCGCCGGAGACCGACTGGTCGCGGGTGGCGCGGACGGTGACGCCGGACGGGAGCACGTCGCAGCTGTACGACCGGCTGTTCGGGAACTTCCAGTCGCTGTACCGGACGACCCGGGAGGTGGTGCACGAGCTGGCCGCGGTGCAGCAGGGGGAGTGAGTCAGGGCCGTGCACCGGGCGCGGAACAGACCGATCATCCCGAGAACGCCCGCACGGAGGAACCCGCGTGACGCCCGGGCCCGGGCCAACCAGCCGGGGTTGGCGCGGATGGCCGGCCCTCAGTCGCTGACGTCGCCGGGCTTCGCGGCGATATCGATCAGGTGTGCCCGCAGTTGGTCATCCGTGGGCTCCACCAGGAAGTTACGTCGGGCCACACCAGGGTGGGAATCCGACGTTGACCTCGCTGCAGCCGGCGGACAAGTTTCGTCGCGGCGGGGTCCTCCTCGACGTCCACGTAGTGATAAGCGATTCCAGCGGTATCCAGCAGTGCACGGCTGCGGCGGACATCAGGGCACCAGCCGGTGCCGTACACCACCAACCGGGGCTCGGCCGCGTTTGGATGGAGGAGGTCGTCGCCGGTCATGTCGGTCTCCTGTGGCGAATAGAGGGGACAGTGGGGACGCCGCGTCCGCGCGCCGCGCGACTGCCGACGGCGGACGCGGCGAGCCGGTGATCAGACCACGAGTTGGTATCCGGCCCGCTCCACGGCTTCCCGGATGTCGACGGTCTGCAGCGGTGCGTCGCTGACGACGGTCACCTTTCCGCTGGCCACGTCGATCCGCACATCGGTCACGCCGGCGACCTTGCTGACGTGACGGCTCACGTTGCTGGCGCAGCCACCGCAGGTCATTCCCGACACGGTGTACGTGCGGGCTCCGTCCGTGCTGACGGTGGCCGCAGCCGCGCTGTCGGCCGTGCCGGTGGCGCAGCCGCAGCTGGATTCATTCGCGCACATCAAGACTCCTCGGATAGCTCCCGCGACCGGCTCGCCGACAACGCGTCCCCGTCGGCGATGAACGGGCCAGCATCCCGCCGGCTGGCGGTCTGACAATACCCCCCTGGGTATCCGGCTCAAGACCTCACCGAACTTCCGCCTGGAAGCGGGCAAACGCCTGCGGACACTTGACGCCGGATACGGGTAGGGGGTAGACAATCCGCGTTACCAGTACCCCCTATGGGTAACCGAAGGAGTGGTCGCAGTGTCATCCGGTTCCAAGCGGTGGTGGGCGCTCGGGCTCATCGCCCTCGCCCAGTTCGTGGTCATCATGGACACCTCGATCATCGGCGTCGCGCTACCGCGCATGCAGGCCGACCTCGGCTTCTCACCACAGAACCTGTCCTGGGTCTTCAACGCCTACGTGGTGGCCTTCGGCGGCCTGCTGCTGCTCGGCGGCCGGCTGTCCGACCTCTTCGGCGCCAAGCGCATGTTCGCCGCCGGCTGGCTTGTCCTGCTCATCGGTTCGGCGGCCGCCGGCCTCGCCGACAGCGTCGCGGTCGAGCTGGCTGCCCGCGCCGTGCAGGGCGCCGGGGCCGCGCTGATCGCCCCGTCGGCCCTGACGCTGCTGATGATGCTCTTCGGCGCCGAGCCCCGAGAACTCACGAAGGCGCTGGCCCTCTACGGCGCCGCCGCGCCCGCCGGTGGCACCGCCGGGGTCTTCCTCGGCGGCGTCATCACCGAATACATCAGCTGGCCGTGGGTGTTCTACATCAACATCCCGGTCGCGGTGCTCGCCCTTGTGGCTGCTCCGTCGCTGATGCCCGCCGGCGGCACGCGCCGTGGGTCGCTGGACGTCGTCGGCGCGCTCACCGTGACCGTCGGCCTCGGCGCGGCGGTGTACGGCATCGTCCGCGCTCCCGAAATCGGCTGGGCCTCCGGGCAGACCTGGCTGGTCCTCGCCGGAGCCGTCGTCGCCCTGGGTGCGTTCGTCGCCATCCAGGCGGCCCGCCGGGAGCCGCTGATGCGGTTGTCCATCTTCCGCGCGCCCAACCTCGCCGCCGCCAACGTCGCCCAGATAATGCTCGGCGCGGCGTGGATCCCGATGTGGTTCTTCCTCAACCTCTACCTGCAGCAGGTCCTCGGCTACCGCGCCTTCCCCAGCGGGGCCGCCCTGCTGCCGATGACGATTCTCATCATGATCGGGATGATCTTCCTCGCGCCGCGGGCCATCGCCCGGTTCGGGCCTGCCCGCATGGTGGTCACCGGCCTCGCCGTCCTGGCCGTCGGACTCGGCTGGCTCGCCCTGGTCCGCCCCGACGGCAGCTTCGCCGTGGACGTCCTGCCCGCCTCGCTGGTCGCGGCGCTAGGCATGTCCCTGGCGTTCATCCCGTCACTCGGTACGGCCATCTCCAGCGCCCGGCCGGAGGAGGGCGGCCTCGCCTCCGGCATCGTCAACACCAGCTACCAGATCGGCTCGGCGCTCGGCCTGGCCGCCATGACCGCGGTCGCCGCCTCCGCCGGAGCCGACCGGCTCGGCGACCTGCCCGCCCTCACCGATGGCTACTCCGCCGCTTTCGTCGGCGCCGGGATCGTCGCCGCCGTAGGAGCCGTCATCGCCGGCCTCACCCTGCACACCGCAAAGCCACAGCCCGCCAACGACGCAGAGCCGGTACGCGCGGGGTGACCTGATCCAGCCAGGGCAATCCTGGCTTCGTAGGTCACCGGCTCGGTTGCCGGGGGTGGACGCACCCTTCCGCCCACGTCGCCTCGCCGCTCGTTACGAGACCGACCGTAGGACGCGTGGGGTGAGTCAGGTCCTGACTCACCCCACCGGCGTCGGCCGGCGGCAGATGTCCCGGCCCGGCGCGATCCGCTTGACCTCGATCATCAGCGAGGGCACCCGCGTGCCTTGCCATCGCCTCCAGGTCGGCCCGGCACCCAGAGTGGGACAAAGCGGGACCATGCCGGCCTGGTGCTGGTTACGCTGTCGCAGGAGGTGAGCCACGTGTTGAGAGACGCACCGGTGCAGGCGGCCATACCAGCGAGCGACATGGAACGGGCGAAGCGCTTCTATCGCGACACCCTGGGCCTGACGATCTCCCGGGAGGCCGAGGACGCCGTCCATTTCGAATCCGGTGGAACGCACTTCTTCATCTATCCCACCTCCAACGCCGGGCAGGCGCCCCACACGTTGGCGGCCTGGTTGGTCGCCGACCTCGACGCCGAGATGGCGGACCTCCGGGGGCGCGGCGTGACGTTCGAAGAGTACGACGTCCCTGGCCTGAAGACCGTCAACGGCGTCGCAGAGGTCGCGACCATGCGCGCCGCCTGGTTCAAGGACAGCGAAGGCAACATTCTCGGCGTGACTCAGCCCCGCCAAGGGTGACCCTCGTAGTCGCCATCCGCCCTCTCCGGCCGATCACGACGACCGACACGCTTCCGCCAGTGCGACCGCGTCGCGGCCCCCGGTGCTCTCGGTTCCGGATCCCACCAGTGCGACCGTGGGCACACGCCCCGCCCGCATCCCTCGGCGCAGCTGCCCGTCCACGCCTGGCCGGACCGAGCTGAACGACACAAGATCGGCCCGCCACCCTGTTTCAGCAGGTGAGGGTCCCGGCCAACCGCGCCCGCCACAGCCTCCGTGTCGCTCGGCGGCGCGGCCGGATACGGTGGCAGGCGTGACCAACGCGGTGCGGGTGTCGGCGTGGTGCAGCTGACCTGGTGCGGGCACAGCACCGTGTGGATCGAGGACTCGGGAACGCGGCTGCTGACCGACCCGCTGCTGCGTGACCGGCTCGCCCATCTGCGCCGTCGACGCGGGCCCACCCCGCGACTACCGTCCGCTCCGGACGCCGTACTCGTGTCGCACCTGCACGCCGACCACCTGGACTTCGCGTCACTGCGCCGGCTGCCCGAGCACACCGCGCTGGTGGTGCCGGCGGGCGCCGCACGGCTGGTCCGGCGGGCGCTCGGCGCGGCGGCCGCCGGGCGCTGCACGGAACTCGCGGTCGGTGACCGGCTCACGATCGGCGGCCTCGACGTCGCCGCCGTCCCCGCTGCCCACCACGCCGGCCGGGGTCCCTGGTCCCGGCACCGGGCCGCCGCCGTCGGTTACCTGATCGAAGGCCGCGCGCGAACCTGGTTCGCCGGGGACACGGGTCTCTTCGACGAGATGGCCGAGCTGGGGCCGCTCGATCTCGCGCTGATCCCGGTGGGTGGCTGGGGCCCGACGCTCGGCCCCGGCCACCTCGACCCGTCGGGGGCCGCCGAAGCGGTACGACGCGCGGCGCCGGCGTGGGCCGTACCCATCCACTTCGGCACCTTCTGGCCGGTCGGGTGCGACCGGATCCGGCCGGACCGGTTCTTTCGGCCGGGCGACGACTTCGCTCGTCAGGTGGAGACGGTCGCGCCGGCCACGCAGGTGCGCGTGCTGCGGCCGGGCGAGTCGTTCCTAGCGGACCCACGGTGACGGCCACGCTCGGTGCGCTGGGCTCGCTGATCCTGGTGGTGCTCTTCGGCTCCGTGCTCCCGGTGGTGCCGACCGGCGCGGCGGTCAGCGGCGCCGCGGCACTCGCCGCCCACCAGCATCCGGTGACCGTGGTGCTGGTCGTGATCGCCGGTGCCGTCGGCGCGTACATCGGCGACCTCGCGACGTACGGCATCCTCGGATGGGGTGGCGAGCGGGTCGCCCAGCGGCTACCCGGCCTGCGCGGACGGCAGCGGGTCGGCCGGGTTCCGGCCCGCGTGCGCGAGGGGCACGTCTCGACGCTGCTGGTGTCCCGGCTCATCCCCGGTGGCCGGGTCCCGGTGCTGCTGGCCGCAGCCGTGGCAGGGCTGGCCTGGCGGCGGTTCGCCGTCGCCAACGCGCCGGCCAGCCTGCTGTGGTCGGTGCTCTACGCCTCGATCGGGGTCCTCGGGCGGGCGGTCTTTCCGGAGCCGTGGCAGAGCGTCGTCGCCGCGATCCTGCTCGTCGTCCTGGTCACCCAGGGACTGGGCTGGCTCAGCCGGCGTCGGCGGCTGCCGGATGATCCGCTGGCCCCGTAGGCCGGTCAGCGCCTGCGCTACGCGGCCGGCTCGCGGCGCCGGTCGTGGTCCCGGTCGACGTCCGGCTCGTTGCCCGTGCCATCCTGCGTGCCGGCGTGGTCGTCGGCCCGCCGCAGGCCGAGCCGCCGCATCCAGCCGAGCAACTGCCGGTGTACGTCGTCCGGGCCGACCAGTTCGCCCTCCTGCGGCCAGTCGGCGGGATGGATGAGCAGGGCCTCGGTCTGCCAGCCGCCGAGCCCGCCGTGGCACCCCACCAACTCCTCGAAGGCCGCGACCTCCTCCAGGCCCGGCTCCACGGCGCTGATCACCACGAGGTCGCCGACGTGGTCCATCGCCTGGTGGCGAAGCAGGTCATGGCGGGCCCGGGGGCCGTACGGGGCCAGCGGATCATCACCCTCGATCTGCCCGTCCCGCAGCCAGTGGCAGCCGCGGCCCCCGATCGCCACCGGTCCGGCGGCGGAGTCGACCACGACCAGCCCGATGCCGGGGTGCGCGGCCAGGCCGTCGATCAGCCCCGGGACGGCGGCGTCGATCCGCTCGCGGGTCAGCCGGCCCGGATGATGGGGCAGGTAGATCATCGCCAGGTTGCCCGATGCCACCACCACGGCCTCCGGATCGGCGGCGGTGGCCGCCTCCTCCCGGTCGGCCGGCCCCAGGCTGACCTCGCCCCCGTCCGCTCGCGACCGCATGGCCAGCCGAGCCGCCGTGCCGGTCGCCCCGCCCCGGCCACCGACCTCGGCGAGCAGCGCGTTCACCCGGCCCCACGACTCGACGGGACCGGCGGCCTCGACGGTCGCCGCGGGTTGGGCCGGGACGGTGGGCGCCAGCCGGGGGCCGGACGCGACCGTCCGCACCGGGTGCGCGGCAAGGCGGGCAGTCAGCTCCGCCAGCGACTCGCCGTATCGCTGGCGGAACGTGGCGCCCTGGCTCTGCCCGTGGTCGCTCAACACCACGATGTGGTAACGCCGCGTCGCCTCAGCCGCCAGCCGCTGCAGGACGCCGAGCGTCTGATCGAGCGCCTCGAGGACCGCCATCGCCTGCGGGCGAGCCGGCCCGGCGTGGTGGGCCACCTCGTCGTAGTCCAGGAAGTCGCAGAAGATGACCGGTGCCCCGGCGGCCATCTGCTCGGCGATGAGCGACACGTTCAGGTCGCTGAGCAGGCTCGCCATCGGGCGCAGCGCCAGGTACGAGCCCCGGCGCCGTCCCCTTGGCTGGATGTCGCGCAGCCGCTGCCGCCGCGCCTCGTACAGCTCGCGAAGCACCTGCCCGGCCCCGCGCACCACGGCGCGCGCGAAACCGTACGGGCTGGCCATGAACACCGCGTAACCCCGGGTGGACGGTCCGGGCAGTCCCGCGCGGCTCACCGTGAGCAGGCTGGTGGGGGCGTCGCCGGTGAAGGCGGTGCTGATACTGACGCCGCCGTCCCGCAGCAGACCCTGTCCGGTGGACAGGCGCTGCTCGATCTCGGCGGCGTCGCGTGGCCGGCTGGTCACCACCATGCGGCCGGCGGAGCGAGCCCTGCTGTCGCCCACTGTCGCCTTCTCGTACCAGCGATAGGCCGGCACCCGTCGAGTGTCGCCGTACAACAGGCCCGCCTGCGCGGCGGGCGTCGTGGCCGGCAGTCCGGTGTGCCAGCGGGTCATCCGGTGGCTGCCCGAGCGCAGCCACCGGCCGACCGTGGGCAGGTTGCCGGCGCGGATAGCCCACCCCACCAGCGGCGCGGCCACCCCGTCTAGCTGGACGATGAGCAGGCCGTCGGCGGCCTGCCGGGCGGGCGTCTCCACCGTGACGCCACCTCGCCGCCGTCGGTGTCGCCACGTGGGGCGCCGCTCCCGCCTGCGCCGCACCCGGGTCATCACCCACAGCATCTCGCTGACGAACGCGTCGTCCGTTCCTGCGTCAGCGAGCCAGTTCACGACCGCCGCGAGCGCCACGGCGAGCCAGGCGGCGGCGAAGGCATCGGCGAATCCCGCCACGTCCGCTTCCGGATCCAGACGCAACGCGACGTACATGACGACGGCCTGTACGGACACGCCGATGGCCAGAGCGCCGAGCCCGCCGAGCGTGGTGGCCAGGGCGAACAGCAGCGGCCGTAGCACCGCGCCGATCGCGGCGATCAGCCCGACCAGCCACAGGGTCGCGACCAGGCCACTCGCGGTGACGCCCGGCAGCAGCCACAGCGTCGTACTGAGCACCACGAACGAGGTGATCATGTTGCGCAGCAGGGCGCGCACCCGAGCGAACGTCGGCCGGTAGTCGCGCAGCACCCCCAGCCCGACGCGCACAGGCTGGGGCAGCAGCGTTCGGTGCCCCCCGGCATCTGGGTCCGGCTCCATTCGACTCACAATGCCACACCCGATCTGCCAAGATCCGTATGCCGGAGGGCCGGAGTGCCCGCAGGCTGGAGCGGGCGGGAGGGTCGGCATCGGGTCGGACGCGGTGTGACGCGAGAGCGTCCGGGCGGTGCCGTCGCGGGCCGCCTAGCCGCGGAAGCGGCGCGGCGGGCGAGACGAGGTGGGCAGCGGCCCGGGAATCAGGCGTGGTAGGAGCGGCTCAGTCGGGGCGGACCGGTAGACGGGTCAGCCGCCATCCGGCGTAGGCGAGCACGGCGAGGGCCGAGGCGGTGAGCAGATATCGCTGGAAGCGATGCGGAAACGCCTCCGAGACCGATCAAACCAATTTGATGTATCGTCGGAGCCGTGACCTCATCGAGTCGAGCCGCCCCGGCGTTCGTCCGACTGGCCGGCCACCCGCTGCGCTGGCGACTGCTGACCGAACTCGCCTGCAGCGACCTGCGGGTCCGCGAGCTGGTCACGCTGACCGGCGAGCCGCAGAACCTGGTCTCCTATCACCTGCGGCTGCTGCGTGACGGGGGCCTGGTCACCGCGACGCGCAGCAGCTTCGACGGCCGGGACAGCTACTACCACCTGAATCTGGACCGCTGCGCGGACGCGCTGGCCACCACCGGTGCCGCCCTGCACCCGGCGCTGCACCTGGCCCCGGCACCGTCGGCGGCCCATCCGACCGCGCCGGTGGCGGTGCTGTTCGTCTGCACCGGCAACAGCGCCCGTTCACCCATCGCCGAAGCTCTGCTCCGTCGGCGCGGCGCCGGCCTGGTCGAGGCGACCAGCGCGGGCACGCTACCCAAACCACGCCTGCACCCCGAGGCGGCGAGGGTTCTGCATGATGAATACGGCATCGACATCTCCAGCCAGCGCCCCAGGCACCTGAACACCCTCACCGGCCGCCGGTTCGACTACGTGATCACCTTGTGTGACAAGGCCCGCGAGGTCTGCCCGGAACCCGGCGAGCAGGCTCGTCGGGTTCACTGGAGCATCCCCGATCCCGCGGCAGCCGGCGCCACCGATCAGGCCGGCTACCCGGCCTTCGGCCGTACCGCGGCCGCCATCGACGCCCGAATCCGGTACCTGCTGCCGGTCCTGGCCACCAGCAAGCGAAAGGAGACTCCGCCGTGATCGCTCCCGACCAGTACGCCAGCGTCCGCTACCTTGTCGACGACGTCCAGGCAGCCGTCGACTTCTACACCACCCACCTTGGTTTCACCGTCAACATCAGCGCCGCCCCCGCCTTCGCCGATGTGGTCCGCGGACCACTGCGGCTGCTGCTGTCCGGACCCACCAGCTCCGGTGCCCGCGCCACCCCCACCGACGCGAGCGCACCCGGTCACAACCGCATCCACCTCATCGTGCAGAGTCTGGACGCCGAGATCGACCGGCTCCGTGGCGCCGGGGTGTCGTTCCGCAGCGACGCGATCTCCGGCCCCGGCGGACGACAGATCCTGCTCGCCGACCCCGCCGGCAACCTCATCGAACTGTTCCAACCCGCCCGATAGACCGCCCCCTCGCTGGTCGCGCCCTGGGCGGGTTGGATGAGACCCGGGGGAGGAGGGCCCTGCGACCCCGCCAGCGCCCAACCGTAGAGGTGGGGAACCTCCCGCCCGAGGGTTCCCCACACTCCGACTCGAGGAACGGTCAGACTTCGACCCTGGCCTGCGCAGCCGTGGTCGCCTTCGCTGTCCGGCGTCCGGGCATCCACCAGTTGGCCTTGCCGCACAGTTCCATCACGGCGGGGACGAGGACCATCCGGATGATGGTGGCGTCGATGAGCACGGCGACGGCCATGCCCAGGCCGATCTGCTTTACCGAGACGTCGGGGCCGAGCAGGGCGGTCGTGAAAATGGCGATCATGATGGCGGCCGCGGCGGTGATGACCTTGGCGGTCCGCGCCAGCCCGTGAGTGACGGCGCTGCGGGTGTCGCCGGTGCGCTCGTACTCCTCACGGACCCGCGAGATCAGGAATACCTCGTAGTCCATCGACAGGCCGAACAGGAGCGGGAACATCATCATCGGCACCCAGGTCACGATCGGCATCTCGGTGGGGAAACCAAGGACCGAGCCGAGCCATCCCCACTGCACGATCGCGACCAGCACGCCGTAGGCGGCGCCGATCGACAGCACGTTCATCACGGCGGCCTGCAGCGCGATCGTGACCGACCGGACCAGCGCGACCAGCAGCAGCAGGGACAGCACGATGACGACCGTGATCATCAGCGGCAGGCGCGAGCTGGTGTCCTCGGCGAAGTCGATCGCGCCGGCGTTCGGGCCGCCGAGGTAGACCTGCTCGCCGCCGGGTGCCTTGGGCAGCACGTCGTCGCGGAGCTCGTGCACCAGGTCCGCGGTCGCCTCCTCCTGGTATCCGGTCTTGGGGAAGGCCATGAAGATGGCAGCCTGCCCGTCCCTGCTGATCCGGGGCTGCGTGGCGTAGGCGATGCCCTCGGTCCTCCGGACCGCTTCGATGACCGAACTCAGCTCGGGGTCCCTGGAGTCGACCTCGGCGGCGAAGATCAGGGGCGCGCCGTAACCAGGGCCGAAGCCCTCGGAAATGATCTTGTATGAGGTGTAGCTGCTCCGGCCGTGGGGCTGGACGCTGGCGTCGGGCAGGCTCAGCCGCATCGACAGCACGGGAGCGGTCAGCACCAGCAGGCCCGCCCCGGCCAGGATCGCGGCGACGAGGGGCTTGCGCTGCACCACGCCGGCCCAGCGCTCGGCGGGGGTGCGGCGCTTCCGTGCCGGGGTGCCGTCGCCCCCCGACCGGCGGGACGTGCGACGGGGCAGGCGCAGTGAGTTGATCTTGTGGCCGATGAAGCCCAGGAACGCCGGCAGCAGGGTCACCGCAGCGATCATGGTCACCAGCACAGTCACCGACGCGCCGATGGCCACGCCGGTCATCATCTTCTGCCCCATGGCGATCAGGCCGAGCAGCGCGATCATGACGGTCGTGCCGGCGAACAGCACCGCGTGACCCGCGGTGGTGATGGCCTTGACCGTGGCGCTTTCGGGCTCGTCGCCGTCCTGCAGGCTGTCCTTGTAGCGGGTCAGGATGAACAGTGCGTAGTCGATGCCGACACCGAGCCCGATCAACACGGCGACGAGCACCGTGAAATCCGGCGAGGGGACCACGTGCCCCACGAGCTTCATCAGCGCGACGCCGCCGAGGACCGCCATCAGTCCGGTCACGATCGGCAGGCCCATCGCCACCAGTGACCCGAAGGCGATGAACAGGATCACCGCTGCGGTCAGGAGGCCCACACCCTCGGCCGGGCCCTGCGGGGGTGTCTCCGCCTTCTCCGCCTTGTCCCCGCCCAGCCCCAGCGTCACGCCGTCACCGGAGGCGACCTTGACCAGGTCCACCAGCGGCTTGACCTCGGCCTTCGGCACATCCGTGTCGGTCAGCGGGATGGTCGTACGGGCGATACGACGATCCTTCGTCACCAGGTTCTCGTCCTGATACGGCGAGGCCACCGGCCCGGTGATGGGCGAGGCGTCCAGCTCGGCGATGACCTTCTCGATCTTCTGCCGGGCGGCAGGGTCGTCGATTCCCTTGTCCGCCTTGATCGCGAGAGTCAGCGTGTCCCCTTGCTGCTCAGGGAAGTGCTTCTCGATCAGAGCCTGCGCCTTGGCCGAATCGGAGTCCCCACCGGAGTAGTCGTTGTCGGAGGCGGCGGCGTAGTTGAAGCCGAGGAACGCCACGGCGATCACGCCGACGATCCAGGTCAGCAGGACCAGACGGCGACGCCGGTAACAGAATCGGGCCAGTCCCGCCAGAGCTCCATCCGTACGGGGAGCCTCGGTTGTCATCATCTTCTCCTCAAATTGCCGTGAATCATCTACTTCCGTTCTCACTCAGTCGGTGTTCATTTCGGTGCCGAAAATGTGCGCCAGCAGACCGGCTGTGTCCCCTGGTGCGTTTCGCAGCGGGGCGAGAAACGCCGACTCGGCGAGCTCCTCCAGCACCGTGTTGATGACGTCCAGGTCGGCAGGGGAGAGGGACGGGGCCCGACGGGCCAGCCGATGCAGTTCGGCGTCGATGACGGCCCGGGTGTGCCGATGGACGAGGGCAAGGAGATTCGACTCGGGATCGTCCGCGTGTTCAGCGAGTTGACCAGTGGCGTGGGCTGGATCAGTGGCCATGGCCTGGGCTTCCGCCGTGCGAGCCGCCGAATGGCGTCGTGACACCGTCGTAGCGGAGTCGCAGCATCATGCCCTGGTGCGCGTGGGGCAGGTTGTGGCAATGGTTCATCCAGATTCCGGGATTGGTCGCGCGGAATGCGACCTCCCAGGTCTGGCCCGGCCGGACGTCGAATGTGTCCACCCACAGCGGGCTGCCCGTCGACGGCGTCCCGTCCCTGGACAGGATCAGCACCGGATGGCCGTGCAGGTGCCAGGGGTGCGTTTCCAGGCTTCGGTTGACGACGGTGAACCGCACGATGTCGCCTTCGACGACCAGTTGGTCGGGGATGGCGGGGTGGCCCCGGCCGTTGACGGTCTGCGCGTACGCCGGTCGGCCGTCGACCAGGGCCACTCCGCGGTCGAGGACCATGGTGAAGTGCCGGTTCGCGTTGCGGGTGTCGAAGGAGACGGCGGCCGGGGTGCCGTAGCGCAGCAGGTCGAGCTCCGGCAGGTCGGACGTGTCCTCGAGGCGCGCTTCAGCGGGGGCGTCGCCCTGCGGGCGCAGGCGCAGTCCGCCGTCACGATCGTCGTCGACAACCAGCGCCACGGGCGTGTCCGGCATGGGGAACACCAGGTCGTATCGTCCGCCTGCGGGCAGGCGCAGCCCGACGTCGCGGACCTCGCCGGGCCGGTTGAGGTCTCGGCCGTCGACGGCCGCCACCCGGAACGGGGTTCCGGCGAGGACGATCCGGTGCGGATCCGAGTCGGTGTTGATCAGTCGCAGCCGTACGGGTGCACCGGGCGGTGCGGAGTGTTCGGTCTGGCCGTCGCTGCCCGCGATCACGACGGTGCCGTCGAAAGTGTGCACGGGCAGGGTCAGGTCCACCTGCTCCGCCGCGGAGTGCACGTCGGCTCGCTGTCCGTCGCGCGGTGTCACGACGAGGGTTCCGTACAGCCCCTTGTGGACGCCGACGTGGGAGGCGTGATGGGTGTGGTACCAGTAGGTGCCCACCTGGTCGGCGCGGAACCGGTAGACGAAGTCCTCACCGGGTGCCACGGTCAGCTGGGTCACACCGGGCGCGCCGTCCTCGCCGCACGGTACGTCGTAGCCGTGCCAGTGCAGGGTCACGCCGCCCTCGATGTCCGCGTTGCGCAGCCGCACTTCGAGCAGGTCACCCTGGGTCGCGGTGATCGCCGGACCCGGGACCTCGCCGTTGTAGGTCCACGCGTCGACCTCCCGTCCGGACCGGAGCCGTACGGTGGCCCTCTTCGCGGTGAGCACGTGGCGCCGCACGGTGCCACCCGGTGCCGGCGACCCGGAGCCTCGCAGGTCGGCCACCGACACGGCCGACCGGGACGAGTGTCCGCGGCCGCCTCCCGTGGTCACCGATTCGGCGCGGAGGAACGACAGCCCGGTGCCGGCGCCGGCCGCGGTCACCACGACCGCGCCACCGGTCCAGCCGAGGAACCGGCGGCGCGAGATCGGGCGTCGGCCCTCCGGCGCCTGCGCGACGCCCGCATCGGCCGCGTTCTCAACGGGAAGCGCGACCACTCGCGCGGTCAGCAACGCGCCGACGCCCACGAGCGAGATTGTGATCAAGGCCGTGCTCAGGGTGAGCGGGTATCCGACCAGCAAGGTCACCACAAGACCGGCCAGTGCCGCGTAACCCGCGGTGAGCACCGAAACCACGCCGCGCGCCGACCCTCCCGCTGCTCGCCCCCGTTTTGTCGCGAGCAGTTGGGGGCCGGCGAGCAGCACGGCGGCGGCCCCGGCGGCTCCCAGCAGCGGCAGCCCCAGGAGGACCTTCTCCTGTACGAACCACCAGCCCCGGCCGGCCAGGATCGCCACGGTGACCACCCGGACCAGCGTCACGAGCACCGCCGCGGCTCCGGCGGCGAGCGCCAGCCGGGTACGCCGGAGCGCCAGGCTGACGCCGGCCGCGAACCACGCGGCCACGCTGAGCAGCGCGACGACGTGGTCCAGGATGATCCAGAGTCCGGTGGTCATGCTGCCTGTGGCGTGGGTGTGGGCGTGGCCGGCCTGGCCAGCTGCCGGGCCTGGCGGATGATCCTCCCGGTCACGGCCACGATGGCGAGACCGTTGACCGCGTGCAGGCCGAAGACGAGCCCGCCAGCGGTGCCGTCGAGCGCGGTGGCGATCGCCGCGATCACGAACTGGAGAACCGCGAGCCCGGCGACCAGGCCGCTCATCCCGATGAGCCGTCCGGGCATCCGGGCCGTCGCGGCGACGACGGTCACCAGAACCGTGATCAGGACAATTCCGCCGCCCAGCGCGCGGTGCGGCTGGAAGGACTCGTCGTTGGGTGCCGTGTCGAAGGCACCGCTGGCCGCCAGGAAGAACTGTGCGACGACGGCCAGCAGCTGCAGGGTCGCCAGGCTGGCGAAGGCTCTACGCATGGCGCGCTCCTCGAGGTGGGTGAGGGAGATCGTTCATGGCGGTGATCGTCGCGCCGGTGCGGCTGCCGTCGCCTCGGACAGCGGACGGCAGCGCCTACGCAATCGGGCGTAGCCGGTTCGCGTCTCGCTACGCCGGCCGGCGTAGCAGGTCGCGCGTCTGGGCGCAGCGTTGTCCGTGGGCGAGAACCGTAGGATCACGGCATGGAACAGCGTGCCGTGTCGTTCCCCCTGCGGGTGGTGGCGCAGGACGTGGTGCTCGCGCTCTTCATCACCGTGATGCAGGTGCAGGGCACGATCGCCCGCGTTGCCGTCGACGGGGCCGAGCGTCCGCTCGCCGACCTCGGAAACCTCGGATTCGCGCTGCTGGTGGTGAGTGGTCTGGTCGTGGCCGTCCGCCGCCGGTGGCCGGTCCCGGTGTTCGTCACCGCCGCGCTCGCCAGCCTGGTCTACTACAGCCTCGACTTCCCGGACGGGCCCGGCTGGCTCGGGCTCTTCGTCGCCCTCTACAGCCTCGCCGCCTACGGCGACGGGCGCCGGTCGCTGGTGGTAGCCGGCGTGGGTATCACGGTGCTCACCGTCGCGTGGCTGGTCGCCGCGGCCGACATCGAACCGCGAGCCGCCATCGGCTGGGTGTTCTTCCGGATCGGCGCGTCGGTCATGAGCGTGGCTCTCGGCGAGTCCGTCCGGTCTCGACGAGTCATCGCGGCCGAAGCTCAGGAGCGGGCTGAGCTTGCGGAACGGACCCGCGAGGAGGAAGCGCGGGCGCGGGTCGACGCCGAACGGCTCCGGATCGCGCGCGAGGTGCACGACACTGTCGCCCACGCCATCGCAATCATCAACGTCCAATCCGGTGTCACCGCCCACGTGCTCGACAAGAGGCCGGAAGTGGCACGCGAGGCGCTGCAAGCCATCGAGCAGACCAGCTCTCGGGCGCTGCGAGAGATGCGGGCCATCCTCGGGGTGCTCCGTGACGACAACGACGGGCGCCTGCCGTACCCCGGGCTTGGGCAGATCGACGAACTCACCGCCAAGGCACGCGACGCCGGACTCGACATCAAACTCGAGGAGACCCCGCCCGCGGCGCCGGTGCCGAGCGCGGTGGGGAGCGCCGCCTACCGCATCCTGCAGGAATCGATCACCAACGTGATCCGCCACGTCGGCCCGACCCGGGTGACGGTGGCGCTGAACCCGGGAGACGACGTGTTGGAGATCCGCGTGACCGACGAGGGGCGCCGTGCCGCTTCAGGCGATGACCCCGCCGCCCCGCAGCTGCCGGCCCAGCATCCGGCCAGCACCGGCAGCTCGGCCCAGCCCGGCCGCGGGATCCTCGGCATGCGCGAGCGCTGCCAACTGCTGGGCGGAGAACTCGACGCCAAGCCCACTCCGGGCGGAGGGTTCGAAGTCACCGCCCGGCTGCCCCTCGCGCCGACCGGGTCACGCCTGTGAACGCAGCGGCCGCGCCACCGATGACCAACCCCCCGATCAAGGTGCTGCTCGCCGACGACGAGGGTCTCGTGCGATCCGGGTTCAAGGTCCTGCTCGACGTCGAGGACGACATCACGGTGGTGGGAGAAGCCACCAACGGCGCCGAAGCCGTCGAGCGGGCCCGCGCCACCCGACCCGACGTCGTCCTCATGGACATCCGCATGCCGAAACTGGACGGGATTCAAGCCACCACCCAGATCGCCGAGATGCGCGGCTTGGAGCAGGTCCGGGTCCTCATCCTCACCACCTACGACACCGACGAGTACGTCTTCGACGCATTGCAAGCCGGCGCCAGCGGCTTCCTGCTCAAGGACGCCGGACCGGCCGAGCTCCTGCACGCCATCCGGGTGGTCGCCGCCGGAGACGCGCTGCTCGCGCCGCGGATCACCCGACGCCTCATCGGCCAGTTCACCGCGCGACGCACAGCCGCGCAGGCCGCCGAGGACCGGCTCGCGGTGCTGACCCAACGCGAGCGCGAAGTGTTGGCCCTGGTGGGGCAGGGCCTGAGCAACACCGAGATTGGTGCCGAGTTGTTTCTCAGCCCGGCCACCGCGCGCACCCATGTCAGCCACGCGATGGCGAAGCTGGGTGCGCGCGACCGTGCGCAACTGGTGGTGATCGCCTACCAGACAGGACTGGTCAGCGCTGATCGTCCGCCGCACCCCTGAACGATGGTCTCCCGGTGATCAGGCCGGTGCCCGGCGCCGGCAGCACCCCTTGATCGTGGATCTAGGATGCGGCGATGCAGATCTCCATGCGGGTCCCCTATGACGAGAAACAGCTACGCCGCACACTGCAGTTCATCCTCCGTCCGCAACTGAGGCTCGTCCGCATCCTGGGCGGAGTGTTGATCGTCCTCGGCCTCGCCCTGGTGGCGCTGGACCCGTCCACGTCGCTGGCCTACGTCGCCCTGGTCCTCGGACTGCTGTTCGTGTTCGCGATCGCACCGATCACGGTGGCTCGGTCGGTGCGTATACAGTCCAACGTCATCAGGGACGGGCTTCACCTGACGCTGGACGACGAGTGGGTCACACTGACCTACCCGCTCGTCGAGTCGCGGCTTCGGTGGGCTGGCCTCGACCGGGTCATCGAGACCCCCGAGGTCTGGTACATCATGTTCGGCAAGATCCAGGCGATCACGGTCCCGAAGGAACCGATGACCGAGGAGCAGCGGGCCGAGTTCGGCGCGTTCGTCAACGGGTTGCATCCGGCCGGCAAGTGACCGTCCCCATCGCGCTCATGCCACCGAACCCCATTACGGCCATCCGCGCAGTTCCGCCGTCTGGCCCGGCAATCCCATCGCCAGCGTAGGCGAGCCGGGGGGAGCGGTTGACCGGAATGATTCGGGAACGAGCGGACCGAGGTGACGCAGGCCCCGCTGCGGTCCGGGGTGCTCGCGAGCCTCGGAATATGGCCCTCTCGGGGGATCCCGCCACCTACGCTCGGGGCAGATCGCCTGCCGACCGCAACTGGCGGACGGCCGGCGGCCGGCGGCGTGGTGCGGAGCGGCTGACAGGCATCGGAGGAGACAGCATGGCCCAACAGCAGGAGCGTTCGGACAGCCAGCCCCGACTGCACCAGCATGGCCGGGAAATCCAGGCATTCGGGACGCTGCGCCAGCTACCGGTCGGTCTTTCGTACGACGCGCGAATGTACTCGTGTGAACGCCTGAACCGGATCCTCGCCGACAGCCGGATCCTGCACTCGCTTTACAAGAAGCACCACTGGCTCATGCGCGGGCCGACGTTCTACCAGCTTCACCTGCTGCTCGACAAACACGCGGGCGAACAGCTTGAATTGATCGACATGATTGCCGAGCGCATTCAGACGCTCGGCGGGATCGCCGTTGGAGACCCGCGGCACGTGGCTGAGTTGACCCGGGTGCCGCGCCCGCCCAACGGTGCCGAGGAAGTTCCGGCGATGCTCTCGCGCCTGTTGGAAGCGCACGAGCTGATCCTCACCGACGCACATGATGCTGCGGCGCGGGTGGCGGACGGTGGCGACGACGGCAGCAACGATCTGCTGGTGTCGAACGTGATCCGCACCAACGAACTCCAGACGTGGTTCATCGCCGAGCACCTCGTCGACACCCCCGTCGTCCGGGTCTAGTCAACGGCGGGCTCGACCTCGGCGCCTGCCGTCATCGCCGACGAACCCGTCGTCGGCTGCTCACCGCCCTGACCACCGAGCATTTCGTGCTCCAGACCTCGCGCAGCGCCGCCATGACCGAGTCCGTCGGGCGGGCGACCGTGTTCCTGTCGCTGCTGTCCGCCTCACTGGTCGGGCTGGGCTTCGTCGCACTGTTGATCGGCCTGGGCGCGACCCTGCTGGCCGGAGCGGCCGGCGGATCCGCCACGTTCGCGATCGCGCTCGGTGTGGCGGGCGCACTGGTCGCCTTCGCCGCACAGCTCGCGTACATCGGGCGGGCCTCGATCTGGCTGCGCGGCTGATGATCGCTGAGCCGCGCGGACGCGCGGCTGCGGCCTACCACCGCCCTCGCCGCCCGTCCGTAACGCCAAGCCCGCCACCAGAGCGCGGAGGCCGCACGGGCCGTCGCCGTCCTCGGCCAACGGCCCCCGCGCTGGCGTTTCGGCTCGGATCGGCGACGGCCTGGTTTCGCAACACGTGCTCGACGCGCTGGATGAGCAGCAGTACCCGGTGATGACGCCCTGATCCGCCGGAGGCCCAGGTCGACCCGTCGACCTGGGCCTCCGTGCGTTCGGGGACGGCGACTTCTGGACGTCGCTTTTGTTCATCCATTTAAAAGTTGAGCTATTTGAATCTAAAGATTAGGGTGTCGACCATCGATCTTTTGCCTCGCGAGGTCGTAACGACCGGTCAGGGGGAGAAAAGCTACCCGACTCCTTCCCTGCCGGGCCTCACCGCCACCACCAGGAGGAACCATGACCGCACCGAGCCGGCGGCACCGGCGCCGGCGAGCCGTGCTCGCGGCCGCGGGGGCCGCTCTGGCGGCCCTGCTCGCCGCAGCCCCCGTCACCCAGGCCATGGCCGCACCCGGCACCGCCGAGGTCCCGCCGCAGGAACCAGGCGTCACCCTGCGCTCGTACGACATGGGCGCCCCGCTGTCCGCGCTGTGCACCCTCAAGCCCGCACAGACGCCGAACGTCGACAAGCTGATGCCGCAGATCAACTGGACCACCACGGACGAGTTCGGCCTGTCCGACCGATTCATCAGCCACGTCATCGCCAACCTCGCCGTGCCCACCGACGGCGACTACGCCTTCCGGCTCACCAGCGACGACGGGTCGCGCCTGACGATCGACGACCGGCTCGTCGTCGACCACGACGGCCTGCACGGCGAGACCGCCAAGGAAGGGTCGGTCACCCTGAGCGCCGGCCTGCACCCGTTGTTCGTCGAGTTCTTCGAGAACGGCGGCGGCCAGGTGCTGCGGCTCGAGTGGCGTCGCCCTGGCGCAACGGGCTTCGAGCTCGTGCCGACCTCCGCGCTGAGCACCGACGCCGACGTCGTACGCGTCACCGCCCCCGGGTGGAAGTACTGCGAGGGCGCGACCGACTCGGCCGGGGACGGCCTGCCCCTCGACCGGGTGCACCCCGGCTACACCCTCACCGACCTGCGCCCCGAAGGCTTCCAGCCGCAGGTCACCGGCATGGCCTTCATGCCCGACGGCGACCTGGTGATCTCCACCTGGGGCGGCACCGACAACGTGGCCGGCGAGGTCTACATGGTCGAGGGCGCCACCGGGAAGACCGGCCCCGAACAGGTCACCTACCGCAAGTTCGCCCAGGGACTGCGCGAACCCCAGGGGGTGGCGGTGGTCGACGGCACCGTCTACGTCAGCCAGAAGCACGAGCTGACCGCCCTGCGCGACACCGACAGCGACGGCGTCGCGGATGACTACCGGACGGTGGCGACCTGGCCGTGGGGCCGCAACTTCCACGAGTTCGCGTTCGGCCTGCTCTACCGGGACGGGTACTTCTATCTCAACCTGTCAGTCGCCATCAACCTGGGTGGCGCCACCACGGTGCCCCAGCCGGCGCGCAACCGCGGTACGTCGATCAAGGTGAACGCCGCGACCGGCGAGATCACGTATGTCGCCGGCGGCCTGCGCACCCCCAACGGCATCGGATGGGGCCCACGCGGGGAGGTCCTCGTCACCGACAACCAGGGGGGCTGGCTGCCGGCGAACAAGCTGGTCCAGATCCAGCAAGGAGCCTTCTACAACCACTACACCACGCCCGCGGGCCCGTACGACGACAAGGCGGTGACCCGTCCCATCGTCTGGCTCCCGCAGAACGAGATCGGTAACTCGCCGTCCACGCCCGTGCTGCTGAAGCAGGGACCGTACGCGGGACAACTGGTCGTCGGTGACGTGACCTACGGCGGCCTACAGCGGGTCTTCCTCGAGGAGATCGAGGGCCAGTACCAGGGCGCGGTGTTCCGGCACACGCAGGGCCTGGAGTCCGGCATCAACGAGGTGGCCCTCGGCCCCGACGGCGCGCTCTACGTGGGTGGCCTGGGTGCCGGCGGTAACTGGGGCCAGGAGGGCAAGCTCACCTACGGCCTGCAGAAGCTCACGCCCAACGGCACCTCGGTCTTCGAGGTCAAGCAGATGCGCGCCTCGCATGTCGGGTTTGAGCTGGAGTACACCAAGCCGCTGTCCGCCGAGACCGCGCAGAAGCTCGCCGACGCGTACCAGGTGACGCAGTGGCGCTACGGTGCGACGAGCCAGTACGGCGGGCCCAAGCTCGAGCTGGAGACGCTCAAGGTGACCAAGGCCGAGCTGTCGGCCGACCGCCGCACGGTCAAGCTGCAGATCCCGGGCCTGAAGGAGAACCGCGTGGTGCACGTGCGCTCCCCACGTCCCTTCTCGTCCGCCGACGGCGAGGAGCTGTGGAACACGGAAGCCTGGTACACGCTCAACGAGATCCCGGGCCGCGTGGTGCAGCCGCAGACCTTCTTCGAGGCCGAGGAGGGCCGGACGGTCGCTGTCGGCATGGCCACCGACCACGCCGCCTACTCCGGCGCGGGCTTCGCCGCCGGGTTCGCGCAGAACGGCTCGTCGACCAGCATTTCGGTCGATGTCCGCGAGGCTGGGACGTACGACCTGGCGATGCGCTACAGCAACGGCCCGAACCCCTACTCGGGTGAGAAACAGCTGAGCCTGTACGTCAACGGCAAGCGTGTGGAGCAGACGGTCTTCCCCTCGACCGTCACCTGGGAGGAGTGGGGAACGGTCACCACCACTGTCGGCCTGAACAAGGGCCGCAATGTGGTCGAGTACCGCAAGGAGGCCGCGGACTCCGGGCACGTGAACCTCGACGTGCTCGCCGTCCGGCCGCACGGCAAGCGCATCACGCTGTTCGACGGTGGCGAGCTCACCGAGTGGCAGCACAGCGACGGGCGGGAACCCCAATGGCCGGTCGCCGGCGGCGCCATGACCGTCCGGAACGGGGACCTGCGTACCCTGCAGGCCTTCGGTGACTTCCGCCTGCACGTCGAGTTCAACCTGCCGCTGTACCCGCCGGACGTGACCGGGCAGGCGCGCGCCAACAGCGGCGTGTACCTGCAGGACCGTTACGAGATCCAGGTGCTGGACTCGTTCGGCATCGACCCGCCGCAGACCAACGACGCCGCGGCCATCTACAACCAGAAGGCCCCCGACGTGAACGCGGCGCTGCCGCCCCAGACCTGGCAGACGTACGACATCGTCTACCGGCAGGCCCGCTACAACGCGGCAGGCAACAAGGTCGAGAACGCGCGCGTCACCGTGGTGTGGAACGGCGTCACGGTGCAGGACGACGTCGAGATCCTCGGTCCGACCGGCGGCAGCCGGCCCGAGGGCCCGGCAGCCGGCGCCATCCGGCTGCAGGACCACGGCAACCCGGTCCAGTACCGCAACATCTGGATCGAGCCGCTTGACCTGTAGGTTCCGCCAGCGGCCAGAACGCGGACGGCCGGGTACCGGTACGCCGGGCCCGGCCGGCCGCGTGGCGGCTGCCGCAGCGGACGGCGTTCTGGCGAGACATCCTCGACGGCCCAGCGGCCTTGAACCGTCGCGCACGTTCTGCCGAAGTGCTCGCCTGGGCCCGACGCGAACTGGCCCACTTCGCGGACAACCAGGAGACGTTCACCGCCGAACCCACATTTCGCATTCCCCGCGGGGTGCGAAGGCGCCGCTTCCAGGGGCTAAGGCCGGGACCCGGTCGCTACCGTGGTCGCGACGGCGGCCAGCAGCTTCCTCAGCTGGGTATGCGGGAAATGCTCCTCGGCCGCCGCCGGTGGTGTTACCCGTGTGCTGTAGAAGTCGGCGTCGTGGTCGTCGTCTTGTTCGGCCCACAGGTTGCCTGCCTCGTCGCGGTGCCACACCACCTTCTGGCCGCGGAAGTCGGCGCGTTCGAGCCAGTCGGCGCCGCTGGGCCAGTAGCCGTCCCAGTCCTGGGGCCGCAGTGCGCCGTACGCCGAGTCGACGCTGGTGACCGCAGCGTCCACGTCGTCGTCCTCGAAGACCGCGGCGAACCGGCAGAGCAAGGCCAGCGGCACCCCGGGGTGCGACAGCAGCGGATTTCGCACGGCGACTGCCCGGCAGATCAGATCGAGCTCCGACCAGCGCAGCGCGTACGGGTGCCAGTGCGCCAAATCGTCCCAGCCCAGCCCGGTGGGCTCGGCGGAACCAGGTCCGGTGATGCCAAGTTCGTACGAGCCGAGCTGGGTGTTGACGTCGAGCAGGATGAGATGGCCGCCACCGACGTCGAAGACGACGTTGAGCGCGTTGTCCCGCTCGCCATCGTCCTCGTCATCCTCGTTCTCCTCGTCGAGCAGCTCCTCAAGGGCGCCGAGCCGATCGGCGCCGGGTCCGTCCTCCGCGGCGAAGGTGTACCGCGCCCAGAACAGAGGATCGTGCAGCGATTCGCGCAGGGATGCTGGAATGCCCATCCCACGATCATCGCCTGCCGGCGCGGCAGCCCGTCAGGCGGCCGGCTGCCGTCGATCGAGCAGGTCCGGGCATACCTTCCGGCACTCGCTCATCGGCAGGGCTGCGCAACGAGTGACACCGCGCGTTCGTCACGGACCGTAACGCGCGGTCGACGGCGGAAGCGTGCAGGTCGCACCGATGGAAAACGGGGTCCCGCTGGGGTGCGGACTCGGGGACGACATGCCTCGGCATGGTGAGATGGCGGTTGTGGTGATCAGCGAGGTCGGCGGTTGGCCGACAGGTGAAACCGTCGAGGACCTCACCGAGTACGCCATGGCGCAGGGCGCTGAGGGATACGACGTGCACGAGGTACGGCTGTGCACCTGCGCGGGCTGTGGCGGACATGTCTTCGGCGTTCGTGGTGATCTCGAGGAGCACGCAGCGAAGCGCATCTGCCGCGACTGCGGTGCACAGCATTTCATCGCGGACAGCGGCCAGTACTGGGATGACGCCAGATCCGCCATCATGGTCTGCGAGTGCCGCGGTGACGGCGACGAAGAAGACTTCAACGTTGCGGTCAGCTACTCCCTCTACGCCGATGGGGACGGAATCCGTGCGATCGCCATCACGAGCCGCTGTGTCGCGTGCGGGCGACTCGGCTACTGGGACGACTGGATGATCCGCGGCGGCGAAATGCACCTTTTGGATCTCGCGTAGGCCTTGGTTGCACAACCGGAAGGCATCCTCGGCGCGCTGACCTCGACATGGCCGGGGCCTGTATCAGTTGCAGGCCGCGATCGTCGCGGTGCACGCCGAGGCCGGCCGGTGGGAGGACACCGACTGGCCGCAGATCCTGATTCTCTACACGATGCTGGACCGGCTCGCCCCGTCGCCGGTCACCATGCTGCACCGGGCCGTCGCCCTGCGGTATGTGGCCGGGCCCGATGCCGCGTTGGCGGCAGTCGACGAACTCCGCCAGGCCCTCGGCGGCTATCACCTGTGGCACGCCACGCGGGCTGAACTGCTGCGCGATCTCGGCCGCCCGGACGAGGCGCACGAGGCGGACAGGCGGGCGCTGGACCTTACCGCCAATCCGGCCGAGCAGTCCTTGTTGCGGCAGTGGATCAGTTGGGCTTGACCGCGTGGACGCGTTCGACGGTGCCGGCTTTCAACCTTTCTGTCTTGACGATCTCGAAACCCGCTGCCCGTACCAGGGGTAGCTGGCGGCGGGTGAAGTGCTCGCCGGCCGCGCGAATGGTGAACCGTTCGAGGAGCCACTGGGCGGCGTGAACCGGTGGCCAGGTGCTACGGACGTGGTCCAGCAGGAGCAGCCGGCCGCCCGGTACGAGGACCCGCTTCATCTCGCTGATCCCCTTCACCGGGTTGGGGATGGTGCACAGCGACAGGGCGCAGACCACCGTGTCGAACGAGGCGTCGTCGAACGGCAGCCGCTCCGCGTCGCCCTCGTACAGGTCGACCGTACGGCCGAGGTCGGCGGCCCGCTGCCGGGCGATGTCCAGCATCGCCGGGCTCAGTTCGATCCCCGAGAGGGTCACGTCGGCGGGGTAGTGCGGTAGGTTCCGGCCGGTGCCGATGGCCACTTCCAGCACCCGACCACGCGCGCGGGCGCCCAGCCACTCCCGGCCGCCACTGAACAGGGTCCGATCGAGGAACGCGATCTGCCTGTCGTAGCTGGGTGCGGTCCGGTCCCAGACCCGCCGCTGCCTCGCGGCCGGGGTCTCACCGGTCCTGCCCTTGGCGGTGCTGCTCATGACGGTAGTCCTTCCACGTTGGCGAGGTGGGGCGGGTGCAGTCCTACTTCTGCCTGTGTCGACTTTCCAAGTACACAACCAGACGCCGACCAATTCGATCAGGAACCTTCATGATCAGGAATTGACTGGGCGGACTCTTCGACCTCGCCGGCGGCCGTGGCGGACGCGGCGGAGGGATACCGGGCGACGACGCCGCGGGATCTGCCGGTCAGGGCACCGGCCGCCGCCTCGGCGGCGCCTGGGCTGATCCGGCCCCTAGCGGACGAGCGCCACCGCGACCAAGACGTACGCGCACGGCTCGGTCGCCGACCGACTCACGGCGGGCCGGTCACCGGTGGCGGCGCCGAGGCCGAGCAGGACGGTGTTGCCGGTCATGTTTGGCGGAAAGGCGTGGCCGAGAGCGAGGTAGCTCGGCGCCGGCGCGGTGCCGGTGAGCGCGCTGATGAGACGCTTCTCCGGCCCCGGCCTTCCCTCATGCCTGGTCTTCGTCGTCGGCGCGGTCGCGCAGTCGGCGCGCGGCGCCGGACAGGGCCCGCCCGAGCCTGTCGGGCACGAAGCCGCCGGGGCTGGCGTCGAAGCTGGATTCGTCGAGGATGTCCTTGACCATTTGCAGGGCGATGCGGTTGCGGTTGGGCGTACCAGCGCGAAGCGCGGCCGCCAGTTTGGTGACCTGGTCCTTCTTGATCCTCGCCGGCATCGGGGGTTCGTGCGGGTCGACTACGCATTCGACGATGACCGGGCCGCTGGCAGCCAGCGCCCGCTTCATCTGATCGGGACAGCGGGCCGGGTCCTCGATACGGACGCCCGTGGCACCGCAGGCCTCGGCGAACTTGACGAAGTCCATCGGGGCGACGTCGACGCCGTATTCGGGGTTGCCGAGAAAGACCATCTGCTCCCACTTGATCAGGCCGAGGGTGTCGTTGCGGACCACGACGATTTTGATCGGGAGTTGGTGCTGCACCGCGGTGAGCACGTCGCCGAGCTGCATGGTCAAGGATCCGTCGCCGGTGAAGACGACGACCTGGCGGTCGGGTTGGGCGGCCTGAGCCCCGATGGCGTACGGCAGACCGGCCGCCATGGAGCAGTTCGTGCCGGAGAAGCTGAAGGCCTGACCCCGGCGAACCTTGATCTGGCGGGCAGCCCATGTGGTCACGGTGCCGGAGTCGCCGCAGACGATGGCGTCGGGGGCGAGTGCCTCGTTGAGCGACCATGCGGGGACCTGCGGCTTCATCGGGACGTCCGGGGACGAGCCGCGCTCGGCCATCAGCTCCCACCAGTCACGCATCCCGGCCTGTGCCTGGTGCAGAAAGTCCCGGTTGTCGTTGCGGGACAGCAGCGGTCGCAGGGCGGCGAGGGTGGCGCGGGCGTCGCCGGCCAGGGCGACGTCGACGGGGTGGCGCAGGCCGATCCGCTCGGGCTTGTCGTCGATCTGCACGCAGACGGCCTGCCCCGGAGCGGGGTAGTACTCGATGTAGGGCATGGTGGAACCGACGATGAGCGGCGCGTCGCACTGCTCGAGGGCCTCCTCGGATGGCAGGGAGCCGACCAGCCCGATGGGGCCGGTGGTGTAGGGGCTGTCATCCGGCACGCAGTCCTTGCCCAGTTGGGCTTTGGTGATCGGGGCGCCGAGCACCTCGGCCACCGCTTCGAGTTCCTCGCCCGCGCCGCGGGCGCCGGCGCCGGCCAGGATCGCGACCTTCGTCCGCCCGGCCAGGGCCGCGGCGGCGGCCTCCAGGTCTTCGCCCTGCGGCACCCGAATCGGTGGGCGCCAGGTGGTGGAGGTGTGGCCGGGCACGTTGCGCATGTAGCGAGTGCCGGATCCGGCGGGGGCGGCCTGGTAGTCGATCGGGAAGGCCAGGTGCGCGGGTCCGCGTTCGGCCAGGGCAGTGCGTACGGCGTAGTCGACGACGTTGATGACATGGGCCGGGCCCATGATTCGCTGGTTGTAGACGGTGACGTCGTTGAACAGGTAGTCGGTGTTGACGTCCTGCAGGTAGCTGGTGCCGATCAGGTCGTGGTAAGACATGCCGGTGATGGCCAGCAGCGGGGCCTGTTCGACGCGGGCGTCGAGGAGCCCGTTGAGCAGGTGCGCGGCGCCCGGGCCGGAGGTGGAGAAGCAGACACCGAGCCGGCCGGTGAACTTGGCGTAGCCGACCGCCGCCATGGCCGCGACCTCTTCATGGCGGACGTGGATGTAGCGGATCCGGTCGGTCTTCTTGCGCAGCGCGTCGACCAGCCCGTTGATGCCGTCGCCTGGCAGCCCGAAGATCGTGTCGACGCCCCAGTCGATGAGCCGCTCCACGAGCGCGTCGGCGGCCGTGCGTTCCTCAGCCATGTCGCTTCGGTCTCCTCTTGCGGTGGCGGTGGTGTGTCCGCCAGTGGGTGACGGCGGCGGCGCCTGCGACGGCGAGCAGCGCCGCAGCCGTGGCAACGCGTGCGCCTGCGCCGGTGTGGCGGGCCGGGACGCTGATGCCCTGCTCCTCCGGTCTGCCTGCCGGGCCCTGGGGGCCGCTGCGGGCAGCCATGGCGACGACCTCGGCAAGGTGCAACCCCTCCCGGTCGCTGCCGGCACGGATCTGACCGCGGCAACTGAAGCCGTCGGCGACGATCACGGTGGCGGCGCTGCGGGCCCGGATGGCGGGCAGCAGGACCCGTTCCCCGGCCGCCATCGACACCTCGAACTTCTCGCCGGCTTCGTAGCCGAAGCTGCCGGCCATGCCGCAGCACCCGGGCTCAGCCATCTCCACGTTCAGGCCTATGGCCGCGAGCAGCTCGCGGTCCGCGTCAAAGCCGATGACGGCGTGCTGGTGACAGTGGGTCTGCACGAACGCGTCCCGGTGCAGCCGCGGCGGTGTCCAGTCAGGCGCGTGCCGTTTGAGGAACTCGGCGAGGCTGAACGCCTGTGCCTGGAGCCGCTGCGCACGGTCGTCGTCGGGGAACATCGTGGTCAACTCGTCGCGGAACACGGCCAGGCAGCTCGGCTCCAGTCCGACGAGCGGCACCCCACGCTCGATGTCGTCGGAGAGCGCGTCGAGGATCCCGCGCAGATACCGCCGGGCGAGGTTCAGCATGCCGTAGTCGTAGAGGGGGCGGCCGCAGCACAACCTCCGGCTGGGCACCTTGACCCGGAACCCGGCCGATTCGAGGACCTCGACCGCCGCGACGCCGACCCGAGGATCGAAGTAGTTCGTGAACGTGTCGGGCCAGAGCAGCACTTCCGGCCCGTCGGGGTGCCGCGGGCGATGTTCGGCGAACCAGGAGACGAAGGTCCGTGCCGCGAACGCCGGTGCCGCCCGGTCGCGGGCGATCCCCCCGACGGCCTTGACCACGGTGCCGAGCACCGGGGCGTGCGTGGCGAGATTGGCCAGCCGCGGCACGCGCGAGGCCATCCGTGCCCACACGTTGATCAACCCGAGGGCGTACGCCTGGCGTGGCCGCAGCCTGCCGGCGTAATGATGGTGCAGGAACTCGGCCTTGTAGGTGGCGACGTCGACCCTGACCGGGCAGTCGCCTTTGCACCCCTTGCACGCCAGGCACAGGTCGAGCGCCTCCTTGACCTCCGGGCTGCGCCATCCGCTGGTGACACTGCCCGAGGAGTCGGCCATCTCCTGCAGCAGCCGCGCCCGTCCGCGCGTGGTGTGCTTCTCCTCCCGGGTCACCATGAAGCTGGGGCACATGACGCCACCCTCGGTGTGGCGGCAGACCCCGACGCCGAAGCAGCGGCCGACGGCCTCGGCGAAGCTGCCGCCGTCCTGCGGGTACCGGAACGCCGTCTCCAGCTGGCGCGGCCGGAAGCTCGTGCCCTCCCGCAGGTGCGAATCGAGTGGGTACGGGTCGATGAGCTTGTGCGGGTTCATCCGCCCCTGCGGATCCCACACTCGCTTGAACTCGGCGAACGCCTCCATCAGGCGGGGTGGGAACATCTTCGGCCACAGTTCGGCGCGGCCGTGGCCGTCCCCGTGCTCTCCCGACAGCGAGCCACCGAACGACACCACCAGGTCGGCGGCCTCCTCCATGAACCGGCGGAACTCGCGTACGCCGTCGGCGCTGCGTAGGTCGAAGTCCAGCCGGCAGTGGATGCAGCCCTGCCCCCAGTGGCCGAAGATCACGCCGTCGTAGCCGTACCGGTCGAGCAGATCGGTGTACGCCCGCAGGTAGTCGCCCAGGCGTTCGGGTGGCACGGCGGCGTCCTCCCAGTTCGGCCATCCGCCGTGGCCACCGAGCCCGATCGGCATGCGGGTGGTCCCTGCCGAGTGCTTGCGGATCTCCCATACCGCTTCCTGCTGCTGCGGGTCCTCGTAGCACCGATGCTCGGGCGCGTTGGGACGCTGGCGCAGCGCGGCCATCAGCTGCTCGGCTCGGTCGTTGGCCTCCGCCTGGGTGTCGCCGCCGAACTCGACCAGCACCCAGGCCTCGCCGGCGGGCAGCAGCCGCGGATCGCCGTAGGCCATCTTCTTCGCCTGTAGGTTCCGCACCACGTGTCGGCTGGTGAACTCGACCCCGATCGGCCCGAATTCCATCAGCCACGTGGCGTCGTCTCCCGAACTGGGAATGTCGGGATAGCCGAGGACGACCAGTGTCCGTGCCGGTGGCGAGGGGACCAGCCGGCAGTCCGCCTCCAGCGTCAGCGCGAGTGTCGACTCGGAGCCGACCAGGGCGCGGGCGACGTGGAAGCCGTTCTCCGGCAGCAGTTGATCGAGGTTGTATCCGGACACCCGGCGTGGGATGTCCGGCATCCCGGACCGGATCACGTCGGCGTAGGTGTCCCGGATGTGCCGCAGGCCGGCGTAGATCGCACCGCGGCGCCCGCCCAGCCCGATGATCCGCTCGATCTCGTCCTCGCCGGTGGCACCGACCCGCATACGAACCCCGTCGTAGGTGATGATGTCCAGCTCGTGGACGTTGTCCACGGTCTTGCCACCCATCACCGAATGCGTGCCGCAGGAGTTGTTGCCGATCATCCCGCCCAGCGTGGCGTGGTCCAGCGTCGCCGGGTCCGGCGCGAACGTGAGGCGATGCTGTCGCGCCGCCCTGTTCAGGTGGGTGCAGATCAGGCCCGGTTGTAGCCGTGCGCGGTGCCGCTGCGGGTCCAGGTGGACGAGTTGGTTCATGTACTTCGAGAAGTCGAAGCACACGGCGGCGTTCACCGCCTGCCCGGCCAGAGCCGTACCGCAGCCACGGCCGAACACCGGCGCCCCATACCGCTGGCAGACCGCGAGTGCCGCCTCGACGTCCTCGGCGTGCCGGGGCAGCACCACCCCGATCGGCAGCTGTCGGTAGATCGAGGCGTCGAAGCCGTACATGGCCCGGTCACCGGACCCGAAACGCACCTCGCCGCGCACGACGCGGCGCAACTCGCGCCCGAGCTCCGCCGCATAGCCGGGCGGCGGTCCGGAGCGCACCCGATCTTCCTTGCTCTTCATCGATCTACCTCGGTCAAGATCGGCATGCGGGCGCGCGGGTCCGCGACGAATCACGTGGCCGGTCCCGTTCTCATCGCCGGCGCACCACCCGATCGACCGGCTCACCCCGGTCGTCGACCAGCGGCGCGACGTCCTCCCCGCCCGGCATCGGGACGTCGAGGCGGCGGATCGCGTCCGCGGCCGCGACGTTGTCGAGGCGCGGGCTGGGGCGGTAGGTCCGCACGGTGCTCGACCCCCTTTCCGGGCACGCAGAACCCGCTCCGGCGAGCGGTCACCCTGGTCTAACCCGTCGCGGCGGGCGGCCGTAAGTGCGCATCACCGGTAGCGGACGGCGGCACTCACCGGACCGGGGGAGGCGCGTTGAGCAGCGCCGTGCGGCCGTCTCACAAGTTCAGCCACGACAGCGGGGTATCTCGTACCCGGCCGGCCCGGGTGGGATGAGCGAAAGCCGTAGCGGCGGAGCGTCCCTGATCAGCTTAGTGATCCTGAGTCTCTTGT
>NZ_JBUEGB010000057.1:0-43778 GCF_054963695.1 Micromonospora sp. RTBAU3-60 | reverse complement strand
ACCCGCCAGGCTGTGAGGCCGGGTGGGGGAGGGTGCCCTACGTCGCCTGGGCGCGGGGCGTGGTGCCTTGCGCCGGGTGGGACCGGCCTTCGACCGGTCCCCCCGACTGGTCGTGGTGATGACCGCCGATACTTCGAGTTTGTCGACCACGGCGCGGATGACCAGGTGCCCGCTGGCCTTGTCGGTGACGGTCTTTGCCTGATGGGTCAGGCCGCGGGCGGCGATCCGCCGCCAGGCACCCTGGTCGCGGTCGCCTTGCCACCGGCAGGACTGGTGGGGGCAGATCGCCCACTTCCAGCCTGGGGTGGTGGGGCGGTCGGGGGCCTTGCGATGCTGCAGCGGAGCCAGGCACTGCGGGCAGTGCTTCGAGGTGTTGCGGGCAGGCGTGGTGACCACGGCGATACCCACCTCGGCGGCGAGGTGCCGCATCCGGTCGGCGATCTGCCCGCGCACCTGCTGGGACAGGCGCGTGTTGAGGGTGGCCCCCATGTCCCGCGCTTCCAAGGACCGCAGGTCTTCGACGTAGATGACGGTCGCCCGGGAGGCGATGGCCTGGTCGACGGCCCAGCGGGCGGCGGCCCACGCGAGCGCGACGTTCAGGTTCGTCCGGCGGGCGGAGACGTGGCGGATCTCGTCGCGTAGTACCGCCAGTTTGCCGACGAGGTGATGCTGCTCGTTGCTGCCGGTGAGGCGTTGGTAGTGGTCGGCTTTGGCGTGCAGCCGCTCACTGTGCCGGCGCAGCCGGTGCTGCTTGGCGAGGACCCCGGCCGCCCGGAACTGACCACCCGCCCCCAACGCCGTGATCCGCCCATCCTCGTGCAGTCGCAGGGCTCCCGCGCTGAGGAGAGTGTTCAGGCCCCAGTCCACACCGAGCGCCACCATGTGACCGGTGCGCCGGGCCTTCGGCACGGCGTGCGTGTACGCCATATCGGCACGCACCTGCCGGCCGGTCACGCGCAGGGTGGGCAGGTGCAGTATCGCCGAGGCGGGGACCGTGGGCGGCAGGCTGATCGGACAGGCCACCCACGTCCAATCCGCGTAGGCTCGCGGATCCGGGCGGGTGGGCAACTGCAACCGCAGCAACACCCTCGCAGGGTCGGTGTCGCTGCGTTCGATGCTGGCCTGCTGCCGGTCACACGCGGCCAGCAGCAGCATCCGCGCGACCCGTGGGACGCCTTCAAGCTCGAACACGTCCACTGGCAGCCGGCCATTGGCGGCAAGGAACCTGGCGGCCTGCCGAGTACGGCCCTTGACGATGCTGGACGGCAGATGCTCCCCGCCCGGAACCGCCTTGCGTACCTGCTCCCACTCCTGCGCGGTGCGCTGACGCGGATCGGCCGGCCACGTCGCCAACACACCGGAGGTCAGGCCCGCACGCCACCACGCCGAACGCAGAACCCGCCCCGCCTGCTCCTGCGCCATCCGCACGACCCGGTCATTGACCCTCACACCCACCGGCGCGGTAACCGTCCAACCCAGACGCCGCAGCGCCATCCACGCATTCGACGGAAGCTTCCGACCACCCGCGTCGTGTCCGGAGGCCAACACCTCCACATCCGCGCAGTTCCACCGCTCCGCCAACAGGCCGGACACCATCCCCGCCACCAGATCGGCACACCAGCCGATCCGCTGCGCAAGCACCGCCTGCGACAGAACCTCACCGCTCTCCTCGTCCACCCCCGAACGGAGCACGGCCTGGGCGCAAGCGGTACGGGAAGTCTCACCCTCAGCCAGGGGCAACTTTCCGGTCACCGGCTCATCGCCCCGCCATCGATCCAGGAGGACCCGCGATCACGACCGGCCCACGTCACCGGAATCTCCCCCGAACCAGCCCAAAAGCGGAAACGCCACGGTCCACACGGCTAACCTAGGATCACCGACGATTCCTAATCAAGTTGGTCAGCCTGCTCGCCACGCTCGCAACGCGATAGGTCAACGCACTATGCCGAGGCCATCGGCAGCAGCACGATGAACCGGGTGTCGCCGGGCTGCGACTGCACCCGGATGTCACCGTGGTGTTTGTTCACGATGATCCGGTAGGAGATGTCCAACCCCAGGCCGGTGCCCTCGCCGACCGGCTTGGTGGTGTAGAACGGTTCGAAGATCCGCGGCCGGATCTCCGGCGGGATACCGCTGCCGGTGTCGTGGACCTCCACGATCAGCCGGTCCTCCTTGCGGCCGGTCCGGATAGTCAGTGTGCCGGTTCCGCCCATCGCGCCGAGCGCGTTGTCGATGAGGTTGGTCCAGACTTGGTTCAGCTCGGCGGCGTAGGCCGGGATGGCGGGCAGGGTCTCGTCGTACTCCTTCACCACCTGCACTCCGGACGGGATTTTGGCCTGGAGCATGACCAGGGTGGCGTCGAGCAGGTCGTGGACGTCCACGGTCTGGTAGGGCGCCCGGTCCAGCTGGGAGTACTGCTTCGCGGCGCCGACGAGCCCGGAGATCCGGCCGACCGCGTCGTCGATCTCGCCCATCAACAGTTCGGTGTCGATGGTGTACGTGATCCAGTGGATCGCCGACTCCAGGTCGTCGGCCCCGACCGCGGCGTCGACCTGGCTCAGCCACCCCGCGTCGATGCCGCCGGCGACCAGCGTCGGGGCGATCTCCCAGGCCCCGCGGACACCGTGGTCGTCGAGCCAGTCGGCGAGCTCGTCCTCGGCGTCGCTGGCGGCCAGCGGGGTCAGCGGCGGCGCGGCGGCGGCCCGCTTCACCGCCTCCTCCTGCAGGGCGACGAGGTCGTGCAGGCGCCGGCCGTCGAGCCGACCGTCGGCGATCAGGGCGAGCTTGTGACGCATCTTCGCGACCCGGCCGCGCAGTGCGGAGGTGGCCCGGACGGCGGCCGCGGCCGGGTTGTTGAGCTCGTGGGTCAGCCCCGCCGAGAGCGCGCCCAACGCCAGCAGCCGTTCCCGTTCGCCGACGATGGTCTGTGTGTTGCGCATCCCGATGAACAGCCCCTCGAGGAGGTGGGTGGCCATCGGGAACCAGGCCCGCATCGCCTCGGCGATGATCTCGGCGGGCAGCGCGAAGACCTCGCAGTCGGTCACCGCGAAGAGGCTGTTGGCGTATTGCTGCTCGGCCAGGTCACCGATGTACGCCTGCATCGCCCCGCCGTACACGCCGCGCTGGCTGGTACGGCTCACCTCGACGTCGTCGCCCTGCACCCGGCGGCGCATCGCTACCGTGCCGCTGAGCAGCACGTAGAAGCAGCTCGCCGGCTCGCCCTCGACGTACACGGCGTCGCCGGCGTGGCGCTGTTCGACCCGGCCGTGTTCGGACAGGTGCGCCAGCTGGTGCGGGGTGAGCGCCTCGAAGAGGAAGAGGCTCCGCAGCTCGTCCGGGGTGAGCCGGCCGTCTGTCGTGGTCACTGTGCCTCCAGGTAGCGGTGCACGAGCGACACCGCCATCGCGCCCTCGCCGACGGCCGAGGCGACCCGTTTCACCGATTCGGCCCGCACGTCACCGGCGGCGAAGACGCCGGGCATGCTGGACTCCAGGTGGTACGGGTCGCGCGGCAGGGTCCAGCCGGGCGGCCGGCGGCCGCCTCTGGTCAGGTCGGGGCCGGTGAGGACGAACCCGCGCGGGTCGCGGGCGACGGCCCCGTCGAGCCAGTCGGTGCGGGGCTCCGCGCCGATGAACACGAACAGCCACGAGGTGTCGACCCGGCGGACCTCGCCGCTGCGGATGTCGCGCAGGGTCACCTGCTCGAGGTGTTCCTGGCCGGCTCCGGCGGCCACCTCCGTGTGGGGGTGGACCTCGATGTTGTCGATCCGCGCGATCTGCTCGATCAGGTAGCTGGACATCGACCGGGTCAGGTCGGCGCCGCGGATCAGCAGGTGCACCCGCTGGGCGTACCGGGAGAAGTGCACGGCGGCCTGGCCGGCGGAGTTCGCCCCGCCCACGATGTAGACGTCCTGCCCGGAGCAGCTCGGCGCCTCACTCGCCACGGAGCCGTAGAAGCAGCCGCGGCCGGTCAGCTCCGCCAGGCCGGGTGCCGGGAGCATCCGGTACGAGACGCCGGTGGCGAGCACGACCGTGTGGGTGGCGATGCTGCTGCCGTCGGCGAACCGCAGCACCCGCGCCGCCCCGGCGTCTTCCAGGGCCACCACCTCGCGGGCGGTGAGCAGTTCGCTGCCGAAGCGCAGTGCCTGCCGGCGGGCCCGGTCGGTCAGCTGGGCGCCGGAGACGCCGTCGGGGAAGCCGAGGTAGTTCTCGATCCGGCTGCTCTGCCCGGCCTGGCCGCCGGTGGCCCGCCGCTCGACCAGCACGGTCCGCAGCCCCTCGGAGGCGCCGTAGACGGCGGCGCCGAGTCCGGCCGGGCCGGCTCCGACGACCACCAGGTCGTAGAAGTCCGCGGCGGGCGCCGTGGTCAGGCCCACGTGCGCGGCCAGGTCGGCCTCGGTCGGCTGCACCAGCGATTTGCCCTCGGTCGTGACGATCAGGGGTACGTCGTTCGCGGTCACCCCTGCGGCCGCCAGCAGCTCGGCGCCCTCTGGCTCGTCGGCGAGCACCCAGCGGAACGGCACGAGGTTGCGGGCTAGGAAGTCGCGCGCCTTGAAGGACGGGGCCGACCAGCGGTGCCCGACCACGCGCAGGTCGGTGGTGGGCGTCGTCGCGGTGGCCAGCCAGGCCTCCAGCAGCGAGTCCAGCACCGGATAGAGCTTCTCCTCCGGCGGGTGCCACGGCTTGAGCAGGTAGTGGTCGAGGTCGACGACGTTGATCGCGTTGATCGCGGCGTCGGTGTCGGCGTACGCGGTCAGCAGGACCCGACGGGCGGCCGGGAAGAGATCCATGGCGGCCTCGAGGAACTCGATGCCGTTCATCTGGGGCATCCGGTAGTCCGCGATCAGCACGGCGACCTGCTCCCCGCGCAGTTTCAGCTCGCGGAGCGCCTCCAGCGCCGCCTCGGCGGAGTCGGCCCGCACCACGCGGTAGCGGTCGCCGTAGCGGCGGCGGATGTCGCGGGCGACCGCCCGGGAGACGGCCGGGTCGTCGTCGACGGTGAGGATCGCGGGGTTGGGCATGCCGTCAACTAAAGCACCTCTCGGGGAGTGGGTCCGAGCGGGAAGCCGGGCGACGCCGTGTTCTGGATGCAATCAAGAACAAAGCGGAGCATACTGCGCAACGTGGCCACGATTCCGGACTTCGAGCGCATGCTGCGCGGCGCCGCGCTCCGGGTGACCCGTCCACGGCTGGCGGTGCTGAGCGCGGTGCACGCGCATCCACATGCCGACACCGCGTCGATCTTCGGCGCCGTGCGCAGGGCGCTTCCCGAGGTGTCCCACCAGGCCGTGTACGACGTGCTGCACGCGCTCACCGCCGCGGGGCTGCTGCGGCGTATCCAGCCCGCCGGCTCCGTGGCGCGCTACGAGTCGCGGATCGGGGACAACCACCACCACGTGGTGTGCCGGTCGTGCGGCGTCATCGCCGACGTCGACTGCGCCGTCGGCGAGGCGCCCTGCCTGACCGCGTCCGACAACCGGGGCTTCTCGGTCGACGAGGCCGAGGTCACCTACTGGGGTGTTTGCCCCGAGTGTCTCGCGGCACCAGCAGCCAGTTGACAGAACGAGTCATCAAGACGGGAGAAGGACCGACGTGTCTGACAAGAAGGCCGCGACGGAGAGCGTCAGCGAGAGCGAGAACCCAGCAATCCCCTCCCCCACTCCCAAGCCGATCCGGCGGCCCAGAACCAACCAGGACTGGTGGCCGAATCAGCTGAACCTGCAGGTTCTCCACCAGCACGCGCGGCGGGTCACTCCGATGAGCGAGGACTTCGACTACGCGGAGGAGTTCAAGAAGCTCGACGTCGAGGCGTTGAAGCGGGACGTCTTCGAGGTGATGACGACGTCGCAGGACTGGTGGCCGGCCGACTACGGCCACTACGGGCCGCTGTTCATCCGGATGACCTGGCACTCCGCCGGCACGTACCGGATCGAGGACGGCCGCGGCGGTGGCGGCGACGGCGCCCAGCGGTTCGCCCCTCTCAACAGCTGGCCCGACAACGCGAACCTCGACAAGGCGCGCCGGCTGCTCTGGCCGGTCAAGCAGAAGTACGGTCGGAAGATCTCCTGGGCCGACCTGCTGGTCTTCGCGGGCAACTGTGCCCTGGAGTCGATGGGGTTCAAGACGTTCGGCTTCGGCTTCGGCCGGGAGGACGTCTGGGAGCCCGAGGAGATCTTCTGGGGGCCGGAGGACACCTGGCTCGGCGACGAGCGCTACAGCGGCGACCGGGAGCTCGCCGGCCCGCTCGGCGCTGTGCAGATGGGGCTGATCTACGTGAACCCGGAGGGCCCCAACGGCACTCCGGATCCGCTGGCCGCCGCCCGGGACATCCGGGAGACCTTCGGGCGGATGGCGATGAACGACGAGGAGACGGTGGCGCTCATCGCCGGCGGCCACACGTTCGGCAAGACCCACGGCGCCGGCCCGGCCGAGTACGTCGGCCCGGAACCCGAGGGCGCCCCGCTCGAGCAGCAGGGCCTGGGCTGGAAGAACAGCTTCGGCAGCGGCAAGGGCGGGGACACGATCACCAGCGGGCTCGAGGGAGCCTGGACACCCACCCCGATCACGTGGGACAACAGCTTCTTCGAGACCCTCTTCGGCCACGAGTGGGAACTGACCGAGAGCCCGGCCGGCGCGAAGCAGTGGCGGCCGAAGGGCGGCGCCGCGGCGGACGCCGTACCGGGCGCCCACGACCCCGCGGTCAGGTACGCCCCGATGATGGCGACGACCGACCTCGCGCTGCGCGTCGATCCGATCTACGAGCCGATCTCGCGGCGGTTCATGGAGAACCCGGACCAGTTCGCGGACGCGTTCGCCAAGGCGTGGTACAAGCTGCTGCACCGCGACATGGGACCCGTTTCGCGCTACCTCGGCCCCTGGGTTCCGGAGCCGCAGCTGTGGCAGGACCCCGTCCCGCCGGTCGACCACGAGCTGATCGGCACCGACGACATCGCCGCCCTCAAGCGCACGGTCCTGGCCTCGGGGCTGTCCGTCTCGCAGCTGGTCGCGACCGCCTGGGCGTCGGCGGCCAGTTTCCGCGGCACCGACATGCGCGGCGGCGCCAACGGGGCGCGGATCCGCCTCGAGCCGCAGAAGAACTGGGAGGTCAACGAGCCGGCCCAGCTCGCCACCGTGCTGCAGCGGCTGGAGCAGATCCAGCGGGAGTTCAACGACTCGCAGTCCGGTGGGAAGAAGGTGTCCCTCGCCGACCTGATCGTCCTCGGCGGTTGCGCGGCCGTCGAGCAGGCGGCCAGGAACGCCGGGCATGAGGTCACGGTCCCGTTCTCGCCCGGACGCACGGACGCGTCCCAGGAGCAGACCGACGTCGAGTCGTTCGCCGTGCTCGAACCGAAGGCGGACGGGTTCCGCAACTACCTGCGAGCGGGACAGAAGCTGTCGCCGGAGACCCTGCTGCTGGACCGCGCCAACCTGTTGACGCTGACCGTTCCCGAGATGACGGTCCTGATCGGTGGCATGCGGGTGTTGAACGCCAACGTGGGACAGGCACGGCACGGCGTCTTCACCGACCGGCCCGAGACGTTGACGACCGACTTCTTCCGGAACCTGCTCGACATCGGCACGGAGTGGAAGACCTCCGCCTCCGCCGAGAACGTGTACGAGGGCCGGGACCGCGCCACGGGCGAGGTCAGGTGGACGGCTACCGCCGTCGACCTCGTCTTCGGTGCGAACTCCCAACTCCGAGGCATCGCGGAGGTCTACGGCAGCGCCGACGGGCAGGAGAAGTTCGTCCAGGACTTCATCGCGGCCTGGGTCAAGGTCATGAACCTGGATCGCTACGACCTCGCCTGATGGGCAGGGGGCCCGGTCCGGCGAGGAGCCAGCCCGGGCCCCGTGTCCGTTCGAGCCGGCGACGTGGTCGGGATCGTCCTCGTTCCGACCGGTTCGGTGCCCACAGCACAGGGGCATGCCTGGTGGGCATGCCCCCTGAACGCTCCGGTGGCCTGTCAGCGCATGTCGACGCCGATCTCGGCGGCCGACGCCCACGGGCCGCCGTTGATCTCGGTCAGCGCGACCAGGCGCACGTACCGGGCGTCGCGTTCGGCGAACGGCGTCCACTTCTCGCCGCTACCCGGGGCGAAGGTGCCGCTGGCGACCGGGCTGCCCCAGGTGGCGCCGTCGGTGCTGAGGTAGACCTCGAACCGACTGATGGTGCCGTTGACGCCGCTCTGCCGGGGCAGATAACGGAAGGCGCAGACGGCGTCGGTACGGCCGAGGTCGACCTGGATCTCGTGCGGGTAGCCGGCCCGGGGGGTGCTGTACCGGGTGTGCCAGATGGTGTCGACGTTGCCGTCGATGGCGTTCGCCGCCGCACCGTTCTCCGCCGCGGTCTCCTCGCTGTCCGCGTGGACGACGGCCGTCGGCGTGGTGGCGTCGGGCGCGCAGGACAGCCGCAGTGCCGCCTGATACCGCACCTCGCCGGTGCTGCCGTCCGGCGCCTGCCAGGTGACGCTGGTCCGCGAGCGGCTGTCCCGCGCCCCCGCGGCGTCCGGGAAGGCCACTGCGTACGTCACCTGCCGGCTCTCCCCCGCGGGCAACCGCGGCAGCTCAGCGCCGCCGGTCGCTACCGCGCTGGCGCCATCGATGTCCAGATCCACGACGACGTCGCTGAGCAGAGCATTGCTGCGGTTGGTGACCGTCACTGTGACCGTTGCGGTGCCGTCCTCGGCGTAGACGACCTGCTCGTCCGTCGCGACCGTCACCGGCGCGGGCTCACCCCATGCCACCTCTGGGGACCGGTAGTAGTTCACCGACATCACGTCCCAGCGGGGCCCGTGCGCGCCCAGCCGCACTCGATACTCGTCCCACGAGCGCCCCTGTGCGCTGGACCAGCCACGCTCGGCGACCCCGGGGATCCGGGGAAACGCCAGGAACTCGACGTCGTCGATGTCCTCGACCGTCTCGCCCCAAAGCGGCGCCTCGACACCCCGGATCCGTGCGGGGTCGAGGCCGCTGACGAAGCTGCCCGGGTCCCACTCGTAGTTGTCGCGCACAGTGGTGTAGCCGGCCCAGCTCAGCCCGATCGGGGTGCTCGCGTCGTACTTCATGTCCAGGTAGACCTTCTGAGCCGGGGACATCACCACGTCCAGGCCCTTCTCGGCGGCCTGTCGGGCCTCCGCGGCGGTCCACCAGTACTGCGCCATCGAGGGCGGCTCGACATCGGCCGCGCTGATCTCCTCCCAGCCGAGCGTCGCCTTGCCGTGCCGGTTGACGATGTCCTCGACCCGGTTGATGAAGCGTACGTAGTCGTCGTGCGGGGTGACGTGCGCCTCGTCGCCGCCGATGTGGATGTACCGGCCCGGGGTCATGGCAGCGAGTTCACCGATGACGTCGTCGAGGAAGTCGTACGTGACCGGCTTGTCGATGCAGAGCGAGCTGAAGCCGACGCTGGTGCCGGTGTACAGCGGCGGTGCTACGCCGTCGCAGTTGAGTTCCGCGTAGGACGCCAGGGCCGCGTTGGTGTGTCCCGGCATGTCGATCTCCGGCACGACCGTGATGTAGCGCTGCGCGGCGTACGCGACGATGTCGCGGTACTCGTCCTTGGTGTAGTAGCCGCCGGGCCCGCCGCCGACCTCGGTGCTGCCGCCGTAGGTGGCCAGCCTGGGCCAACTGTCGATCTGGATCCGCCATCCCTGGTCGTCGGCCAGGTGCAGGTGCAGCGTGTTCATCTTGTAGAGAGCCAGCAGGTCGATGTACCGCTTGACCTCGGCCGGGGTCAGGAAGTGCCGGGCCGGGTCGAGCATCGCCGACCGCCAGCCGAAGCGGGGCTGGTCCACCACGTGCACCGCGGGGATCGTCCAGGGTCCCGGCTGCTGGGCGACCGCCTCGATCGTGGCCGGCAGCAGCTGGCGCAGCGTCTGCACGCCGTGGAACAGCCCCTCGGCCGTGCCGGCCCGGAGCAGGACGCGGCCGGGCGTGACGTCGAGCCGGTACCCTTCCCGGCCGAGGTCGGGGTCGTCGTCGAGGTGCAGCGCGATCGCCCCGGCCTCGGCGGTGGCCGGCTCGTCGGAGACGGGCAGCGGGTAGCCGGTCGACGGCCGCAGCAGGCCGGCCAGGTAGTTGCCCACGGCCCGCGCGTCGTCCGAGCCATGCGTGACGACCTGGGTGGACGGCGTCAACGCGAACGACTGGCCGGGCACGACGGTCAGGGACGCCGGCTCGGGGATCACCGCCGGTACGGTGACCGAGGCCCGGCCCGGTTGGCTCGCCGTCACCGCGGTGCCCGGCAGCACGGCGGCTCCGGTGGTCGCCAAACCCAGCGCGGCTCCGGTGAGCAGTCTCAGGAATCTGTGTGGCATCGGACCTCCTCGTCGCAGGCAGGTGTTTTCACCACATCGCACGGTGGGCCGAGCCTCGTCCGGCTCGGCCGGGCTGACGACACCGCAGGCAGTCGGGAGCGCAGCGGTCATCCGGTGCACGGCGGATGATGCGGGGACTCCGACGCGGCGCGTCTCGTCGGGCTTTGAACGTTTGTGATTGATCTGCTGCCAGACTAGGCAGATTCAGTCATCTAGCGCAATATTTAAATGTGACGAAATGTGGGGCGCTCGAACTGGCCGGCTGCTTTCCGGCCTCGGAGCTACCGGTGAAGCCGGCTGACCAGCGACAACCGCACCGCCGACCGGTACAAGATCTTCGGTCTCGGCTTTGGCCGACCCTGTCCGCCGGTGCGGTGCCCGCTTCACGCGACGGTCAGTCTGCTCCGCCACACCTCGTCCAAGGCCATCCGGAGCGCTCCGGTGAGCACCGTCTCCTCCGCCAGCCCGGACAGCTCGACATTCAGCGAGGTAAGCGTGAGGCGGTCGAGATGGCGCGCCACGGCGTCCCGCAAGACGCTGCCGGCCCGGGCGATGCCACCGCTGATGATCATCGTGTGCGGGGACAGCACCAGGACGCAGGGAGCGATCGCCTGGGCGAAGACGAAGGCGATGCGATCCACGACGTGGTGTGCACACAAGTCACCATCCGCGGCAGCCCTGAAGACCGTGGCGGGGTCGGTCGAAAGGGAGCCAAGAGTCGACTCCGGGTGCTCGGCGGCGTACCGACGGGCGAGATCGGTGATCGCCTCGGCCCCGATCGCACGCTCCAATGGCCCTCGGCCGTCCCCGGTTTCGTCGGGCAGGTCGCCGACGGGGCGGATGAAGCCAATCTCACCGGCCGCCCCCGCACCTCGATGCAGCCGCCCGTCGATGACGACTCCGGCACCGAGCCGCTCGCCCCAGTGGACCGCGAGCAGGGTGCCCGAGCCGGTGTGTTCGTGGGCCACCGCGAGCGCGGCCAGGTTGGCGTCGTTGTCAACCATCACCGGGCACGTGAAGCGTTGACGCATGCGGTCGACGAGGTCGATCGCCGACCAGCCGGGCACGCTCGGCGCGAACAGCACGCGGCCGCTGGTCGCTTCGACGATGCCGGGGGTCGCCGCGGTGACCGCGGCGATCTGGTCGGCAGACACCACGGCCGCCGACAACGCCTCGCTGATTGCCTCGTCCACCACTTCGAGCAGCTGACGTGCACCGGGGCGGCGGACGGTTCGGTGGACCACGGCGAGACGTTTGCCGGCGAGGTCTGCGACACCGGCGGCGACGGTGTGCGGTCCGACGTCGAGCCCGAGGACCGGGGCTGCCCGGCCGTTCAGGGAAAATCGTGTCGCCGGTCGGCCCACCGCGGATGGTTCCGGTGCGTGCTGCTGTAGCCAGCCGGCCGCCAGCAGGTCCTCCACCGCCTGAGTGACCGTCGGACGGGTCAGGGCGGTCATCCGGGTGAGTTCGGCCAGTCGGACGGGATCCGGTGCGGACTGCCGGAACGCGTCCAGCACCGCGGCACGGTTGATCCTGCGCAGCACCGGCGTCCCGGCCGGCCGTCCGTCCTTCATCCCGCCCCCAGCCCGTCATCCTCAACCTCGACGTTGACGTCCGTCATTACGTCTTGACGGTGCGCTCGCCATAGGGCGAGGATATTTTGCAGTGACTTTACGAAAGAACTTTGAATAACGCCCACCCATGCTTTGCCCCCGCTTGGAGGTGGCCGCCCAATGACCCCCAATCAAGGAGTGCAAGGGCCCGTCCGCACCAGACTGCCAAGTCGACGGCGGCGAGATCGACGGCGGCCAGCCCGTGTGGTGGTGCTCGCCGTCCTACTCACCTTGGTTGGTGCTCCGCTCGCGGCCCCGCCTGCTGTGGCGGCCGAAGTACCGGCGCAGTCGACACAGCCGGTGCTCGACAATCCGGCCGCACAGGCGTTGGAGCGACTGATCGGGACGTCGCGGGCCAAGCAGGTGACGCTCCGCCTGATCGACAAGGGCATTGGTAAGGATCGGTTCGAGGTGTACGCCGAAACCGGCCGCCTCGTCGTCGCGGGTACGACCCCGGCGGTGCAGCTGACCGGGTTCGGCTATTACCTGCGCCAGGTCGCTCATGCGGACATCTCGATCAACGGCTCCCAGGTCGACCTGCCCGAGCAGCTGCCGTTGCCGTCGGCACCTATTGCCAAAGACTCATCGGTGGACCATCGCTTCGCCCTCAACGACACGAACCAGGGCTACGCGGGTCCGTACCTGAGCTGGGCCGAGTGGGAACGGCGAATCGACGTCCTCGCGCTCCACGGCATCAACGAGGTGCTCGTCTACGAGGGCCAGGAGGCGGTTTACCAGCGCACCTTCATGGAGTTCGGCTACACCTCGCAGGATATGCGCAACTGGATCCCACAGCCGGGCCACCAGTCCTGGTGGCTGCTGCAGAACATGTGCTGCACCGACAGCCCGATCTCCCAGCAGCTCATCGACCAGCGGTCCGAGCTGGGTCGCAAGATGTCCGACCGACTGCGCTCGCTGGGCATGGTCCCGGTCCTGCCCGGCTACTTCGGCACCGTGCCGACCGACTTCGAGGTCCGCAACCCCGGAGCCAACACCGTCCCGCAGGGCACGTGGAACCTGCTCGAGCGACCCGACTGGCTCGACCCCACGGATCCGGTCTTCGGGCGCGTCGCGGCCACGTTTTACCAGGTACAGACCGAGTTGTTCGGGACCAGCACCATGTACAAGATGGACCTGCTGCACGAGGGCGGCAAGGCCGGAACCGTCAACGTCGCGGAGGCGTCCCGAGCGGTGCAGCGAGCGCTCAACACCGCGCACCCGAACGCCCTCTGGACGATCCTCGGATGGCAGAGCAACCCGCTGCCGGCGACCCTGCAGGCCATCGACCGTTCGAAGATGTTCATCGTCGACGGCATCAGCGAAGAGTCCGGCATCACCGACCGCGACAAGGCCTTTTTCGGCACCGGGTACGCGTTCGGCACCATCTGGAACTTCGGTGGCCACTTCAACATCGGCGCGAGGCTGCAGGTCTGGAACGACAAGTTCCATGCGTGGCTGAAGCGGCCCGGGACAACCATGAACGGCATCGCGCTGATGCCGGAGGCGATCGACAACAACCCCGCCGCCGTGGCGTTCTTCACCGACCTGCCATGGCAGGACGGACCGGTCGACCTAAAGCACTGGTTCGAGGACTACGCGACCGCACGGTACGGGGCGGCGGATTCCCATGCCCTGGAGGCGTGGCGGATCATGGCCCGGACGGTCTACAGCTGGCCCGCGGGCGCGGACACCCGGCACGTCACGGGGCTGTACGACGACCAGCCCGGTTTGGCCAACACTGGCTATCCGCTGCAGTACGACATCCGCACCTTCGACCAGGTCCTCGACGAGCTGCTCAAGGTCGACAAGAGCCTGCGCGGCTCGGGCGCGTACCGCTACGACCTGGTCGACGTCGGCCGGCAGGTGCTGGCCAACCACAGCCGGCTGCTGCTACCCAAGATCCGCGCGGCCTACCGGGCCAAGGACGTCGACCGGTTCAAGCGGCTTACCGGACAGTGGATGGACGAGATGCGGCTGATGGACCGGCTGCTGGGCACCGATGAGAACTTCCTGCTGGGTGCGTGGCAGAAGGAGGCCCACAAGCAGGCCGCCACCCCCGCCGAGGCCGCGACCCTGGACTACAACCTCAAATCGCTGGTCACGCTGTGGAGCACCGGCACGGACCTGCAGGACTACGCCCGCCGGGAAATGAACGGCCTGGTCGGGCAGTACTACGCCAAGCGGTGGCAGTTGTTCTTCGACAGCCTGGAGACGGCGCTGCGCCTGGGGAAGGAGTATCCGGAGCGGATCGACTGGCAGGCGGTGGCCGAGCAGTGGTCGCGGGCGGGCACCCAGCTCGCGTCCGAGCCACGCGGCAACGCGTACCTGGAGGCGAGCAAGGTGGCCGCGCTGCCGGACGGTCAGGTGGCGGTCAGGGTGGACCGCAAGGGTGTGAAGCCAGGGGGCGCGGTGCAGCTCACCGCGACGTTCGCCAACGACAACACCCTGCGGCCTGCGGACGAGGTCAGCCTTCAGGTCAGCGCTCCGGACGGCTACCAGGTGCGGGCGACCACGCCGACCAGCGCGGCCGACGTCGCCCCGGGCGGTGAGGTCACGGCGGCATGGACCCTGACCGTCCCGGCCGACGCCACCCCCGGCGCCCTACCAGCCCTCACAGTCACCGCCTCCTGGACCTCCGACCGGATCCGCTCGCAGGACACCGCTTCGACGAGTCTGCTGGTGGCCGGCGCCCTGCCCTCCTCGTACGAGACGATGGCCAACACGGAGGCCGAGTTCGCACCGACCGCCGGTGGGATCGCGATCGCCGCCGGCGGCGAGGACCTGTGGAAGGAGACGAACGAACTCGCCACCGCATACCGGCCGGACGCCCTGACCGACGGAGAGGCGCTCACCAGCACGGTGCTGCGGCAGGACGGCTCGTCGGAATTCACCCGGGCCGGGCTGGTGGTGAGCAACGACCTGGCGAGGGTCGGGTCCGCCGGCTACGCCAACATCGCGGTCACCCCACGCCACGGCTGCGTCTTCAGCTGGGACTCCGACGGCAACGGCCAGGTCGACGCCTATGCCGAGGTGGGTGGCTTCGCGCCGCCGGTGCGGGTCCGCATCGGCAGGTCCGGGGACCAGCTCACCGGCTCCTGCAGCAGCGACGGCAGGAACTGGTCGGTGATCGGTTCAGCCCACGTCCCGGGCGCCGACTCCGTCCAGGACGTCGGTCTCTTCGCCACCGCGGTCGACCGGTACTCCGGTCAGCAGACGATCGCAGTGTTGACCGCCCCAGCGTCGGCCGCGTCGACAGCACGCGACGGCTCGACGGACACTCTGCAGAGCCTCCGCAAGCCGGTCACCGCGCTGAGCTGGGAATCAACCCGGGGCCCGGAGCACGCGAACGACGGCAACCGCGCCAACTCGCCGTACTTCGCCAGCCAGATGACCTGGGACACCACATGGTGGCGGGTCGACCTGGGCGCGGTCAACGACGTGTCCCGCATCAACGTGCGCAACTACGTCTCGGGTGGGCGCTACTACGAGTACCGCGTGGAGGGCAGCCTCGACGGCACCACCTGGTACACCCTCGGCGGTCGAAGCGGACCCCGCGCCGCTACCGATGCCGGCGACACCATGACAACCGAGGCCAGGGCCCGCTACATCCGGATAGTCGGCACGCACAACACCGCCAACCTGTCGTTCCACCTCACGGAGGTCAGTGTCTACGGGACGCCCGTCCCCTGATCCGCCGGCGGCGGGGGCGCACCGAGACGGAGCGATGAGCAGGCCCGCGACGGGATCTGCGTCATCGCCCGGTGCGACCCCGCTTCCTCGGCCAACCGTTCTCCTGCTGGCCCCGAAGGATTTGGGATCATCCACCCCTACGCGGTGGCCAGCCGGGATGGTGAGGCCTTGTTGGTGTCGGGGCGGGCGATCTCGTCGCTCACTTGACGGCTCCGGAGGTCAGGCCACCGACCAGGTGTTTCTCGATGAGCGCGAAGAGCACCACCACCGGCACGATGGCGACGATCGACGCGCCGAAGAGCTGGTCCCAGTTCTGCTCGTATCCGGTGACGTAGGAGTTGATCCCCACCGTCAGGGGCTTGCGGTCGTCGTCGAGCATCAGGGTCAGTGCCACCACGTACTCGTTCCAGGCGGCGATGAACGTGAAGATCGTGGCGGTCACCAGGCCCGGCCGGGCCAGCGACAGCATGATCCTGAGCAGAGTGGCGAGCCGGCCGCAGCCGTCGAGTTCGGCCGCCTCCTCGATCTCCTTCGGGATGGATGAGAAGAAGCCGTGCAGGATCCAGATCGCGAAGGCGAGGTTGAAGGCGGCGTTGGTCAGAATGATCGCCATGTAGGTGTTGACCAGGTTGAGAGTGAAGAACTCCCGGTAGATACCGACCACCAGCGAGGTGGGCGAGAACATCTGGGTGACCAGGACCAGGAACAGGAAGGCGACCCGGCCCGGGAAACGAACCCGCGCGGTGAAGTACGCCGCCGGAATGGCTACGACCACGACCACGGCCGTGGAGGCGAGGGCCACCACTACCGATGTGCGCAGCCACGCCAGGAAACGCTCGTCGCCCAGCACCTCTGCGAAGGTGGTCCACTTCCATTCACGGGGCAGGACTGATGAGGGGGTCTGGACCACGTCCGCGCTGGGGCGGAAGGCGTTGAGCAGCATCACGAGGTAGGGCCACAGGAACGCGAACGCCACGAGGAGGCCGAGCACCGGCATGACATACGGGCGGAGCGTTCGCCAACCGACGGTGGCGTCCCGGGGCCGGACTGGGGCCTTGGTGACGACGGACATCACGACTCCTTACGCCAGCGTGTGATCCGCAGATACGCCAGAACCGCGATGAGGATGATGCAGACGTTGAACAGCCCAGCGGCGGCCGACTGACCGACGTCCTTCTCGGCGCTCTTGAACGCGAGCTTGTACATGAAGGTGATGGTGGTGTCGTGCCCGAAACCCGGGTTCGACTCGTTGAGGGTGTAGATGATCGGGAAGCTGTTGAACACGTAGATCATGTTGAGGACGGTCGCCACCATGATCGCGGGACGCAGCAACGGGAGCGTGACGAGCCGCCACGCCTGCCAGGGCGATGCACCGTCGAGGCGGGCCGCCTCGTAGACGTCCCCTGGGATGGCGTTGAGCCCGGCGACGAGGACGTACGCAGTGAACGGAATCGAGACGAAGACTCCCACCGCCACCATGGACGGCATCACCCAGGCGTCGCTGCCGAGAAAGTCGATCGGCGTGTCGATCAGGCCGATCTTGAGCAGCAGCGCGTTGAGTACCCCGTAGTAGTAGCTGTAGATGAGCGTGAACAGTCGCGCGGTGATGACCAGCGAGGCGGCCCATGGGACGATCACGGCCCACCGCACGAGTTTCCGGCCCCGGAAGTCCTTGTTGAGAAACTGCGCCACTCCCAGACTGACGAGCATCGTCAGCGCCACCACCGCGACAACCCAGACGAGGGTGTTGACCAGGACGGTGTCGAGAGCATCGTTGGCGAGGACCTGCCGGAAGTTCTCCAGCCCGGCGTCACCGCGGCGCAGCCCGGTGATCGAGTAGCGGGACAGGGACGCACGGACAAGTTCCACCACGGGCCAGACGACCACGCCGAGGATGAGCGCCAGAGCCGGTCCCAGCCACAGCAGCGCTACATGTAGGGGTTCGCGCCCGCGGCGGGCGCGGGCACGGCGGCGGCGAGGTTTGCTATCGGAGGGGGGTGCGGTGCCGGGTGCGGCGTTTGCCGCCGCACCCGACACCATGGGCCTGGCAGAGGACACGTCACTTGCCCTCGGCCTGCGCCTGCAGCTTGTCCAGCACCGTCTTGGGATCACCCGTGATCGCGGTGCCGAGGTTCTGCTGGACGGCGAGCTTCACTCGGTCCCAGGCCGGATCGTCGGTGGGCGTCAGTTGCGCGTTCGGTAGCGTGTCCAGGTAGGTGCCCAGCGAGCTCAGGGCAGGGTCGGCCCGGAACGCTTCGACACCGGACTTGGTGACGGGCAGGAAACCCTCCGCCTTGATGAAGGTGTTGACCTGATCCTTCTGGTAGTACAGGTCGTAGAAGGCCTTCACGGCCTCCCGGTTGCCGTCCTTCTTGAACGCCATCAGGTAGTCGGTCACACCGAATGTTTTTGGTTCGCTGCCGGCCTGGCTGGTCGGCATCGGCGCCACCCCGTAGTCCACCTTCTTCGCCTCGTCCAGTGTCGCGGCGAGCGGCGAGAAGCCGACCACCATGCCGACCTTTCCGGAGGCGAAGAGGTCGAAGGCGTCCTGGCGGTTGGTCTTGCCTGGGTTGTTCTGCGTCAGTCCCTTCCCCGCGAGCCCCTTGAGGAAGGTGAGCGTGGCGATGTTCTCAGGCGAGTTGACGGTCCAGGCCCCGTCCTTCTTCCAGTCACCGCCATTGTTGAACGTCCAGATGGAGAACTCGCCTTGCGCCTCCTCCGGGCCCAGCGGCAGGCCGTAACCAATTGCGCCGCCACCGAGAGCCTTGATCTTGCTGGCGGCGTCCTCGAACTCCGCCCAGGTCTTGGGCGGCGCCGCGATCCCGGCACTCTTGAACAGCGTCTTGTTGTAGAACATCGCGCGGGCTGAGCTCAGGTCCGGCATGCCGTACAACTTGCCGTCGTAGGTGCCCGACTTGACGAAGGCGTCCAGCAGGTCGGACTTCACGCTGTCGGAGAGGACCTCATCGGCGTTGTAGAGCAGGCCGTCCTTGGCGTAGCTGGCGTACGCGTTGAGGTTGAGGATGTCCGGCGGATTGTTGTTCTGCACCATCGTCGAGCTCTGCTGGTCGATGTCGTCCCAGCTGACGATCTGCACGTCGAGGGTGTAGCCGGTTTTGTCGTGGTAGGTCTTGGCGAACTGGTCCCAGAAGGCCTTGGTGTGGTCCTTCGAGTACTCCGCGGCCACCAGCTTGATCTTGGTGGCCTTCTCCGACGACGAACCAGCGCCGGTCCCGCCCGAGCAGGCGGCGAGGCCTAATGTCACCGCTGCGGCGAACACGCCCAGCCTGGCCGCTCCTGCTGTCCACGAGGAGATCACGCGCACGAGTACCTCATCTCTCTGCCTGAGCATGACTGATTCGTAGCGTTTCAAGCTCACTTCGCTCAACTCTGCGACGCCTGTCGCACAGACTGACGGTGGTCAACACCTGACGTCAAGACCCTTCTGTCGCCCGTTGGCAACTTTGGGGCGCCCGAAGAGGCGAGAGCCTGACTGATCGTTTCTGAGCAGTTAGGACTCTTGTCAGTCCCTATCACTCACCGGATGGCTGCCGATGATGACCTGACGACGCACCTCGGGGGCTGAGGCCGCGACCCGACTCGCAGCCTCGCGCGCCGTCCACAGCCGAGTCGACGAAGCCCGCCAAGCGCTGCCAGCCGCCGGGCAGGGTTGCCTGGGCATTGCGTACCGGCCCCGCGTTCCCGGAGGGACCGGGGTGCGGGGCCGGCAGCAAATTCCCCTATGGCGCGACCGGGTAGACCTCCATTTCGTAGAGCGAGTAGCCGTACCCGGTGCCACGCAGAACGCCGTGCATCCGGACGAACTTGGCCGACGGCGCGTCGAAGCGCAGAGTATCCACGCCGCCATCGCCTGCCGTCACCGCCGCCGCGGTCGTCCAGGTGGCACCGTCCGAGGAGGTCTCGATCCGGTACGCCTTGCCGTAGGCCGCCTCCCAGCGCAGGACGACCTTGCCGATCCGCTGTGGCTGCGCCAGTTCCACCCGCAGCCACTCGTTGTCCGTGTGGTTGGACGACCAGCGCGTCGCGCCATCACCGTCGATCCCATGATCAGGGGTGAACCGCGCGAGCCCCTCCTCCGTGCTCGATGCCGTGGCCGTGGCACCGTTCGTGGCCAGCGCCAGGTTGGTGTTGCTGGTCTTGGGGTAGACGTGGACGGTCAGCATCGCTGTGACCGGCTCACCGCTGACCGGGGTGTAGACGACCGGCAGGTCGTATGAACCGGTCGGCGTGCCGGCCGAAACGGCGACGGTCAGGGGGATGCCCGTGTCCTGGCCACGGATGACAGTGGTCTCCTGGCTCGCGGGCTGCGCGGTCAGCCCGGCGGGCGTGGTGACGGTCAGGGCTCCAGCGACGTCCTCGGCACGGGTCGAGCCGAGACGCAGCGTCGCCGTCGCGGACTGGCCGCCGGCCTCGGCGTCAACGTTCACCGGCTCGACGGCGAGATCAGCGATCGGGGTATCGCCGAACCAGGGAATGAGCTCGTTGATCTGCGGCGTTGGGGCACCGTCCTTCCAGGTAAGCCGGATCGCGTCGGCCTTCACGCCTGCCGCGTCGAGCTGGGTGTAGCCTCCGGACAGGTCGCCGATGGTGGTCCAGTTGCCATCGACGGAGCGCACCTGCAGGGCGGCTGCCGACGGTGCGCCCGACTGGAGGACCACCACCTGGTCGATGGGGCGGGCCGGCGAGACTGCGACCTGAAGGGATTCGCCGGGCTGCGGCGCCCGGTCCGCGACGTACGCCGTACTGACGTCGCCGTCGACGGCCCGTGCCAGGCTGGATCCGGCGGCCGGCGGTGGGGTGCCGGTCGCGGTCAGTTCAGTGCCGCCGACCACGGTGACCTGGAACTCCCGCACCACGACCCAGGTGTCCTGTGCCGCCGTCGCGCGTATCCGGGCGTACCTCGCCTTGGCCCCTGGCGGGACGGTGGCGTGGATCTCCGGCTGGTCCTTGTATGTGCCGATGGCGGTCCAGGTGGATCCGTCGGCGGAGAACTCGAGCACGCCCTGGCGGATGTAGTCCGTCGGGCTGGTGGGCTTGCTCATGTAGAGGTCGATCTTGCTGATTTCCTGGACCGACCCGAGGTCGACGCCGACGTAGGCGCCTGGGTTCGCCGCCCGGTCGCTCCAGTAGAACGTCGTGAGGTCCCCGTCGACCATGTTGGCGGGCGAGTTGGCCTGCCACTGTCCCATCGAGGTCGTGCCCTTCGCCTTTCCCCCGGTCGCCCCGAGCCAGCGGTCACTTGCCGATGCTGCCCGTTCGAGGAATGACGGCATCACGCCCGGCGAAACGCTCTGGCTGATCGCGTCGGCCTGCGCCCGCGCTGCATCGAACGCCTGGCGCTGGGTCCACGCTGTGTTGCCGTCACCTGCCCGCTGCGCCAGCAGCATCCGCACCGCGTGCTGGCCCGCCTGGCCGTAGAGGCCGAGTTTGTCCAGCCACGGCTTGACCTCGTCCAGGAACGCAGGGTTGTGCAGCTCGGAACGCAGCGTGGCCGGGGTGCCAGCCATCTGGTCGAAGTAGTCTGCGATCGCGGCGGCGGCTTCGGGTCCTCCACCGCGCTCATAGGCCGACCAGAACGCGTCGATCAGCCGTTTGAGGCTCGGCGACTCGACAGGATCGATGTTCGACGAGTAGTTGTTCTCCGCAAAGATCTTCAGCGCTGGCCATGCGGTGCCACCGAGGTCCTGCAGCGCCGCGGTCCACGCCGCCGCCGGGTCGTACGCGCCAGGGTTCCAGTAGAAGGCACCTGAGGTGAATTCGGCGATCTTCGACGCCTCGGCTTGGATCATCGGGTTGGCGGTCACGCCGACGAGACTCCGCTCGATGCCGGGCTCGCGCCCGACGTACGGGCCGAGCAGGAGGCGGTTGGTCACGTAGTCGTTGACCGGATAGTTGTCCCACACCAGGATGTCGTGGTCGAAGACCTCACGCGCGTTCTTGGCCTGGGCGGTGGTGATGACCGGGGCCACCACGCCTACACCGGTCCACTCAACGATCACCGCGGGATCGAGTTTGGTACGGATGGCGGTCTTGTAGGGCGAATCGCTGACGTCGTAGTACTCCGTCGGCACTGTCTGCAGTCGCTCGGCCCCGGGGTGGGTGGCAATGAAGTCGTGCTGCACCCGGTTGAGCAGGAATGCTTGCGCCGCACCCGCCGCGCCGCCGCCCGTACCGAACTTGGCTGCGTCCTCGGGACAATTCCACTTCGTGTAGCTGATGTCGTCCAACGGAATCGCGAACGAACGCACTCCGATGTCCCACAAAGATTGGAACTTGTCGACCAGTGCCCGCTCGTCGCCGTCAGAGCTGTAACAGACCGACAGACCCGGCGAGAGCGCATAGGTGAACTCGACGTGGTTGCTCGCAGCCGTCGCCACGAGCTCCTGGATCGGGGCGAGCTTGTCCGGCGGGTACGCCTGGCGCCACTGATCGCGTAGGTAGGGGTCGTCCTTGGGCGAGTAGACGTAGATGTTCTGCTTGGTACGGCCGTAGAACTCGAGCTGACTCAGCCGGTCCTGCTGCGACCACGGCTGCCCGTAGAAGCCCTCGATCACCCCACGCAGCGGCATCGCCGGCCAGTCCCGGATGGCTACGGCGGGGAACACGTCCCGACCCGGGTGCGACACGAGAAGCTGGCGGAGCGTCTGCGCCGCGTAGAACGTACCGGTCGCATCCACCCCGTCCAGGACGACCCGTGCCTTGCCGTCGCCGCCCTTACCGATGCCTAGGACGTAGCCCTCCCTGGGAAGGCCGTTGGCACCGGTGGCGATGCCGATTTCGTGGAGGGCCTCATCGGAGGCGGAGTTCTCGCTCCGCCCACCGACGTAGATGGTGAGCCCGGCGTCCGGTACTGGATCTGTGTCGGACACCGTCGTCACCTTCTTGACGCCCGCCCTGGTCAGCACCTGGTTGACCACCACGACTGCCGATGGGTCGGTCTTCGCCCCCGCGACAAGTGCAACATTGGGCGTGACGGGTATCAGGTCCTTCTTGTCCTGCACGGACTGCGGCGTAGGCCAGATCGGCGGCACCGAGACCGCTGCCGTAGCTGCTGGACCCTGGGTTACCAGTGAAATCGGCAGTGCGGTCGCGACCGCGACGAAGAGAGCGCCGAGCCGTGCTGGCGTTCTCCGCCGCCGAGCGCCCACCCGAGCTCCGAGGGCATGCCGTCCCGATACGCGCGTTCGTGTGCTTGGCATGTGTCTCCTTCCGCGGACCACATGCGAGGGTTCGCGCGGACGACCGTTCGTGCGCGACTCCCCGATCATTTGCGCACATTCACACAAGCCACAAGGCGTGTCAAGGGTTGATTACAGAGAGTCAGGAATGGCACGACGGCCGTCGTCTCGCCGGTCGCCGGCGCCTACTCCTTGATCAGGACACACACCTTTCGCTCCGGGCCCTTTCAGCCGGGAACGGGCCGCCCACCAGGGGCGACAGGGACGAGGCGAAGTCCTAACTCCTCGTCGGGGGCACGTGGGCGATCAGGGACCGAACCTTGACCTTGAGCTTTACCGCATTTAGCTTGGTCTCTGCGCAAAATACGGCGAAAGGCTGCGGCCCATGGTTCGACCGACGACCGCGCGATCCCGGCTGAGAACGTTGACCGGCCTCGCGGCCGTCCTGCTGCTGCTGGCCCTGGTCCCGGCCGCCGCAGCCGCCGGCAGAGCCGCCGCCGCATCGCCGCTACCGGCGGCAGGTCGGCCGCTCTTCGACATAGGACCGGCGCACGATGTCATCCGCCGGCTCGTCGGCCCCAGTCACGCCGCGCAGGTCGGACTCGAAACCATCGCCCCGCGGCAGGGCGACGAAACCTTCCGAGTGACCCACCGCGGGGCCCGGCTCCTCGTCCAGGGAAGCAGCACGTCAGCGCTGCTTATGGGCTTCAACTGGTACCTGAAGCACGTCGCGAAGGCCGACGTTTCGTGGACCGGCGATCAGCTCAACCTCCCCAACCGGCTGCCCGTCCCCGGCCAGCCCATCGAGAAGTCCTCCGTCGTACGCCACCGGTTCGCCGGCAACGACACCGAGGACGGCTACTCCGGCCCCTACCGCACTTTCGCCGACTGGGAGCGGCTGATCGACGTGCTCGCCCTCCACGGCATCAACGAGATGTTCCTTCCGGTGGGCACGGAGGCCGTCTACTACGAGACGCTCCAGCAGTTCGGGTACGCGCCCGATGAGTTGCGCGCCTGGATCCCCACACCCGGCTACCAGCCGTGGTGGTTGTTGCAGAACATGTCAAACTTCACCGAGCCGATCAGCGAGCACCTCATCCACGAACGCGCGGCACTCGGGCGCCGGATCGCCGATCGGATGCGAGAGCTCGGGATCACTCCGGTTCTCCCGGGCTACTTCGGCACTGTGCCTACGGACTTTGCGGTACGCAACCCGGGTGCGGTGACGGTGCCCCAAGGCACCTGGATGGGGTTTACCCGACCGGACTGGCTGGCTCCGACCGACCCGACCTTCGCACAGGTGGCCGAGCGGTTCTACGCCGCGCAGCAGCGTCTGCTCGGACCTTCGACGATGTACAAGATGGACCTCCTGCACGAAGGCGGACGCGCCGGTGGCGTCTCGGTGGGTCGCGCCTCGATGGCGGTCCAGGCCGCCCTCGAGAAGGCACACCCCGGTGCCATCTGGGTGATCCTCGGTTGGCAGGACAACCCGAAGCGCGAGACCGTCGAGGCGATCGACCGGAGCCACATGCTCGTGGTCGACGGGCTCTCCGACCGAGCACTCAGCCCAGACCGTGACGCCGACTGGCAAGGCACGCCGTACGCCTTCGGCTCCATTTGGAATTTTGGTGGCAACTCGACGATGGGCGCCCCGGTCAAGGCCTGGAACGAGCGGTTCTGGGACTGGCTGGCGCGTCCGGACAGTGCTCTGGACGGCATCGCCATCATGCCGGAGGCCAGCTACAACAACCCGGTCGCCGTCGAGTTCCTGGCCGAACTGCCCTGGCACGACGGCCCAGTGGACCTGAGCCGGTGGTTCACCGACTACGCCGACGCCCGTTACGGCGCCCCAGACACCCAAGCGCGGCGGGCTTGGCAGGTGCTGGCGGACACGGCGTACGCCATTCCACCGAACGGCGGGCGATCCTCTGGCCACGGCGGGTTGTTCGCCGCGACGCCGAGCCTGAGCACGTTGCGGCCGCACAGCTGGGCACAGGCGGCGTTCGCCTACGACCCTGCCGCGTTCGCCAAGGTCATGCCCGCGCTGCTCGACGTGGACGAGTCATTGCGCGAGAGCGACGCGTACCGCTCTGACTTGCTCAAGGTCGCGCGGCAGTCGGTCGCCGACCGATCGCGGACCCTGCTCCCGCAGATCAAGGCTGCCTTCGAAGCGCGGGACACCGCCGCGTTCTCCCGGCTAACCCGGACCTGGATCGACTACCTCAACGGCCTGGATGACCTCGTCGGCACCGACCGACAGCACCTGGTGGGCCCCTGGCTGGAACGGGCCAAGGCCGCTGCTGCTGATCCGGAGGAGGCGGCGAGGTTGGAGTACGACGCGCGCAAGCTGATCACCTCCTGGGGTCAGAAGACGACCGACCTGCACGACTACGCGTACCGCGAGTGGTCCGGACTGCTGCGTGACTATTATGCGCCGCGCTGGCAGCGCCTGTTCGACTCGCTCACCAGCGAGCTCCAGACCGGCCGACCCGCTCCGGACATCGACTGGTATGCGCTGGCGGAGCGGTGGTCCACCGATCGGAAGGCCTATCCGACGATGCCGACGGGCGACACGTGGACCGAGGCGGTCCACACGCTTCAGCGGCTGGCCGACGACACCTACGACCTCCCCCTCACCCTGCGCCCAGCGGGTGCCGTATCGGATCAGCCGTCCGCTCGGCTGGTTGCCTCGGTGACGAATACCAACTACTACGCGCCGGTGACGGGAGTGACCTTCGACATCACGGCGCCCGCGGGGCTGGAGGTCAGCGCGACGACCAACGAGCCGAGGGAAGAGGTACCGCCCGGCGCCACGCTGGAGCAGTCATGGGCCCTACGGCGCACGAACCAGATGCCACCCGACATCACGGAGGCCGAGGTCCGCGTCACCGTCGGCTTCGACCAGGCCGGTAAGCACCTGACCCGGACGGCGACCGCCGTGCTGCCCGTGACCGGTGCCGGACGCCACCAGCTAAGTGACCTGCCGTTCGAGTCATCGCGCAACCACGACGGCATTTACCCCATCGCCCGCGACACGTTGACGCCAGGGACGCCTGCCGGAAACGGTGCACCGCTCCGCCTGGATGGTGTCAGCTACAGCAAGGGCCTGGGCACGAACTCGAACGCCGACGTACGGTTCGAGCTGGGCGGCAACTGTCAGGGGTTCAGCACGGTCGTCGGCATCGACGACGCAATGAACCACACCGCTGATGGAGACGTGGTCGTGCGGGTCTTTGGCGACGGTCGGCAGCTCTACGAGTCCGACGTCTTGCGCAGTGGCCTGGCTGAGACCGGGAGTGAAGCCGTCCGCCTCCACGTAGACGTCACCGGTGTCCACCAGCTGCGGCTGCAGGTCCACCAGTACGACGTAAACCGCTACTTCGACGCCGTCTCGTTCGCCGTACCGACGCTTACCTGCGACGCACCCCTGCCCACGATGCTCAGCCAGAACAAGCCCGCCACCGCGTCGAGCGAGGAACCGAAGCGGGAGCCGGCCAAGGCGGTGGACGGGGACCTGAGCACCGGATGGTTCTGCAACCCAACCGAGTGCAACGGCAAGCCCGCGTACCTCCAGGTCGACCTCGGTGCACAGCACGAGCTGACGAGCGTGCGGGTGACGCCCTACTACGCCGACCGGCGGTCCTATCTGTATCGGATCGAGGGCAGCGTGGACGGGCAGAGCTGGGCACTCCTCGCCGCCAAGACCCAGCATCGGCCGCAGAGCGACGTGGGTGACCGTTACGACGTGTCCGGCACATACCGCTACGTCCGCGTGACCGGGTTCGGCAATACCGTGAACCCCTATACGCTCCATGTCCAGGAGTTGGCCGTCTATGGCGGGGCTGTCTCTCGCGCGACATCGGGCGCTCACTGAGCGGTGGGAGCGGATCCGATGGTGACCACGCGTGCCCACTCGGGCGGCGAGTCCGGCACGTAGTCGGGATCGTCCTCGGAGCACCGGGAGACCCGGGGAAACAACCCGACCACGGTCCGGCAGGGTGGCCGCGAGGTCGGCCAGGGTGTCTGCCCGTCGGTCAGCACGACGATGACGTCCGGGCACGGCCTGTCCCGTAGCGCCCGGTCGAAACCAGCGCGCAGATCCGTACCGCCACCGCCGACGAGCGGGATGTCCTCGGTCCGGCACAGGGGGCGTACGACATCAGCGGCCGCGTCGCACGGCAGCACGGTGACCAGGTCGCGCCGGCCGCCCACGGCCCGGGAGATGGCGGTGACCTCGAGCAGCGCGCTGCCCAGTTCGGCGTCGCTGACCGAGCCGGAGGTGTCGATGATGACGCAGACCCGTGGGGGCCTGCGCCGCAGCGCCGGCAGGACGACGCCGGGTACCCCTGCGGAGCGCCGCGACGGTCGGCCGTAGGTGTAGTCCTCACCCACGCCGGGCGCGGACACCGCCGTGCGGACCGCGGCTCCCAGTAGTTCCCGCCACGGCTGCGGTGGATGGAACGCCTGCTCCGCCCACCGTCGCCAACCCTGGGGGACGTTTCCCGGTCGGGCGGTGATGCCTTCCGCCACCCGGAACCGCACCGCGTCCCGTTCTTGTGGGCTGAGCCCGTGCGCGCCGTCCGGTCCGAGGTCCCACTCCCGCTCCAGCCCGTCGGCGCCGCTGCCGCAGTCCAGCCAGGCCAGGTGCTGGGTACGCGGTCCGAGCCGGAACTGCCGCAGGTAGTCCTCCATCAGCTGTCCGGCGGGCAGCAGCAGGTCGCAGGGCTCGACGGCGCCTTCGGGGCGGGCCAGCCCGTCGCCGAAGACGTCGTCGTTGATCTCGCAGTCGGCGGCGATGTTCATCCGCAGCCGCTCCCCCGGCCCGGTCAGCCCGCGTTCCCGCGCGACCCGGTCGCCGCGCCCGTGGTGGTCACGCAGCAGATGCGACACCTCGTGCACCCACACTCCGGCCAGTTCCTCCAGTGGGGTCCGGTCCACGAACAGGGGCGAGACGTAGCACCGCCAGTGCCGGTCCACGGCCATCGTCGGCACCCGCCGGGACTCGACCACGTGCAGGGCGAACAGTGCCGTCGCCAGGTAGGGGCGAACCCGGGCGGCGTGCAGTCGGGCGGTGAAGAGCTTGTCCCGGTCCAGTGTCCCGGTCTGGCCGGGCGTCATCGGCCGCTCCCCGCGACCGCCGCGACCCGGGCCGCCGCCCGGTCGGCCCGGCGGGACAGGGACACCGCCCCGGTGAGCCGCTCGATCGATGCGGGCACGTCCCAGTCCTCGCGGCGCAGCCGGGCGAGGGTGGACGCGGGGACGACCACCAGGTCCGGTGCACCCGTTTCCAGCGCCCGGACCAGCAGCGTCCAGGCCGCGTCCCAGCGGGATCGCTCCGGACGTCGGCGCACCGCCTCCACGACGCCGTCCAGCACGGCCTGGCGCAGGTCGCCGCGCTCGGGCAGGACGGCGGCGGCCGGGTCGGCCAGCAGCACCTCGGGGTCGGGAAGATCCATCCGGTCCAGGCTGGCCAGCAGCTCCAGTCCTGGGCCGTCGCCCACGGTGCCCCTAACCAGCATTGACAGGACCTCCCGGGAGGTGTCGGCCGCGGTGGCGAAGGCGATCAGGCGCAGGGTCATCTCCCAGCTGCGGGGCGACGGCCATGGGCCGCCGCGACCGGCCTCACTGGTGGGCAGGCGGTGCACGAGCGTCGGGCGGGCCGACAGGAGGCCGCACACCGCGCGACGGGCGAAGGCGACGGCCTCCGGCAGCCGCCGCGGATCGAGCCGGGGCAGCGCCGCCCGGGGCCAGGTCCCGCCGAGGCCGCGTACGACGACGTCGTGGTCGTGTGTCCACTGCAGGTGGACGAAGCGGTTGGCCAGCGGCGGGCTCAGCTCCCAGCCGTCGGCGGCCGAGGATCGTGGGTTGGCGGCGGCCACGATCCGGACCCCGGCCGGCAGGCGCAGGCTGCCGATCCGCCGCTCGAGCACGAGGCGGAGCAGGGCGGCCTGCACGGCGGGCGGGGCGGTCGACAGCTCGTCCAGGAACAGCAGTCCGCGACCGGCGCGTACCAGGCGCACGGCCCAGTCCGGCGGCGCCATCGGAACGCCCTGGGTCGCGGGATCGTCGCCGACGACCGGCAGCCCCGAGAAGTCGGACGGCTCGTGGACGCTGGCGATCACCGTCGTGAGCGGCAGGTCCAGCGCGGCGGCGAGCTGCGTCAACGCGGCGGTCTTGCCGATTCCCGGCTCGCCCCAGAGCAGCACCGGCAGGTCGGCGGCCACGGCGAGGGTCAGTGCCTCCAACTGCGGATCCGGGCGGGTCTCGGTGGTGGTGTCGCACAACAGCGCAACCAGTTCGGCGGCGACGTCGAGCTGCGGCACGGGGCTGGGGTCGGTCGAGGTACGCGTGGGAAGCATCTGAGATCACCTGTGGGTTGTGATGGGCGGCCTGAAGCCGCGGAAGGAAGAGGTTTCCGCTGGTCAGCGGGCGATCGTGTGGCGGGGGTGGGAGCGGCGGTCGCGCTTGGTCTGCCGCTCCTGGCTGGAGGGGGGTGGCGCGTGCCCGGTCAGCCCGGCTCGGAACAGGCCGTACGTGATCCGCCGCAGCGCGGCGTTGTCCAGTTCCTCCCGCAGATCCCCGTGGCGCAGGAGCGCATCGGGTCCGAGCAGGGCCTCGACGGTGGCCAGCGCGCCGGCGGTGTCTCCGTGGTCCAGGCGGGCGCGGATGTCGGGGAGGCATTCCGGGCGGCGGTGTGCCTCATCGATCATCCGCAGGCACGGCAGCGGGGTGCCGGTCAGCGCGGCCAGCAGTTCCTCCCGGCGGATCTCCGCCGGGTCGTGGTCCAGGGGTGCGAGCACCCCGTTCACCAGCCCGATCCGGTGCCACGCGCCCCGGCAGGCCACGAGACGTGGCTGTGCCGCCGGGTACGGAGCCGCCGGGGTGTCGGCCACCGGATGACCGGGCGCGAGCGCCGACGCCACCAGTGGGTGAAGCCGCTCGACCTCGATCAACCCGCGGCGCAGCAGCTCCAGGTCGGGTGCCATCCAGGTTGCCGCGTCGGGCAGCACCGGCAGCGCGGCGACGTGGCCGGCCCGGACGCCGCCGGTCTCAGGCGTCCGCAGGTCGGCCCCTTCCGGAGCGACCTCGAGCACCAGCCGACGTCGCGGCCCGAGACGGACCGCCACGGCACCGCTGGCCCGGCCCTCGGCCTGGAGCAGCACCCTCGCCTCGTCCGCCCACCGGTGCACCGCGTAACCGCGCTCCCCCAGCGCCGACCATCGTGGATCGGGGCGGGCCGTGGCAGCGCCGTCGCAGGGCAGTTGCTCGGCGCCCGACCGGCTTCGCAGCTCATCGGCTCTCCGTGCGTCCCACAGGTGGCGGTGCAGGTCGAGGCGGAATCGACGGTCGGGACCGGGATGCGGATGAGGGCAGGAACTCGCGTCGCGGGATCCGGCCCACAGCGCCAGGCTGAATCGCTGGCCCGCATCCGCCCAGGCCGGTGGCGTTCGAGCGACCAGATGCACCGGCTCGGTACCGTCGTGGTCCGCCACGCGGTACCGGGCAAGCGAGACGGCCACTCCCGGACGCAGCAGTCCGTCAGGGGCGATCCTCGGCATGTGCCAGCGCAGCAGGTCGGGTGCGAGGTGCCGGAGGTCAGCCCGGAGCCGGCCGGCCAGTTCCCGGCCGTGGTGGCGAGCCACGGCGCGCAGGTCGAGGTCGACATCGACGCGAGCGGCAGCGCACGCGCCGGCCCAGTCACCGACACGACGACGCGCCGTCGCGACCTTGATCATGGAGGGGGGCACGGCGTACTCGCGCACGCGCCGCCAGAGGGAGAGTCGGGAATCCGCATCCGCGGCCAGGGAGCGCATCAGCACTCACCTTGCGCGAACCGGACCCCCAATCTGAGAGAAGGTTTCATCGCGGCGGAGCTTAGCGCCCCGCCGTGAGCTCCGCCAGGGGTTAGCGCCGATCACCACCCGGCCTGCGTGAAAGGGTCGGGTTCCTGGTCAGGTTCGGGTTTGCGGGCCTCGTTCCGGGCACCCTCCGGAGAACAGCCAGTGCTCCCCCGGCGGAGGTAGATTGTGGCGGTTGTCGGAGCAGCGGATGGGGCAGACGTGTCGTACGGGTACATCGGATCGATGAAGGCCAAGCCCGGCCGCCGCGACGACGTGGTGGCCATCCTGCTCAGCGGCGTCGATGGCCTTCGTCAGGCGGGTTGCGAGCTCTACGCGGTGGGCGTTTCCAACACCGACGACGTCACGATCTGGGTCAGCGAGGTGTGGCAGTCGAAGGAGCACCACGACGCCTCGCTGACCCTGCCAGAAACCAGGGCTGCCATCGCCAGGGCCATGCCGATGCTCACCGGCGAATTCACCAGCCAGGAACTGACCATGGCTGGCGGTCTCGGCATCTGAAGCTGATCGGCGTTTGACGTACTCCGACCTGCCGGTGGCTACGCCTTGCCGGCGGCCGCCGTCGCGGCACCGACCATGGCGTTCTTCACCAGCGGGGCGTACCCGCTCGACTGGCCGGTGCGGTTCGGGTGGTAGGACTCCATGACCGGGTTCGACAGGCCGTTGACCCATTCGATCGAGTCGCAGACGGCGTGCCCGGTGAACGCGGCACGTGGGTCCACGAACGGGAACGAGTGGGCGACCGCCCGGGCCTTGATGGTTGCGTTGAGCAGATCGGCGGTGTCGTTCAGCGCCGCCTGCTCACCCGGGCTGATCCGGGCCAGCGACTGGCAGTCGCTCTCGTTGAACAGGCGCGGATACCCGACGATCACCACCCGGGCGTACGGAGCCCGTGAGCGGATTTTGTTGTAGAGCGCGTCCAGGGTGCCGGGCAGGGTGTTCCGGATGTAGTTGTTGGCGTTGTCGATGTCGCCCCAGCAGGTGTAGGGCCAGGGCTTGGCGCACTGCGTGATGACGGAGGAGAACCCGGCGTCGTTGCCGCCGACGGTGAGCGTGACGTAGTTGGTCGACGAGCTGAGGCTGCCGAGCTGGTTGTTGGACACGTCGGCGACCCGTGCGCCGGAGCAGGCGGCGAACGTGAGGGTGGCGCCGATCTGGTTCACGTCGAGGACGGGGTACGCGTACGGCGAGCGGTAGCAGCTGGTGCCGTCGGAGTAGTACGAGCGGGTGCCGACACCCGAGGAGTACGAATCGCCCAGGGCGGTGTAGAGCGGGGCGGCCGCCTGTGCGGGCAGCGCCCACAGGGCGACCGGCGCCAGGCCGGCGAGGACGGCGATCGCGAGTGAGACGAGGCGGCTTCTGCGGCGGGGGACGACGGGTGCCATGCTTCCTCCTCAGCTGCCCACCGGACAATCGCATCGACGGATATCGAAGCTAGGTGGTGGTCAGACTTTCGGCGGCAAGCATTGGCGCGCGCAAGAGGTCGAGCGGAAGTTTCCTTCAGTCGAACAAGTAAGCGGGACTACTTGGCAGGAAAGCCACTGACCACAGTCACCACCGCGGCGGCGCCGGGGATCCGCCCGGGCCGCCGGGACCGCCTGCGGGGGCGCCCCCACCGGGGGCCGCCCCGCCGGTGGGGGTCGTGGTGGTGTCGACACCGACCACCAGGGAGACGATGTAGCCGCTGGTGACATCACCGGTCACGGTGGCCAGCTGCCGCACTCCGCCGTCGTCGCCGAAGACGTTGTCGCTCGTCAGGCTGACCTGCGCGAAGGTGGTGACGGACGCGGCATAGCCCTGCTCCGCGTAGACCGTCCGGCACACCTCCTCCGGCAGGGCCACCTGTGAGGCGGCGATGGCCTTGGTGGAGTCGGCGATGCTGGCCTGGTCCGGATAGACCTCGAAGTGGATGTGCGGCCACCGCCCCGAGTAGCAGGCGGGGAAGATGCTGGTGAAGCGTACGCGGCCGGCCGCGTCGGCGATCTGGACGCCCCGCAGATAGTTCTCGTCGGTGATCCCCTCCGAGTAGAGGGAGTATCTGCCGTCGCGGTCACAGTGCCAGACGTAGACGGCCGTTCCGGCGAACGGTGCACCCCCGGTAGTCAGGTCCTTGATGGTGAGCTCCAGTGTCATCGGGACGCCTTCGGCCGTACCGCTGGCGGTGCCGAAGCTTGACCGGATGTCGCTGCGAACGACGCCGCCCTGTTCCAGTACGTCCGGTCCGTTGGAACCGTCGCCCGGATAGGGGCCGGCGGTCTCGTCGGGGCCCTCGCCGGACGGGTCTGTGCTCGCCGACGCGGTGGCCTTCGCTGGCGCGTCGCCCGAGCCGCCGCCACACGCGGCGAGGCTGACCAACTTGATTAGGAATCGTCGGTGATCATAGGTTGACCGTGTGGAGCGTGGCGTTTGGCCTTTGGGCTGGTTCGGGGGAGATTCCGGTGAGGTGGGCCGGTCGTGATCGCGAGTTCTCCTGGATCGATGTCGAGGCGTCGAGCCGGTGAGCGGGAAGCTGCCGCTGGCCGGGGGTGAGGCCTCCCGTACCGCTTGCGCCGGCGTCTTGCTGCGATCAGGGGTGGACGAGGAGAGCGGTGAGGTCCTGTCGCAGGCGGTGCTTGCGCAGCGTGTTGGCTGGTGTGCCGATCTGGTGGCGGGGATGGTCTCCGGGTTGTTGGCGGAGCGTTGGAACGCGAGCGATGTGGGGTGCTCGCCTCCGGTGGACGCGGGTGGCCGGAAGCTTCCGTCGAACGCGTGGATGGCGTTGCGGCGTCTGGGCTGGACCGTCACCACGGCCGAGGGTGTGAGGGTCAATGACCGGATCGTGCGCATGGCCCAGGAGCAGGCGGGGCGGGCACTTCGTTCGGCGTCGTGGCGTGCTGATCTGACCGGCGGGGGTGCTGGCGACGTGGCCGGCCGATCCGCGTCAGCGCACCGCGCAGGAGTGGGAGCAGGTACGCAAGGCGGTTCCGGGCGGGGACCATCTGCCGTCCAACATCATCAAGGGCCGGACCCGGCAGGTTGCCAGGTTCCTTACCGTCAATGGCCGGCTGCCGGTGGACGTGTTCGAGCTGGAAGGCGTCCCGAGGGTCGCGCGGATGCTGCTGCTGGCCGCGTGTGACCGGCAGCAGGCCACCATCGAACGCAGCCAGACCGACCCAGCGAGGGTGTTGCTGCGCTTGCAGCTTCCCACCCGCCCAGATCCGCGAGCATACGCAGATTGGGCGTGGGTGGCCTGTCCGATCAGCCTGCCGCCCACGGTCCCCGCGGGCGCGATGGTGCACCTGCCCACCCTGCGCGTCACCGGCCGGCAGGTGCGCGCCGATATGGCATACAGCCACCCGGTGCCGAAGGCCCGGCGCACCGGGCACACTGTCGCGGTCGGGGTGGACTGGGGTCTCAACACCCTCCTCAGCGCGGGCGTCCTGCGACTGCACAAGGATGGGCGGATCACGGCGGTGGGGGCCGGTGGCCAGTTCCGCGCCGCCGGCATCCTCGCGAAACAGCACCGGCTGCGCTGTCAGAGCGAGCGGCTGCACGCCAAAGCCGACCACTACCAGCGCCTCGCCGGCCGTGACGAGCGGCATCACCTCGTCGGCAAACTGGCGGTCCTGCGCGAAGAGATCCGCCACGTCTCCGACCGCCGCCAGAATCTGAACGCCGCGCTCGCGTGGGCCGCCGCCCGCTGGGCCGTGGACCAGACGCTCGCCGCCGGGGCGAGCGTGATCTATGTCGAAGACCTGCGATCGCTGGAAGCCAAGGGCATGGGCGCCACCCTCAACACCCGCCTGTCCCAGCAGGTCCGCGGGCAAATCAGCGACCGGATGCGGCACCTCGCCGCCGAGCACGGCATCGCCGTGGTCACCACGCCTGCGCGCAATACCTCGAAGCACTGCCCGCAGTGCCTGACTCCGCTAAGGCACTGCAAGGCCCCCGACAAGCCGACCGTGACGGGCTGGAAATGGGCCCTGTGTCCCAACCAGTCCTGCCGTTGGCAGGGCGACCGCGACCACGGGGCATGGCGGCGCATTGCCGCCCGCGGCCTCACCCATCAGGCCAAGACCGCCATCGACAAGACCAGCGGGCACATGGTCATCCGCGCCGTGGTCGACAAACTCGAAACGGCAGCGGTCATCACGACAAGCCACCGGGGGGACCGGTCGAAGACCGGCCCCACCCGGCGCAAGCCACCACACCCCGCGCCCAGGCGACGCAGGGCACCCTCCCCCACCCGACCCCACGGTCAGGCGGGAAAGCGTCCGGAGGGACACGCACCAACGGACCGGAGGCTGCCCCGCGCAGCCCACCGACACCAGGACGTGAACACGACCAGCACACCCACCACTGGCCACCGGCCGCGCGGAGCCGCCCTGGGCGCAGGATTCCACCTGCACGCCCACGCGACCCCACCACGGTGGGAAACGATCCCGGAAACCCCATCCGACTCAGGATCAATAAGCTGATCAGGGACGCTGAACCCGGCGACGCCAAGCGCGCGCAGCAGCTGGCGACGGCCCAGCATGGTGCCGAGGTCGAAGCCGAGGCCCTGGTCGAAGACCTCCTCATCGGGTCTGGCCAGGCGGCGGCCCTCGTACGTCGGTGGCTGCCCGTTTTGCTCCATCCAGGTTCTCCTCATCGTGGCTGTTGACGTGCTACCGATGACCGATGCTGAAAGCGGGTCCTCGGAAGCAGCCATGCCCGATCCAGGAGCCAGCTGTGAGTCTGGTGGCCGTCCGTCTCCCCGCTGCCGGTCCGGCCACCCTCGGCGTTCGCGCGGGGCACCCCGTCACGGCTTGTGCGCCGAGATCAGTTCGAACGGGCCGGGTAGCACCTCGATCTCGTGGAATCCGGCCCGCCGCAGCGCGCTCGTGTAGAAGGTGATCTCCCGCAGGCGGCTGGCGCAACTGTCGACGCCGATCAGGAAGTAGGACCAGAAGAACTGCATGGCCAGCCGCTCCGAGGTGCGGAACTCCTCGCAGATGAGCAGGCGGCCGCGGGCCGGCAGCGCGTGGTAGGCCTGCTCGATCAGGCGGTGGGCGGTGCCTGCCGGCCAGTCGTGCAGGACGCGGACGAATGTCATGGCGTCGTAGCCGGTGGGCAGCGGTTCGGTGAGGAAGTCCCCGCCGACGAACCCGAGCCGAGGTCCGTGGCCGGACCGCGCGCGGGTCTCGTCCACGAGGGGCTGGACTGCGGGCAGGTTGTAGACGTCGATGGTCAGGCCGGGCGTATCGGTGAGCAGGTGCGTGGCGAGGGTGCCGTCGCCGCCTCCGACGTCCAGCAGCCGGTGACGGTCGGGCCAGAGCCGGGGTGCGTGGGTGCGGAACGCCTCGATGATCGGGCCCAGACCGGCGGCCATGCTCTGCTCGAAGCCGGCGATCTGCGCGGCCGTCTTCGGCGGCCAGGCGAAGTCGTCCTCGGTGATGCTGAGCCGTCCGCGGAGGGTGTCCGCCAGCCTGCCGTGCAGCTGTCGCCACGGGTACTTGTCGCGGTCGCGTTCGATCGCGTCGGGTCCGACTACCGCGACGGCGGCGTCCTGGAGGCCCGGGACGGCGCGGTACTCGGCGTCGTTGATGTCGTCGGTCCGCTCGTCGCGGTGCACGAAACCGAGGCTCTCCAGGCAGTCGAGGAGCTTGTAGAGCCGGTCGGGTCGCAGGTCGAAGCGGACGCTGAGCTGTCCGAGGCGTACCGGGCCTGGTTCCAGGGCGTCGAGCAGTCCGAGGTCAAGGGCGGTCTCCAGCACGTCCATGGCCTTGGCGCCGTTGGCGAGCAGGCTCATGAGCGCTCGCGGGGACAGCGGCGTGGCCGTCATCGTCCGGCCTGCTGAAGCTCCAGTTCGAGCGCGTCCATGAACGCGTCGACCTCGTCGATGGTGTTGTAGATGTGCGGAGCCACCCGGAGGCCCCCTCGCCAGCTGCAGATCATCTGCCGCTGGGCGAGGCCGCGTTTGACCGCCTCACCGTCGGGGACGGCGAGGCAGATGACGCCGCCGCGTTGTGCGGGCGCGGTGGGGCCGAGCGCCGGGATGCCAGCGGCCGCGGCGCGGTGCAGTATCCGATCGGTGCACTTCAGTGAGTGCTCGCGGATGGTGTCGATACCCACGCCGGCCAGCAGGTCCAGCCCGACTCTGGAGATCTGGGCGCTGAGTGGGAACGGTGTTCCACCGGCGAACCGGCGGGCGTCGCCGGCCCAGTCCGACGACGGTCGGAAGGTCAGCGCGGCGTCGCCGGCGAACCATCCCGTCGCCGCCGGTCGCAGGGCGGGTAGCAGGTCGGGGCGGACGTACAGGAACGCGGTGCCGACTCCGCAGAGCCATTTGTGGGCGCCGCCGAGGACGAAGTCGACATCGAGCGACGCCACGTCGAAGGGGACCGTGCCGATGGTTTGGAAGGCGTCGACGACGACGAGTGCGCCGACGTCGTGTGCGCGTTTGACGAGCCGGGGAAGGTCGATCATCGCGCCGGTGGCGTAGCTGGCGTGCGGCACGCACACCAGCAGCGTACGTTCGTCGATCCGCTGCTCCAGGGCGTCTTCGTCGAATCCGGGCGCGTCGGCGCCGACGACGTCGAGTCGGGCGCCGTACCGGCCGAACGCGCGCCAGATGAACGGCACCGTGGGGAATTCCAGGTGCGTCGTGACCACCCGGTTGCGGGGCGGGCGGTAGTCGAAGCAGGAGGCGATGCGGCCCAGCAGGGTGCTGACGTTGGCGTCGGTGACCACGCTGCCTGGGGGGCGCCGATGAACCGTGCCACGGCGTCGCCGTAGGCCCGCAGTTCGCCGAGCCACTCGTCCCACACGTCGTCGCGCCAGGCGCACAGCGTCTCCCAGTACCGGCGCAGCACGGGTTCGGCCCCGCGGGGCACCGCTCCGGTGGAGTTGCTGTTCAGGTACACGCAGTTCTCGAGTACGGGAAAGTGGTGCCGCAGTCGCGAGGTCACGCCGGCACCCGCGCTTCGCGGCGATCCGCTCCGGGCGCCAGACCACCCTCCCGCCGCCACTCGCCGGTGAGCTGGTTGCGGACCGCCCAGAGTGAGCGGAACAGCGGCTGGGTCATCCGACCGACGAGAATCTGGGTGGGCATTCCGTCCAGCGCCGCGACGTCCCGGCCCACCCCGATCGTCCGGCGCACCAGCATGTAGTGGGTGAACAGCCACGTCTGATAGCCCTCGTCCAGATCGACGAGGAGTTCGCAGACCCGCTTCAGTTCCGGCCGGGCACCTGCGTAGACCTCGGCGAGCGCGACCTCGTGACGCGCGAGGAGCCGGTCCAGCGCCGCGGCGGCGTACGACGCGGCCACCCGTACGGCGTTGTAGCCGGGGGACTCCTGCCCGCTGCCGTTGCCGAGATGCCGGCGGATCACCTGGTAGGTGTCGGGTGCGAGCGTCTCCAGCACCCGCAGCTCGTTCGACAGGCAGTGGGTGATCCGCACCGCCCGGTCCAGCCGAGCCGCCGCCTCCCACAGCCGATCACCATCGAGATCGTCGACGACCTCGGCCACCTCGTGGGCGAGGAGTTTCAGCAAGAGTTCCTGCGCCTGATGCACGATCTGGAACATGAGCTCGTCCGCATGGACAAGCTCCGACCTGGGTGTCTGAAGCCGCAGCAGATCGGCGGTGCGCAGATATACCTCGTAGTCGAGCTTTCCTTCGCCGACCGTCACTTTCAACACCGGGTTGAACAGCGGCCGGTCGAGCACCTCGTGCACGTTCCCGACTGCGTTTTCCGGATCCGGTTTGCTCACGCGGCACAGCCTCCAGTCAAGCCCCGACTCCTCCACGGCACTGGCGCACAGTCAAGCAAACAACACATTCGGCTACCAGAGCTCACGACGCGAGGTGACTCACAAGGCCGCCATATTGTCGAATTAGCATTGACGTCTTACTATGCTCGGCCCCCATTAACGTCGGACGATCCGTCACCTGACCACCCCGTGCGACGGCGTCCGGCAGGGCGGGCAGGATTAGGTGCATGGAGTTCTTCTGCTACCACCGCGACCGGCCCAGCTCCGTGGCACTGCGCCGCGAGCTACTGGAAGAGCACTGGTCCTACATGGACCGGTACGCGGCGGAGATGATCGCCCGCGGTCCGACCTTCGCCGACGACGGCGACACGCCCACCGGCAGCGTGCACATCGTCGACCTGCCCGATTCCCCCGCCGCCCGGGCGTTCGCCTTCGACGAGCCCAACTACCAGGCCGGCGCGTACCGGGACGTGCTGCTGCGCCGGTGGCGCAACACGCTGGGGCGCACCATGTGGGACTTCCCTGGCGGCCGGACCGGCGGCAACCGGTACCTGGTGCTCGGCCTCGGCGCGGGGCAGGCCACCGACCTCGCCGCGCCGCCCGACCGGGAGGACCTGATCGCGTACGGGCCGCTGCTGTCCGACGACGGCACCACCTGGCTGGGCACCGCGGCGCTGGTCCGGGCACCGGACCCGGACAAGGCGCGCGCCGTCCTCACCGCGGACCGATACGCCGACATCGAGGTGCACAAGTGGGCATTCGGCGGGCGACCGTCATGACATGAGACTGTTCGATGCCACCGCCTCGTCCACGCCCATCGCTGCGTCCGGCTGCGGGCCCGCTGGCGGCTGCGGCGGCGAAATCCACGTGACCAGCACGACCGAGATGATCATGAGGAGGAACCACGACGCGAGCTTCGCCGGTGAAACCGGGTGCCAACCGCCCACCTGGCTGGGGTAGAGCCAGGCATTCGACCAGGTGGCGATGTTCTCGGCAAGCCAGATGAAGAAAGCGACGAGCAGGAAGGCAAGCAGGAGCGGCATGCGCCACCGGAACCGGAAGATGCGGAACTGCATGACACAGCGCCCGAACACGAGGGCGACGACGGCGATGAGCAGCCACCGGATGTCCGGGACGTAGTGGTTGGTGAAGAAGTTGGCATAGATGGCGGCGGCCACGACAGCGGTCGCCCAGCGCCTCGGGTAGCGCACGAAACGCAGGTCGAACAGCCGGTTGACCCGGACCAGGTAGGAGCCGACCGCGGCATACATGAATCCGCTGAAGAGGGGCACCGCGCCGAGCCGCAGCACCCCGTCGGGCTCGTAGGACCACGAGCCGATGTGGGTCTTGAACAACTCCATGACCGTGCCGACCACGTGGAACAGGACCACCACCCGCAACTCACGCAGGGTTTCCAGGCGCCCGGCCACCATCGCGATCTGGATGGCGACCGCGGCGAGCGTCAGGAAGTCGTTGCGAGCGAATGCCGCGTCCTTCGGGTACCAGAGATGCGCCGCGAAGATGACCGCCAGCATCGCCCCACCGAACACGCATGCCCAGGCCTGTTTGAGCCCGAAGACCGCGAACTCGATCAGCCAGCCGACCGGTCCGCGCCGGGGCAGCCGGGCCAGGATCGCGCGGAAGCGGTCATCGATCGCGCGTTCGGCAGTGGTCAGGGCGGCTGGTTCGTTGGGCGTGAGCATCGCCCCGACGCTATCGTGCCGCCGCAGGTCAAGCCCGGCACCGCGGTCGGTCGGTGACCTGTGCGACCTTCTCCCCGACGCCGTCGCGGCGGATACCGCGGCGAACGGGCGCAGTTCGGCGGGAACCCAGCCCGGGACAGCCACGTCGTAGGACCCATGACGGACAGCAGCGTCCACGTACCCCAGCGCACCGCCGCCACCGGCGTCCTCCGCGTCATGGCTCGGGTTCGAGTCGTGCCAGTGGTCCTGGTCGTCGGCCTGTCCCTGGTGGCCGGCTGTACGGCGGAGCCGGCCAGCGCCCCACCGCGTGACCGGGGTGTGCCGGCCGGAGGGTTCCGGCTGGTCGCTTTCGACTCCTGCGCGGAGGCGCTGCAGCAGCTGAAGACGGCGGCCAAGGCGTACGTCGGGCCCTGGGGTTTCGGGCCGAACGGGGGCATCCGTACGTTGGGCGGCGCGGAACAGGCCGCCGGGGCGCCGGCCGCAGCGAAGCAGGCAGACGCGGCACCCGGGGCCGGCACTGCCGACTACTCGGGTACCAACACCCACGAGGCCGGGGTCGACGAGCCGGACCTGGTCAAGACCGACGGCAAGCGGATCGTCACCGTCAACCGGGGGAAGCTGTACGTGGTCGATCCGGCGGACCGCCGCGTTGTTGGGGAACTGGACCTGGTGCCCGATGCCGACGGGTTCGGCGGCGCCGACGCCAGCCTGCTGCTACAGGGCGACCGGGCGCTGGTGCTGCTGCGCGAAGGGTGGGCCCCGATGGCGAAGCCCGCCGTCCCCGGCGGCCGTGCCATGCCGGCAGACGGTCGCTCCGCCGCGACGCCGGAGGACATCGTCGGTCCCCGCCTGATCATGGTGGACCTCTCCGGCTCGCCGAAGATCATCGGCGAGTACCGCGTCGACGGCAACCTGGTGGACGCTCGCCAGGTGGGTACGAGGGTCCGTGTCGTGGTCCGCTCCGCGCCCCGACTGACCTTCCCCTACCGCGAGAAGGTCACCGACGAGCAGCGCACCGCCGCCAACCGCCAGATCATCGACGACGCCACCGCCGACGACTGGCTGCCCCGGTACGAGGTCACCGCCGGCGGGCGGACCAGCACCGGACGGGTCGGCTGCGACCGGGTGAGCCGGCCGGCCAGCTACTCCGGCACGTCCCTGGTGACCGTGCTCAGCTTCGACCTGGCTGCGGCCACCCTCGGCGCCGGCGACCCGGTCACCGTGCTCGCCGATGGCGACACCGTCTACAGCACCGCATCCCGGCTGTACGTCGCCAACGACCAGCGCTGGCGGGTGCTGCCGATGCTGACCATGGGCAACCGCGCACCCGATCCGAAGGACGAGACCACCGAGATCTACCAGTTCGACACCTCCGGCGCGGGCGCTCCGCGGTATGTCGCCGCCGCGTCCGTACCGGGCTGGCTGATCAACCAGTACGCCATGTCGGAGTGGGACGGGCACCTGCGGGTGGCCACCACCAGCGGCCGCACCTGGGGCGCCAAGCCCGACTCGACCTCCAGCGTGTACGTCCTGCGCGCCGACGGCACGACGCTGCAGCAGGTCGGCAAGGTCACCGGGCTGGGCAAGGGAGAACGGATCCACGCGGTACGGTTCGCCGGCAGCACCGGATACGTGGTCACCTTCCGGCAGACCGACCCGCTCTACACCGTCGACCTGCGTGATCCGACGGCGCCGAAGGTGAGCGGCGAACTGAAGATCACCGGGTATTCGGCGTACCTGCACCCGGCCGGCGACGGGCGGCTCCTCGGCGTCGGGCAGGAGGCGTCTGACCAGGGCCGGGTCCAGGGCACCCAGCTCTCGCTCTTCGACGTCTCCGACCCGGCCAAGCCGACCCGGATCGCCCAGTATCACGTCAAGCAGGGGCACTCCGAGGCGGAGTTCGACCCGCACGCGTTCCTCTACTGGCCGGCCGAACGCCTCGTCGTGGTCCCGTTGACCGTCTACGCCGCGGGCGTCGTGGCCCGCCCCGGTCCGCCGAGCAACGTGGCGTTGGCCCTGCGGGTCGGCGATGGCGGGTTCACCCAGGTGGGCACGGTCGACCACCCGCTGGCCGCGGGGCGTCCCCAGGATCTGGCGCCGATCCGGCGGTCACTGGTGGTCGACGGAGTCCTCTGGACCGTCTCCGACGCCGGCCTCCGGGCGACCGACATCGCCACCATGAAGACCCTCGGTTGGCTGCCGACGGCGTGACCTCATCACCGCGTCAGCGGCTCATCAGGTACGCCACCACGATCGCCGCGACCAGCGCCAACGCGGCCAGCACCGCCGCCGTGATCTTCGCGGCGCTGTACGGGCGCTCGCCGATGACCTCCCCGGTCCGCGCGTTGACCAGGACCTGGTACGACCGGCCGGCGTGCAGGTACGCGGCGATCCACACCGGCAGCAGGAGCAGCTTGTACGTCACGTCCGAGTAGGTGGTGTCCACGGCGGTGACCCGCTGCTCGTCGCCGCCGATGTCCGACCGGCAGTCCCGCTCGATGACCGGCGCCATCCGGGTCTTCGCCTCGGCCAGCCCCGCCTCGGGCTCGGTGTCGTACCGCAGCGCGTGATAGCCGGCCAGGTAGTCCCCCTGATACGCGACCGCCTCGGCCAGCGGCCACGGGGCCAGCTGATCCAGCTGCTTCTCCGGCAGGTGGGTGGTGGCGGGCACCAGCACGTCGTCGAAGTCCCGGCGCACCGTGCCGCTCGCCGGGTACCACCGGGTGCGCCGCACCCGCCGGGTCCGCGTCTCCTGCCTGCCGTTCACCGTCACCGTGTACGACTCGGTGACGTAGTAGTACTCGCCACGCTGACCCTGATAGTCCGAGACGGTCCGCGCGTCGAACGTCCAGTGCGGCAGGTAGGTGCCCTTGAGCGTCTCCGCCTCGCTGACCTTCTTCAAGCTGTTCGGCGCGAACCAGCGGCTCCGGCACCACTGGCCCAGGGCGGTACGCACGCCGGCCTGGTCCACCGTGAACGGCAGCACCGCCTCCGGCGCGATCAGCTCGCCCGCCGCGGCGTCCGCCACCAGCGGCGTGGCGCAGAACTGGCAGCGCTGGGCGAGCGCGTCGCTCTCGGTCCGGGCGCCGCAGCCCGGGCAGACGAACGTGTGCACGCCGACGCTGGCCACCGGCTTGCGGGGCAGCGTGGCCAGCTCGGCGTACGCGTGCTCGCGCACCTCCCGGCCGGCGCCGGCGATCTGCTGCCGGTGCCCGCAGTACGGGCAGCGCAGCACCGTCGTGCCCGGTGCGTACTCCACCCGGGCGCCGCAACCCCCGCACCGGTACGACGGCGGAGAAACAGCCGTGTCGCTCATGCCGGCACTCCGCTTCGCTGCGCGCCGGCATGAGGCACGAGCGCGCAGCATTGATGATTCGCTCGCTGACGCTCGCTCATGCCGGCACTCCGCTTCGCTGCGCGCCGCCATGAGGCACCAGCGCGCAGCATCGATGATTCGCTCGCTGACGCTCGCTCATCGGATTTGCGGCGTGGAAACCCGGCCGTTCAGGGCCGGGAGGAAACGCCGCTTCCTCCCTTGGGATGAGTGTCGTACATGGACGGTAAATTGTGAGGTGTGGGTGGGGTGGTGAAGCGGGCGTACAAGTACCGCTTCTACCCGTCTCCTGAGCAGGCCGCACAGTTGAACCGGACGTTCGGGTGTGTGCGG
>NZ_JBUEGB010000056.1:0-44892 GCF_054963695.1 Micromonospora sp. RTBAU3-60 | reverse complement strand
AGTCCAGCGTGGAACGCAGGCGGGGGTTCATGACGAAGGCCTCCTCGCGGGGGATGGGGGTGGTGCGAGGAAGCCGGAGGGCGGGTGCGCCCTCCGGCTGGCTGGTTAATGCAAGATCTTGCAACGATTCCAGGACGCTACCAGCTGAATGCGTCAATGTGAACGGGTTGGCGAGCGGCTGGGCACAGGATGTCGCGCACGGAAGACTGGAAGGCTAGCCGAGCAGCGGAAAGTTGTTGCACAGGCGGCAAGAAGTTGCCGCATCATCTTTGGGGTGGGTAGCGCTGCCGTCAGACGGCGCGGAATCCATCCGGCGGCCAGTGGTGGCTTCCCACGCCGAGTCCATCGCACCCGCGCCGGTGGCCGTCGCCTGGTTCGAACCGGCTGTCGGCTCAGGCGCGCTGGCGGAGACCCTGACCGGCGCACAGCGTGAGGGCACGTGTAGCGGCCGGCAACTCGACGGCTATCTCGTCTTGTGGGATCCGCGCTGGTAGCCGCTGGCGGAGGGCGGGATGTAGGTCTCGGCCAGGTGCTGGCGGAGCATGTCGGTGAACCCGTCGGCGTCACCGGCGTGCAGGCGCTCGACGAGGATCTCGTGCTCGGCCAGGATCTCGTCGCACCGGGCGAGGAGCCGGTCGCCCTTGCTGAACAGCAGGAACCGCTGCCGGTCGGACAGCCGGTCGTTGAGTTCGAGCAGGATGTCGTTGTCCGCGGCCTCCACGAAGGCACGGTGGAAGTCGATGGTCAACTCGATGAACTGCCGAATGTCCTTGGCCTCGAACGCGGCGCGCTGCTGTTCGATCGACTGGCGTAGCCGCTCGGCGAGCAGTTCCCGGACGGGGGCGCTCGCCCGGCTGGCCCCCGTCGACTCCAGCATCAGGCGGGCGTCCTCCAGGTCGGCCACCGCCCGCTCGCTGAGCCCCTGCACCAGCGCGCCGCGCTTGGGGTAGATGACGATCCAGCCCTCGTCCTGCAGGCGGGTGAGTGCGGAGCGGACCGGTGTGCGACTGACCCCGATCTCGGCCGCGAGGGCCTCCTCGCCGAGCATGGCCCCGGCTGGGTGCACGCCGTTCAAGATGCCGCCGCGGATCGCCTGGTAGGCCCGTTCCGCCGCACTCGCACTGTCTGCCAACGACGCTCCCATCCACGGTGACGCGACGTACCTGCTACAAGTATCCATCCGGCACGCCGAGGCACCGTCACCGGCGGGCCGCTCGGGCGCGGACGAACAGCCAGGCCACGGCGGCGCCGCCGATCACGATCGCGGCCACGAGAAGATCCGGCACACCATCGGTGACCTGCCGTACCCGGTCCTCGAGCGCGGCCTGGTCGGAGGCGCCGAGAATGCCGCTCAGCGACGTGGTGCCGTCGGTGACCAGGAGCAGGACGCCGATCGCCACGGTCAGTGCGCCGCCGACGATTCCCGTCCAGGTGTTACTCCATCGTCCGAGGCGGATCCCACGGGGGCGGACCAGTCTGCGCACGAACGGCAGCCGTCCCCACAGCAGGGCCAGGACCAGCAGGGGAGCGGCCATGCCGGCGGCGAAGACGAGCAGCACGATCCCGCCGTAGAGGGCGTTGCCGCCGACCGCGGCGACGGTCAGCACCGCGCCGAGCAGCGGGCCGGCGCAGACACCGGCGAGGCCGTAGATCGTGCCGAGCGCGTAGACGGATGCCGCCGAAGTGCCCTCCATTCCGCTGCGGGACAGACCCGGGATAGGAATGTTGGCCAACATGATCAGGCCGAGCACGATCACCACGACGGCCGCGACCGTGACGAACGTGTCGCGGTGCTGGTTGACGAACGCTCCCACCGTCCCGGCGAGCACACCCAACGGCACGAGCGTGGTGATCAAGCCCAGATAGAACACCCCGGTGCGGCTGACCAGCAGGGTCGGGCTGGTGAAGGCGTACGAGAAGAACGCCGGAAGCAGCATCGCCGAGCAGGGGCTCAGCAGGGTCAGCAGGCCCCCGAGCAATGCGCCGAGAAGTCCCAGCTCCACGGTCAACTCGCCTTGGCGATCGCAGCGTCCAGGTACTGGCGGAAGACCGAGGTCGGCTGCGCGCCGGACAGCGTGCTGTCACCGGCGACGAAGAACGGGACGCTGGTGACACCCAACTGCGCGGCCTCGCTGTTGCTGGCCTCCGCCGCGGCGCGCAGGCCGGCGTCGTCCAGGTCCGCGGTGAACCGCTCGATGTCGGGCACGCCGGCCTTCCTGGCGAACGCGATCAGTCGCTCGCGCGGCAGATCCGGGTGCTTGTGCTCGTGGGCCTCCTTGTACACGGCGCTGAGGAACTCGAAGAACCGGCCCTGCTCTGCCGCAGCTCGTGCGGCGACAGCGGCGTCCTCGGACTGCTCCCCGAAGTACGCGACGTCGTGCACCTCGATGCGGACCTTTCCCGTGTCCACATACTCGCGCCGCAGCACGGGCAGCGTGTCACGGTTGAAGACCGCGCAGTACGGGCAGCGCATGTCGGTCCACTGCACCAGGACCACGGGCGCGTCCACGGCACCGACCGCCATCGGGTCACCCTGTTCGCGGCGTACGAAAGTGAACTCGCCGGTTCTGGCGCCGTCCGCGCTTGCCGAAGCCGTCGGGGTGGCGACCGGGCCCCGCCCGTTTGTGCGGTGAGCGGCCAGGACCACGCCGAGGAAGGCGATGATCGCGACGGCTGTGACCGCGATGCGGTTGCGGCGTCGCTTCGCCTCCTGGAGTCGGGCAGATTGTTTCGAACTCTTCACGAGATTAGGATACAGCATGTATCCAACACTCTGATCATTCGTGGTGGCAAGGAACGCGCATTGATGACCCTCACCGGCTATGTCGACAACCCCGAGGCCCGACTGGCGTTGCACCACCGGACGCTGAGCGTGGCGATGGCCTCGCAGGTCTTCAGCGGTGCCGGACTGGCCGCCGGCGTCACCGTCGGCGCCCTGCTCGCCGAGCAGATGCTCGGCACCAGCACCCTGTCCGGACTACCGGCGGCCCTGTACACCGGCGGGTCCGCCGTCGCGGCGTTCGCCGTCGGCCGCCTGTCCCAGCGCCTCGGCCGCCGTGTGGGCCTTGCTGCCGGCTACGCCGCCGGTGCGCTCGGCGGCGCTGGAGTCGTCGCCGCAGCAGCCCTCGACAGCGTCGTCCTGCTGCTGATCTCCCTGCTGGTCTACGGTGCGGGCACCGCCACGAACCTGCAGGCCCGCTACGCCGGCGCCGACCTGTCCGCGCCGGGCCGCCGTGGCCGGGCGGTCAGCTCGGTGCTGGTCGCCACCACCGTCGGCGCGGTCATCGGGCCGAACCTGGTCGCATCCACCGGCCGAGCCGCCGAGCACTTCGGCCTGCCCGCCCTCGCGGGGCCGTTCGCGCTCGCCGCGATCGCCTATGCACTGGCCGGCACGATCCTGTTCCTGCTGCTGCGCCCGGACCCGCTGCTGATCTCCCGGACCCTGCACACCGAGACCGCAGCAACCGCATCAGCGAGCCAGGCACCTGGCGTGTCCGCGGGTGTGATCGCGGGGGCCGCGACCATGATCCTCACGCAGCTCGTCATGGTCGCGGTGATGACCATGACCCCGGTCCACATGCAGGCCCACGGCCACGATCTGGCCGCGACCGGTCTGGTGATCTCGCTGCACGTCGCCGCGATGTACCTGCCGTCGCTGGTCACCGGCATCCTCGTCGACCGCCTCGGCCGGGTGCCGGTCGCGGTCGCCTCCGGTGTCACCCTGCTCGCCGCGGGCCTGGTGTCGGCCACCGCCCCGGACGACTCGGTGCCGCTGCTCGCCCTGGCCCTGATCCTGCTCGGCCTCGGCTGGAACCTCGGCCTGGTCTCCGGCACCGCCATGATCACCGACGCCGCCCCGGCCGAAACCCGCGCCAAGATCCAAGGCACCGTCGACCTCTGCATCGCCCTGGCCGGCGCGACCGGCGGCATCGCCAGCGGCCTGGTCATGACCGCCACCAGCTACGCCGCCCTCTCCATCACCGGGGGAGTGCTCGCCCTCGGCGTCATGCCGTTCGTCCTCTCCCGCACCCGACGGGCCGCGGTGTGACCACCGGGCTCGCCAAGAGATCGGTGGCCTGACCGTGGACCTCCACGCCAGCCGGACTCGGGCTGGCCGCCGTCTGGCTGGTCGCCGGCACCGCCAAGGTCGGTGACCTGGCGGAGTCGGCGCGCGCGGTCAACGCTTGCCAGCTGATGCCGTACGACGTGGAACGCCCGCCAATCTGCCGGTTGCGGCCGAATACGGGCTTGTCCGAACAGGAGGCATGAAGTCATCAGAGCGGCCGGTCGATCACCAGCTATGGCCCCCCACAACGCCAGAAGCGGCCCGAGCGAGGGGCCGATATGATCGGCGGGCTCCAAGGCGCGCCGGGAAGTCTGGTCGGCACCGTAACCCGTCGTGCTCGCTGGAGGGCCACCCGTGCTGCTGCTGTCCTTCGCTGTCGTCCTGCTCGCTGCGGTGCTGCTGTCGGCGCTCGCGCACCGCACGATCCTGTCCACTGCGGCGTTGTTCCTGGTGGCCGGGTTCGTCCTGGGAGAGGGCACCACCGGGGTGCTGCATCTGCACGCGGACTCGCCGATCGTGGCGCAGCTGGCGGAGTTGGCGTTGTTCGCGGTGCTGTTCACCGACGGGATGCGCGTGGGCTGGGCGGACCTGCGCTCGGCGTGGCGGCTGCCGGGGCGGGCGCTGGGCTGGGGGCTGCCGCTGACCCTGCTGGTCACCGCCGTCCTGGCGCACTACGTGGCCGGGCTGAACTGGGCGGAGGCGCTGCTGATCGGCGCGATCCTGGCACCCACCGACCCGGTGTTCGCGGCCGCTCTGGTCGGCAACGACAAGGTGCCAGCCCGGCTTCGGCACCTGCTCAACGTCGAGTCCGGCGTCAACGACGGCCTGGCGCTGCCGTTCGTGGTGGTGCTCCTCGCCGTCGCCGCCGGCTCGCACGACCTGCACCTGGAGGAGTTGGCCGCCGAACTGGCGGTCGGGTTGGGAATCGGGGTCCTCGTGCCGCTCGCCGCGATAGCGCTGGAGCGGACCCGGTTCTTTGCCGCGTCGGCGGCGTACGCGCCGCTCAACGGGGTGGCCATTGGCCTGCTGGTGCTGGCGTTGGGCAAGGCTACGCACGGCAACCTGTTCCTGGCCGCGTTCGCCGCCGGCATCACGGTGGCCACCTTCGGGCCACGGGAGCGGGCAGCGTTCGAGCATTTCGGGGAGAACGTTGCCGAGCTGCTGAAGCTCGCCGCGTTGCTGGTGTTCGGGGCGCTGATCTCGGTGGAGTTCCTCGGCGAGATCTCCTGGACCGGTTGGGTGTTCGCCGTCCTGGCCATTGCGGTCGCCCGGCCGCTCGCGCTGTGGATCTCGTTCCTGCGCTCCGGGCTGAGCCTGCGTGAGCAGGGCGCGGCGATGTGGTTCGGTCCGAAGGGCTTCGCCTCGGTCGTCTACGGGCTGTTGGTGCTCGAGTCCGGCATCGGCGCCGCCGACGAGGTCTTCCACCTCGTCGCGTTGACCATCGTCATCTCGATCCTGGCGCACTCCTCGACCGACGTGGTAGTCGCACGGGCGTTCGACGACACCCGCGACTTCCCGAACTGGCACGGCGTGCTGCGCCGGATCCAGCGGGCGCGCCGCACGGCACCCGCGCCGGGGCAACGCGCGGCGGCCGACAAGGCCAACACGGCCACCGAGCGGGCCGGCCGGGACGGCGGCATCAAAACGGCGAGATGGCGGGGGGATCAGGCGAAGTAGCGCAGCCACAGGTAGGGCACGGCCAGCCCGACGGTGACCAGGGTGACCAGGATCCCGTAGCGGGTGAACTGCCAGAAGGTGATCCGCTGCCCGGCGCGTTCGGCGAGGCCGAGCACGACGACGTTGGCGGAAGCGCCGACAGCGGTGGCGTTACCGCCCAGGTCCGCGCCGAGCGCGAGGGCCCACCACAGGACCCGGGACTGCTCGGCACCGCCTTGGGCGCTAACCAGATCGGCGACGACCGGGCTCATGGTCGCCACGTACGGGATGTTGTCGACGACCGCGGACAGCGCCGCGGATCCCCAGAGCAGCACCATCGACGCCGGCAGCAGCCGGCCGTCGGTGGCATTGATCGCGGCGCGGGAGATCTGCTCGACCACACCGGTGTTCACCAGGGCGCCGACCATGATGAACAGGCCGGCGAAGAACACCAGGGTGGGCCACTCGACGTCGCGGCTGATCTGCCCGGCGTCGAGGCGGGACAGCGCGAGTAGCAGCAGGCCGCCGATCAGGGCCACCACCGCCGGCTCCAGGTGCAGCGTGGTGTGCAGGACGAACGCGGCGGTCACCGCGCCGAGCACGGCCAACCCGAGCACCAGCAACCGCCGGTCCCGGATGGCGTCGCGCTCGTGCAGGGCGGCGATCTGCGCGGCCCGCTGCGGGTCGTAGCGGAACGCCGAGCGGAACAGCACCCGGCACAGCCCGAGGAAGACCACCAGCAGCAGCACGACGAACGGGGCGAGGTGCAGGAGGAAGTCGTTGTAGGTCAGGCCGCCCCGGCTGCCGATGATGATGTTGGGCGGATCGCCGACGAGCGTCGAGGTGCCGCCGATGTTCGACGCCATCGCCTCGGCGATGAGGAACGGCACCGCCGGCACGTCGAGCCGCTCGCACACCAGGAAGGTCACCGGGGCGATCAGCAGGACGGTGGTGACGTTGTCCAGCGCCGCCGAGGCGACCGCGGTGATCACCACGAGGATCACCAGCACCCGGTACGGCCGGCCCCGGGCGCGCTTGGCCGCCCACACGGCGACGTACTCGAAACCGCCGGTGCGTTTCAGCACTGCGACGATCAGCATCATGCCGACCAGCAGGAAGATCACATTCCAGTCGATGCCGGCCTGCTCGTCGAAGAACGCGTGCGCGGTGTCGGTGGCGCCGATCAGGAACATCACCGCCGCCCCGCCGAGCGCCGCGGCGACCCGATGGATCTTCTCGGTGGCGATCAGGACGTACGCGACGGTGAAGACGGCCACCGCCGCCCAGGCCACCCCGGTCACGCGGCCAGCATCCGGTCGAGCAGCGCGTCGAGGCTGATCCCGCCGATCATCGGCTCCCGGGCCGCGGCCACGGCCACGAGGGGGCTCCGCTTCTGCGCCATCACCGCGGCGATCTCGAGCACGGTCGCCTGCGGTTCTACCACCGGCGGTTCGGGGTGCTCCTTCGGCAGCAGGTCGGCCACCGTACGCCCCTCCGCGCCGCGCAGGAACACGTCCGCCGACGGCTCGTCGATCATCCGTGCCAGGGTCGGGTCCTCCCGGCAGTAGCCGGGGATCACCAGGCGCAACACCTGGGTGCCGGGCAGCACGGTGACCGGGCAGCCGCGGTCGTCGACCACGATCAGACCGGGCAGGTTGTAACCGGCGAGCAGGCGGGCCGCGTCCAGTACCGAGGTGGCTACGGTGATGGTCGGGACGGGCACGGCCAGGTCTCGGGCTCGCACAGTGAACTCCAGAGGCTTCGGGACGCGACGGATGACACGCCGACCAGACTTCCCGGCACACCGATGATCACCCTAGGTGCCTGAGGCCCCGAACTCACCGGTACACCCGAGCCGACTGCGGTAACTGATCGGCTTTCCGCAGAGGTAGAGGATCCGCCGAAGAGGAGGGAGTCGCCAGGGCTGTGCGTCGGCTCGTCTGTGACATCCGCTTCTGCCGCAGACGGTATATAGCGGTTTCCCGCCGGCGCTTCGGTGGTCAGCCCGGCCCCGGTTGCGGCCAGCCCGCCCGATCGGTGGCGTTCCAGGGAAGGAATCAGGTAATGGCAAGGAGTACCGCTTGGCCGAGTGCGGCGGCCATCCGGTAGAAGCGGCACAGGTCGGCGAAGGCTGGCGCGATTTCGCTGTCGAAGTCGCCGGCCCCGCGATCCCACACACTCGGGTAGATGTCGGCGGCCATCATCGCGTTGGCGTCGTACCGAGCGCGCAACGTGTCGACGTCCAGCGTGTCGAGCGCGGTGGAGATCACGCGGACCGTTTCGGCGTCGAGAAGGCGTGCCGGCCCGTAGCCGCCGTCCTCGCCGATCTCCTCGCCGCCGAGGATCGCCGCACCGGCCCCGTCACCGATCTCCCATGCGGTACCGGTGAGCAGGTAGTGCAGGGGGGCCGGACGAATTGGTGGGCCGCGACGCCGATCTCGGCGTCGCGGCCCGTCTTTCCTCACGGTCCCTTCACCACGGCTCGACCATGGTCAAGCCGCAGATCACGGCCTACTTCCCGTTGTTCGGCACCGGGTGCATGACGGTCAGCGTCATGCTGTTGTTCTTGTAGGACACCCGGAACAGGTAACCGCCCACGTTCAGGGCCCGGTCCTCGGGCAGCGCGTGGAAGGCACCCTTGATCGAGCTACCGCTCATGATCGTGAACACGGTGCCGGGGGTCAGCTTGCCCCGCACGTCCAGGTCCAGCTCGCCGTCCAGCACCAGCTTGCCCGCCGCCCGGACGCTCGTGTAGTCCCGGTCGCCGGAGATCGTGACGGCGACGCGACCCTGCCTGCCGACGGTCACGTTCCCGCCGACGTTCAGGACGTTGCCCGCGGAGGTGCCGGTGAGCTGCGCGGCCTCGTCGGACGTGAGCCCGGGCCGCAGCATGCCGCTGGTGACGGTCACGCTGTCACCCACGCTGCCACTGCCGCCGAGCGTGCCGCCCTTGACGTCGATCGAGCTTGCGTGCGAGCCGGTGATCGAAAGCTTACCGCCTTCAACCGTCGTGCCGCCCTCGTAGGTGGCGTCGCCCGTCATGATCAGCGTCCCGGGGCCTTGCTTGGTCAGAGAAGCCGTGTAGAGGTTGTTGTCGATGTTGTTCTGAATGTAGGCCGCGCGCTGGTCCATCCATTCCTTGCGCCACTTGACGGCGTCCTCATAGGTGATCTTGTCGTACAACTCGGGGTGGCCGTTAGTGATAGCTTGGATGTGAGGATCACCCAAAATGCCCTGAAGCATGAAGGCCTGTTCGTCAAGCGTGCCGTCCGGGTTCAGCACGTTGGGGCTGAATTCACCGGCGTAGGCAATGCCTTGCTCCTTGTAGCCCGCCAGCCACTCGAGATCTTCCCTTTCCCTTTCCTTGATCGCGATCTGGCTGATGTCGTTCGACCAGACGTCCAAGGGCGCTTTATCCATGTTGTAGGTCATGGGGCTCAGGAGCTGGCCGGGGCCGTACATGCCCTTGGCCAGATCGGGAATCCCCCAGCCCCAGCGTTCGTCCGGAAGACCGTCGGGAGCGGTCCAGGCGATGGATGCCCCGGAGGGGGAGGTTTGCCCGGTGCCGAGGAATCTCACGCCGTCGGACATCTTGTTGTTCGCCGTGGTGAACATCAGCTCACGCACCTGCTTGGCGTCCATGTTCGGATAGCGGGAGAGCAGAACCCCCATCACCGCTGTCGCAACGGGCGTTGCCGGTGACGTGCCGCTTGAGTTTGAATAGCTAGTGTCACCACCGCTGCTCGTGGTCCGAACGTTGCTTGAAGGGGTAGACACGTTCCACCATTTGGCGAGCCCTGCCTCGTTATACCCGAAATGCTTTGTGTATTCGGGATTGGTCGCAGTGGGCGGTTGCACCCCGCCGACGGCTATCCACTGCTTTTCCGCCGAGGGATTGAAGAGGGGATACGCCGGGCGAAAATACGGGTTGCTCCAGTCGTTGTTGCCGGCCGACCTTGCGTTGACGGTACCGCTGTCCTTGATGGCGTCCCAGATGGCGTCCATAAAGGAACGTCCGGGGTACTTCGGATTGTACTGAATGCCGCCTTCCGAATAGCTTTTCTTGAAGAAGAAATACTGGTACTCCAGATCCTTCAGGTGCTCGTTGGGGATAATGGTCGCCATTGCCGTGGCGCTGGCGCTGTCTTTGCCAGTCAGTTGGTAAGCGTTGGCGCGGTTGCCGTTGACTCCAAGGTCGTTTCCTAAGCCGTCATAGCGGGCTCTGTCAAGAGTCTGGACATAAGAGCCCCAACTGCTGTTGATGACCTGGGCGCCCGCGTCGACCAGGGCCTTATTGGCTGTATACCAGTACACGTAATCGTGGAAGGGACCGTGGGACTGGCTATCGGAACCGCCGGTCTTGGCAACATACATCTTCGATCCAAAGGCGATGCCGTGCTGGTCTATACCATCGCGCATGCCGGAGGTGACCCCAAGCATACCGGTCCCGTGCGAGTAGTCAGTTGTTCTCGCCTGATCACCGGCCACAGTGAACCACTCGCCCGCAGTAAAAGGGTTCGTCGGGGTCGCGCCACGATATCCGTAGCCGGACGTGCCGTAGACACCCTCCCCTGTCACCGGATCGATCAGCTCGGTCTGAAATGCTTCGTGTGTAGGCCTGTAGCCCGAATCCATCATGCCCAGCGTGACGCCCTGCCCGCAGTACCCCAGGGCGTAGGCGGTGGACGCGTTTACCGCGGCGAGTTGCCATGGGGAGTTGACCGCTGTGCCAGGAGTAGAAGGATTATGGCCGGTATAATAACCATATTCCGGCGTTTCCCAACTGGCTTTAGCGGCATCTAGTTCCCCTGGACTCGTGGCGACAAAGCCGGGGTCTTCCGGGTACGACCACTGCGCGCAGTCTTCCGGGTACGACCACTGCGCGCTGGCCGGGCGTTCGTCGGCCCCCGGCCCGGCCAGGGCGCCGGTCGCCGGCAGGCCGGCGGCCACGACCGCCAAGGCCAGCACCGAGCCGCGCCGGGCAAGCTTCCCTCTTCGCATCTGCGTGCTCCTCTTCCCCACACCACCCGTCGACCAGCGGCTCGAGGTCCCTCGTCGGCATATACACGGGTCAGTCGCCACAACAATCGAACCGAACCTACGGACCGACGTGCAGCAGGTCATCGGACACCTGTGGAAGACGGCCGCCGTCGGCTCCTACGCCTGTCGCACGGTCGCCGCCGGCGCTGGACCGCGAGCCGACCCGATTCGCGTTTGCGACGACCGGATCGTCGATTCAGGAGCGATCGGTCATTGACAGAGCCCAGAACGAGCGTTCAGGCAGCTCGTCTCGTTGCCCTCGTAGGCGGTGGGCCATGCGCGGTACGGGTTGTAGCCGGGATCCCCTCGCCACGGGTTTTGGCTGGGGTCGATAGGCGGCAGCTGCCCTACGTCGCCCACTCCCACGGAGATGGGAGCTAGCCCTTCGACCTTGAATAGCGGTGCCGTGGCAGCTGCCAGCCTCGTCGACGAACAGCACGTCGAAGGGAATCGAGTCGTTGCCGGCTGCTCCGAGGTGAGAGAGCAGTCGCCGGCGCTCGCCCAGGGCACCCAGTTTGTGAGATGTCCCGAGAACAACTTCGCAGGAGCTGGGGATGAGCGTGGTTGTGGTCGCGGATGGACTTGTGCACGTCTTGCCCCCGGGAACGTCGTAGCGCTCAGTCCGGTGCGGGGGTCAACGGCACACTGCGGGACAGGATCGCGGACGTGAGCGCGGTGGTGGCCTGCTCGGGAGCGTGAGGATTGGTCAGCAGTACCAGGTCGAGAGCGGGCAGTACCGGGAGCCCGGTCGAGGCGGTTAGCTCGACGAGGTCCGAGGGCAGAAGGGATCGTGCGAACACCGCGATGCCCAGCCCGGCCCTGACCGCGGCGAGGACCCCGTTGACCCCTCGAGCCACGCAGGTGATCCGGTACCGCATGCCTGCCGCCTCAAGAGCCTCGACGCTCATCGATCTGCTCAGGCTCGGGCTCTGGTAGGCCACCAGCGGTACCGGCTGCCTCAGCACCGGACTGGCCTCTGCTGCGGCCCAGACCCACTGGTCGCGGCGGACCAGTTGGCCCTGATTCGCGGCTGGCACGCCCACGCTCCGCTTTACGAAGGCCATGTCGAGGTGGCCTGACTCGATGCGACGCAACAAGGCGTCGTTCTGCAGCACGGTGAGCTCGAGGCCAATCCGCGGGTTGAGTTGCCGGAAGCTGCGGAGAATTCGGGGCAGGGGTGTCAGCGCGAGGTCGTCGGTGACACCGAACCTCAACCGGCCGGCGAGGGTCGGACCAGTGAAGTGTTCGACGGCGCGTTCGTGGGCGGCGAGGATGTCGCGGGTGAGCGGAACCAGTGCCTCTCCATCAGCGGTCAGCGTCACGCTGCGGGTGTCGCGGACGAACAGTGTGCGGCCGACTTGCTCCTCGAGTCGACGAATGTGCTGGCTAACCGTGGGCTGGCTGAGTCCCAACCTTCGTCCGGCTGCAGTGAAGCTCAGCCCCTCGGCGACGCCGAGGAACGTGCGTAGCAGCTCTGGGTCGTACACCGGTTCCTCCCCCGAGGTCCTGCCATAGTTATTACTGAACCCAATCAGAGTTATCGCAGCGATTGGACTCAAGTATATGTCGCCGCAGGGGAGGATCGGACCAACCGACTCCTCTCAGAAGGACCCCATGAGCGCCGCGGAGCCCACCCCTCCTGCCACCACCCCAGCTCGCTTCCCCCGTGCCCTCGCCTCCATGGAGAACCGCACCTTCCGCATGCTGCTGGTTGGATGGTTCGCTGCCGGAACCGGCTACTGGATGCAGTTGCTCGCCCAGAACTGGCTCGTCCTCACACTGACCAACAGCCCCTCTGCAGTAGGCCTCGTGACAGCCGCCCAGTTGCTCCCGACGCTCCTGCTCGGTCTGCACGGCGGCGCGATCGCCGACGCCTTCCCCTGCCGCCGGATCGTGCTCGTCACCAACAGCGCGAAATGTGTGCTAGCGGCGGCGTTCGCCCTGCTCACCGCCAGCGGGCACGTGGCGGTATGGGAGGTCACCTGCCTCGCGATTGCACTCGGCGTGGTCTACGCCATCGACAGCCCAGCCCGGCATTCGTTCCTCACCGAAACCGTTCAAGCCAGCCACCTGCGCAACGCAATCAGCCTCGTCTCGCTGGCCTTCCAACTGGGCGCGATGATCGGCCCCGCGCTGGGGGGTGCCCTCATGGTCACCTTCGGCACGGACTACGCCTTCGGCGCCGCCGCCATCGCCTACGTGGTCCCCGCCGCCGTTGCGGCACGGCTGCCAAGTGCGACCAGTCGGACCCACGTCAGTGCGGCACCACGGACTGGAGTCCGCGAGGGACTCCGCTACGCGATTCGCACGCGAACCGTGTTGTGGCCGTCACTGATCGTGGGATCGTTCGGGTTCTTCATGGTCAACCTGCCGGCCACGCTGACGACGTTCGCGAAAGACGAGTTCGACTCCGGACCCACAGGGGTAGGACAACTCAGCATGTCCCTGGCGGCCGGCTCACTTCTCGGTGCCCTCCTCACCGCCCGCCGAACACGCCCGCTTCGCCTGCGCACCATCGCGGGCTCCGCGATGCTGCTCGCCCTGGCGCTCCTCTCGGCAGCGGCCGCGCACACCCAGACCATCCTGACCTTGCTCCTCACTGCCGTCGGAGCGACCTACCTCGCCCTGCTCACCTCAGCACAATCCCTAGTACAACTGACCACCACCGACATGCTCCGCGGCCGCGTGATCGGCACCCATCTGTTCGTCTTCCTCGGCAGCGGGTGCGCGGGCGGTCCGGTACTAGGTCTCCTCACTGAGCACTTCGGCGCCCGCGCCACCCTGCTGCTCGCCGGCGCCATCCCCGCCCTGATCACCACCATCATCGCCCACCACCTGGCCCGCCTCGCCAACCTGCGAGTCGGCCTGACAACCATCTCCGTACAACTACACCGCCCCACGCTCGTCCCCCGCAGTTAGGCCGCCCGCCGGACTGCAACGCCAAGGGCGTTCGCGTCTCCTCTAATGAGCCCAGCGGCTTAACGGAGGCGGCTCGGTCGAGGGGAGTGCTGCACGAGCTTCTGATTTCGGATACGGCTGCCAGGGCGGGCCGGGGCGATCCCGGCCGCCGTGCCGACGCCCGACGGTCAGGTGTCGGTCCGGGTTCGGTGAATCCGCCGGCAGCCTGGTCGCCCGTAAGGGCGAGCAGATCCTCGCCGGCGGCCAGACCGTGGTGCGGGCGGGAGGCGAAGTCCACCTCGCCAGTACGGATGTTCGCCGACATGACATCGGAAGGATTCTTTGCACCGGCACGAAGCCCTCGCCGAGCCGGATGCGGGAGGTGAGCACGCTGTGCACCACCCATGACCACCAGAGCACGGCGAGCACCAGCACGGCGTGCAGCAGCGCGCCGCCGGTGATGTCCCGCGCCGTGGTCCGGGTGATGATGAAGAACGAGAAGACGAAGACCAGGTCGAAGAAGATCTCGAACCGGTCCACCCGGGCCGCGGGGGCCACCGGCACCGCGGGCCCGAGGCGCCCCCGCCACCCGAAGCCGCTCACCGCCCGAGTCTGCCAGCGGACCGCTGGCGGTGGGCCGGATTCCGAGCGGTCTGCCGTCTCCTGCATGCCGCCCGACCCGGTGGCCGGGTTCTGCATCCTCCCGCGGGTCGAGCTGATCTCCAGCACCTGCGTCACAGACAACCATTGTTCCGCGGCAGAGATCCCGGGCCGTGACGCCGGCCCGGGATCTCGGAGAGGTGGGGGTTACCTGATCGGTTGCGAATACACCGGAGGAGGCGGTGGGACGGGCTTGCGGAAGTGGGCGCGGGCGCCCGGCAGGCACAGCAGCACCAAGGCCGCCGCGACCATCGGCAGGGTGAGGCCGCCGGTCGCCCGGGTCAGCATGCCCCACCAAGGCGTGTCGGGGGAGCCGCCGCTGAGCAAGGACCAGAGCGCGACGAGCACGGCCGGCACGGCCAGGATCCAGGTGAAAACCCGGGCCACCCGGGCGCCGCGGGCGTCCAGCACCGCCAAGAGCAGGAAGACCAACCCGATCACGGCGGTGAGGGCGGCCAGCAGGACGTACGAGACGGTTACCACGGCGGGATGGCCGTCGCCCTGATGGTCGTTCATGTAGATCCGGACGAACTGCGGCAGGCCGAAGAGCGTGCCGATCGCCCACGCCACCCAGAGCGCGGCGGCGCCGGACAGCAGCAGGGAGGCGATGAAGACCGGACGCGGGCTCATCGGGTCACCGCCCGGCGGCGCCGGCGGACGACCAGGATGCCGGCGGTGGCCCAGGCCAGCACCGGCAGCAGGGTCAGCACGTAGAACCAGGGGTTGGACAGCGGCGACGGCGGCAGCGCGAGGGCCTCCTCCCTCGGCAGCTCGTTGCTCTCCTGGCCGAACCAGAGCTTGCCGCTCTTGTCGGCCACCGGGCCCCCGGCGAGATCGGCGACTGCCGTGCGCAGACCGGGCCGCTTCGCCTCGAACTCCGGCTCGCTCAGGTTCGACGTAGGTGTGGTCGTGAAGTCGACACCGCCGTAGACGTACGTGTTGGTGTAGATGTAGTTGCCTTTGCGGGTGGTGTGCTTGACCCGGAACTCGCCGTTCTTGTACGACTTCACGTACGCGTCGAACGTGTCCTTCGGCTTCCATGAGCTCTTCGTCGCCCACGGCGTGATGTCCCCGCTGTCGACGATGTCGGCGTACGCGGTGGGCTTCTTCTCGCTGCGCTCCCGGTACCACTGGGCGGCGACCCGGCTGGCGTAGACGCGGCGCAGGTCGGCGTACTCGGGAGCGGTGTTCACTGCCTTGACGATCTGCGGGAGGATCTCCGCCCTGTACACCCGCTCGTTGTGCTCGGTGTCCGCGGTTGCCTGGCCCGGGCAGGTCTGCGAGCCGGACAGGTTCTCGTACTCCGTCTCCATCTTGACCTGCAGCGGCGCGTCGAGGATGAAGAGCTCGTTTCCGGCGTCGCGCACGGTCGCCGGAGCGGGCACGATCCACTGCCGCATGTTGATGCAGCTCTGCTCGCCGCGCAGCTCGCTCCAGAACCGTCTGCCGCCCTTGGTGTCCGGGTGGATCAACTTGGCGACCGTCTTCTTCATCTGGAAGTCGGCCTCCAGCAGGACCCGGCCCGCATCCGTACGCCCGAAGCGCGCGTCCACGATCCGGTTCGGCTCCTCGGGGTTCAGGTTGACCGTGAAGGCGGTCTCGGGCAGCGCGAGCCACGTGAAGAAGGAGTCCGAGGCGAGCTTGGCGGCGTCCGCCCCGCCGTACGAGACCTTCTGTTTCGGGTCGGGGTCGACGCTGTACGAGTACTTCACGCCGGGCGCGCCCGCGTAGGTGTCGGAGATGTAGCGCAGTTCCAGCGTCGAGAAGTCCACTCCGCCCAGTTGCTCGGCGTCGTCGCCGATCTCATCGTTGTCGTAGACGACCGCGGGCACCGCCGCCGAGACGTCCGGGTGGCAGGGGGATCGACCCAGCTGGCAGATTTTTGACGGCGCAGCTTCCTCGGCCGGAGCGTCCGCGAGGTCCTCGGCCACCGCTTCCTTGAGCTTCTCCTCCTCCTTGGCTGCGGCGGGCGAGCTGGGCGAATTCTCGATCTGCGTCGCCGCCTTGCTCGGCCACGGTTTCTGCGCACCGGCCACCAGCGGCGAAGCTGATGCGGGCCGGTTGACGACGGCCTGCGCGCGCCACGTCTTGATCGAAATGGGGCGGGTGCCCGCCCCTGCTGCCTCGCCGTGCAGCTCGATGCGTCGCGCCAAGAGTATTTCCTGGGCCTTCTCGATGACCCGGAGAGCTTCCGCGTTCGGAGTGTCGCCGAAGGTGATCTCGATGTCGGCGTTCTTGGCCGCGGCCACCTCCACGGTGACGTTCAGGAACTCGTCGGCGTCGAGGGTGCTGCCGGACTTCCGCTCACCCACCACACCTCTGCTCGCCCCGGCCGGATTCGGGTGGTAACTGTCCACCCGGTAAACCCGGTTCGAGCCCACCTTCCGGCGCTGCGGGTTGCCCTCCTTCCACGTCAGGTTGACGCCGCGGACCTTCTGGTTGACGGCCTCGAAGCCATGCGCCCTGTCCACACTGTTTTTTCCGTTGTAGTGAACCTCGTAGGCGCCGCCCCCTTTGCCGCGGTTCAGGATCTCCACGGTCTTCTTCAGCCAGTCCCCCCAGCTCAGCTTGCCCTTGTAATCCCGCCAGCCGGTGAGCATGTGGTTCCAGCCGCCCGGAAAGAACGACTGCCAGAACTGATCCTCGGTGACGATGCCGCTCTGCTCGCCACGCTCGGTCATCTCGTCGACGTAGAAGGCGTAGGCCGCGGCGAACCCGGGGCTGTGCCGGTTCGACGCCTTCTTCCGGAAATCGTGACTAGGCAGGGCGTTGAGGTACTCCTTGGTGAGCATCCACTGCGGGATGTTGTAGTCGTCGGGATCGAGCTCGTCGTAGTGGTAGGGATCGGGCTCGACGACGTTGACCGGAGGCGGGCTCCATGTCCTGACCGCCGGAGTGGGCGCCGGGGCGGCCAGCACCGGTGTGGGCAGGGCGCCGAGCCCGGCCATGACGAGGATCAGAGCGAAAAGGGCCGCGACCGGCGACCGGAATTGGATCTTCATGCGAAAATCCTCCGTGGCGGACGAAAGGGGAATGCCGGCCTCAGGGTAGCCAGGACGACGCAAATGCATCGACCCCGGCCAGTGTCCGGCAATCGTCAGTCCGCGAGCTCCTCGCACTGCCAGCGCAGGTAGCCGGGGGTACGCATGCCCATCCGCAGCTGGACGAGCGGCAGCTGGGAACGGCTGTCCCGGCCGACATTCACCACATAGGGCACCGGCTGCTCGCCGGGCTCGTCCTTCCACGACCACTCGCCACCGCCGGCCCGGCGAAAGGTTTCGCCGAGATACCAGACGGCGCCGTCGACCAGGTCGCTGTTGGCGGGATCCTTCAGCGCGCGCGGGTCGCCGAGCAGCCGCACGAGCAGCTCGCCGAGCCGGTCGAGCGAGGACGGCGAGAAGTCCCACGTCCCGTCCGGCGCCCAGCGCGCCACCCAGCCGGCGAACCCGGCCTTCCGCTCGGCCAGCCAGCTCCTCAGCTGCGGCGGCTCCGCGGGCTCGTGCCGTTCGTCGAGCCCGGGCGTCGGCTCCTTGACCGGCCGCCAGCCGGGCACGGCGTCGCGACGAGCCGCGACGGCCGCGGCCCACTGGTCATAGACCTCGATTGGCCGGCCCGGCTCGACGAGCAGCTCCGCGGGCACCACCGGAGGCAGCCCCAGCTCCGGATCGGCCGCCACTCCGGGCTCGCCGGCCACCTCGACCCAGCGTCCGCCCCCGACCCGCAGCAGCGTCTCGCCGAGATACGCCTCGTACGCCGGGCTGTCGCCCTCGGCCGCCAGAACCTCCAGCTCCGCCAACGATACTCGGCTGAAGTCGACCTCCAGCGCCGCCTCGAGGCCGACGAGCCAGGGCTGCACCCCCTGCAGCCACTCCTCAAGCTCCATGCCGTGATCCTAGGACCGCCTGCCCACCGAGCGGCCACTCGCTGTCGCAGAACAACCTTCCGGACCGAGCATCTTGGCTTGGGGGGCGGTCTCGCTAACGGTGTTTTCGGCGATCTTGATTAGTCGGTTTCAGCGGCCGGAAGCGGTCGCTGAAGGTGATGGCGAAGGCGTTCAACCCGTTCAATCATTCGATCGCGTTGGTCGAGCAGATGACCTTGCGGATCTCCACGTCATAGTCGAGGAACGGGACGAACTCCGTCCAGACGTCGTCCCACAACCAGATCACCGCCGGATACCGTCCACCCCACTTGTCCGCGAGGTCGTCGAACGCCGCCCTGGGGCGGTGGCGTTGACGGCGGTGTAGATCGGGTCTTCCAGGACCTGCACCAGGCGGCCGATCTGCCCTTGCCGTAGCCGCAGGTTGTGCCGCCGCCCCGCATCGATGTCCAACACACCGCAGGGGTCGCCGACGTGCAGCACCCCGACCCGCTGTTCTACAGGCCTGGAGACGACCATGGCGGCGGCTTCGTGCTGGGCCTGGCGTCTCACGTTAGCCATCGGCGATGGCGCTTGGCTCATTGTCGTTACGCCCGTACCAGCCGAGCCAACGCGATCGCGAGTAGGCACGACAAAGTCGCGTCCAGCCGATGTGGACGCGGACTGGTGGGGTTGAGCATCGGTTCAGTTGTCGACATGAAATTCACGGCATCAGGCCGCGGCGATGGCCTCGATCTCCAGCAGCCAGGACTCGTCCCAGCATCCGGTGATGATGATCCCCAGCGACGGCCGGTGGCTGCCGAGAATCTCTTGCCTGATCTTGGAGTTCATTTCCCGATCCGCGCGGTTGGCCAGGTAGGTGGTGACCTTGACCAGGTTCTCCACGCCCATTCCGGCCTCGTGCAGCACCGCCAGTACGTTGCGCCATACCAGCCGACATTGAGCCTCGAAGCCCTCCGGTGCTGGTTCGTCGGCTGTCAACGGCGCCTGACCGGTGATGAACAGCAGCCGCTCGGCACCGGTGACGAGTGCCCCCTGGGAGAGCCCGGGATCCGCGAGATGTGATGGGTCCACGTTGGTGAAGTTCATGACGGCCATGCTAAGCGGCCCTTACCTGGGTGTCTTTCTCTTGTGTTGCGCAGTTGTCCGCGGACGACTGGGCATGTCTGCGATCCCGCACCGCTGGGGCGACGGCGATCAGCAGGACCGCCGCGGTCAGGGCGAATCCCACCGGGTAACCCAAGAGATCGGCCACGAAACCGAACCCCACGGCACCTATCCCGAGCCCGGCGTCGTACGCGAAGTTCCACAGCGCGCTCGCCCGGCCGAACTCGGATTCCTTGACCCGCTCGAACAGCATCACCATGGTCACGTTCTGCCCCGCACCGAAACCGATGCCGAACAGCACCATCCCCGCGATCACCGCGAGCGGGCTGTCCAGCCACACCACGCAGAAGGTACCCATGGCCGCTGAGAGCACGGCCGGAATCAGCAGACGGGCCGCGCCGTGGCGATCCGCGATCCAGCCGGCGGCCCAGCGCGCCAGCGGGACCAGACCGGACTGGACGAGCAGAGCCAGCGCGGCCAGCCGTCGCGACTCCGCCGACACGGCCAGCGGCAGGAAGGTGGCGAAGACACCCGACGCCACCGCGAGTGCGGTGAAGATGAGCGTCGGACGGGCCAGTGCACCGGTCATCCCCCTGAGGACCCTGTGCCCCTCCTCGACCCGCGCGGTCTGGGACGGCAACAGTGGTACGGCGAGCAGCCCCACGAGTCCGATCACCGTCGTCACCGTGAATATCGTCGAGAATGCGACATGATCGCTGAGCCAGACCCCGACCGGCAGCCCCAAAATGGCCGGTATCGCGCAGACGACTCCATACAGGCCAAGGCCTTCCCCGCGCCGTTCGGCCGGGACCAGTTCGGCGACGAGTGCGCCGCCGGTGACCACGAAGATCCCGAACCCCGCTCCGCGCACCAGCGAAACCGCGACGACCAGCTCCATCGCCGGCGAAATGATTAGCAGCAGCGAAGGAGCCGCCAGCAGGAGCAGCCCCAGTGCCAGCACCGCTCGATATCCCAGCCGCGCCAACAACTTCGGCGCGGCCAGTTCGAGCAGCACCGTGGACAGCATCATCGCGCCGGTGGCCAGTCCCGCACCGACGTCGCCCGCGTTCGACCCCCCGGCATAGAGCGGTACGACGGACAGGAGCAGGAAGAAGTTCGTGAGCCCGCCGAACGAGGCGAGCAGCAGCAGAACCATCGGGCGGTTCAGGATGGGCTGCACCTGAGTGGTCGTCATGGTGACAGTGTCATACGGAACGGGTGCGCCTGGCATCGCCACGCTGCCCTTGGTGGCTCAAAGGGCCACCTGCACTCGTGTCTGCGTACCCGAGTTCCGGTGCGTGCCTGCGGGTTTGACATCCATGGGAACGACGACATCCCCTCGCCGTGAATTAGCTCGAGATTCGCGAACAGCGGCACCGGTAAGTGTGCCCCTGGCGGCCGATGGATGTCGACGTGACGCGGCGATTGAGCAATTTGGAACAAAGATCTTGGCGTGCAGACATGGAGCAGCATAGGAGATGACGCGACGTTGTCCAGTGGGGCAGCATTGGGCGGAGCAACCGCCGGCCTGAGTTGGAGGACCACGTTGCCTGAGCACAGTCGGTCGGCAGCCGGCGACAGCGGCGAGCCTCGGGTCTCCAACGGTGGCGCACCGGAAACCCGGGCGCCGGCCGACGAGGCCGACGGCGCCACCGAACCCGGCGAACTCGACCAGGTTCCGGACCTGGTCAAGGCGCTCGACATCTGCGCGTGGGATCTGCGCGCGGCACGGCACGACATCGATGAATTCGTCGGCTACTGCGAACAGCATATGCTTCCCGTGGACAAGCCGGTTGTCGCCGCTCTGGTCGCTGCGGCTCACCAGGCCAGGGAACGCATCGCCGAGCAGCGGCAGTTGCTTCTGACGCAGTCCGAAATCGACGTGACTCAGCTGTCCGCAAGCGAGCTGGCTCTCCGCTTCGGGCTGGCCACGCTTTCTTATGTCCGGGGTGCGTTGGAATGGCGTTCCGCCGCCTTCGACCAGTCCCTGGCCGTGCAGTTCTTCGATCTCTGGGCGCAGGGGTCACCACCGGTCAACTACGAGCGTTACGAGCACAATCCGGTGCGTCGGGTGGAGGCGCAACTGCTCGAGGTGCTCGGCCTGTCATCGGAGAGTCATTCGATCAGCGCCACGTCGTCCGGTGTCGCCGCCTACACCCTGGTCGAGTCTTTCCTGCTGCGGAAACGGTTGCGGAACGGTGACAGGGTCCTGATGGCGCCGTACATCTACTTCGAGGCGTCCGAGCAGTTGACCACTCTGCCGTTCGTCCGGGTCGAGCGGGCCTCGGGGTACGGCGTCGAAGAGATCATCGCCGATGTCGTGCACTACCGGCCGAGAGCCCTTTTCGTGGACCCGCTGGCGAACACCGCCGAGCAGCGGATGATCGACCTGCCCGGCCTGCTGGCCCGGCTGCGGTCGGTGGTCCTCGAGCGGACCACGGTCGTGATCGACGGCACCATGGTCTCCGGCGGCCTGCCACCCGAACTGCTGGACAGCGACGACAAGGTCGAAGTGCTGTACTACGAAAGCGGCTCGAAATACCTGCAGCTCGGCATGGATGCGGGAATGGCCGGTCTGGTGGCCTACCCGATCGAGTTGCGGGAAGCCTTCGACCGGCAGCGCCGCAACACGGGCTTGATCCTTTACCGGCACGGCGCAGACCTGTTCCCGCGATACCAGAGATCGTTCTATCGCAGGCGGATGAGGAGAATCGGCGCGAACGCACTGCGGATCGCCGAGCTGCTGCGCGACGACCGCCGGGTCACCGATGTCGGTGAGATCTTCTACCCTGGCCTTCCCGATCATCCCGATGCCAGGATCGCCGAGCGGCTGCCGTACGCGGGCGGGTGTGTAACGTTCCTGTTCCATGAGCGGGACCGCAACACCAAGGACGAGCTCAATGTGCTGTTCGACCGGATTTTCGCGAACGCCCGCGTGTTGGGCGTGCAGGTGACCAAGGGAGCCAGTTTCGGTTTCTCGATCCCACGGCTATCCGCTGCGGACGCCTTCGCCGAGGGCGAGCCCCCTTTTCTGCGGCTTTATGCGGGCGACCGAGCCGACCAGGTCGAAGCGCTCGCCAAGGCGTTCGTCCAGGCACTCACCGACCACGTCGGTCAGTCGCCCCGCGATTTCGCGAACGACGAATCACCGCGGATTTCTCGAATCTCGTAACCGTCGCCGAACGGGAGCCTCCTATGCACAACGTGCTCATCATCGACTACACCGGCAGGGGGCACGCCTTCGCCGACCTGTTCGTGAGAACCGACCCGGACATCACGGTGCACCTCGCCCCCGGTTGCGGAGCGATCACCGATGATCGCATCATCTCGGCCCCCTGGCTGGACATCTACCACCCCGGCCCGGTCGTGGAGTACGCGAAAGAGATCCGCGCAGACCTGGCCATGCCGGCTCATCCCAGATCGCTGACCGAAGGCTTCGTCGACGCGCTGCGCGCCGGCGGGATTCGTACCATCGGCCCGGATCGGTCCGCGACCCGTCTCGAGTCCAGCAAGAAGTTCACCAAGGACCTGTGCTTCAAGTACGGCATCCCGACCGCGGGTTACCGGTACTTCGAGGATCCGGAAGCCGCCATCGAATACGTTCGCTCGGTCGACGCCCCGCATGTGGTGAAGGGCAACGAATCGTGCCAGGGGAACGGCGTCTTCATCTGCGAGACCGAGGCCGAGGCGATCGACGCGATCAACCGGCTGATGGTTTCCCGGGACTTCGGCCCCGGCGGGAGAACCATCATCATCGAGGAGAAGCTGGTCGGCCGGGAACTGCTGTACTTCGCGCTGGTCGGCGGGGAACACCACCTGATGTTGCCGATGGCGGTGGATTATCCCCGGTCCGATGACGGCAACCGCGGCGTCATGTGCGGCGGGATGGGCGCCTTCTCGCCGAGTCCAGACGACACTCCGGAAGAGATCGAGAGGTTCGAACGCCAGATGCTGCGGCCGCTGCTGGCCGCGATCAACGCCGAGGGACTCAACTACACCGGGGTGATCTACGTCGGCTGCATGCTCGTCGGAGACCAGCTCTACCTGATCGAGATCAACGCCCGCATGGGCGATCCGGAAGCCGAAGTGGTGTTCCCCCGGATCGCGACGAACTTCACCGAAGTCGCAACGTCCATCCTGGACGGCACACTCGATCGGCAACCTCCGTTGACCATCACCGACGAGTGCCTCGTCAATGTCGTCGCCACGCAGGGACCGACGAGGGAGCCCGGCAGGTCCTATCCCGGCTGGCCTTACGGTGAATACGGCCGGGGCTACCCCATCACCGGTCTGGACGCCGTCGACCGAGACCGCTGCCTCGTCTTCTACGGTGCCGCCCGCACGCGGCCCGACGGCCAGTTGGTCACCGACGGCGGAAAAGGCGTCAACCTGGTCGGTCGCGGCGCCACGCTCGACGAGGCGGCGACCAATGCCTACCAGGCGATAGCCGAGGTGAGCTTCCAAGGCATCAGGTACCGCAACGACATCGCCAAGACCATGCCGTGGGACTGACCGCGGACCAGGCCTGGCGCGGGGTGTGACAGGACGGCGTCCGTCACCGCGAAATTCGCGATGACGGACGCCGTCCTGTCATCGGAACCGGCCTCACCCAGGCAGGGAAAACGGAAGGGTGAGCCCGTCGTGCGCGTGGGCGCATCGGCAGTCCCGCTGATCACCGAGCCCCGCGACGGTCCGCAAGACGAGCTCGCGCAGCCGCTCGATGTTCTCGGCGAACACGCGGAAGACCTCGTCCTGTGCCACCGCGCTCTCCTCGTCGACGCCGGCGTCGAGGTCCGTGACGAGGGCGATCGACGTGTAGCACATGGCCAGCTCACGAGCCAGCGCCGCCTCCGGAAGCCCGGTCATGTTGATCAGCGACCAGCTCTGCCGAGCGTAGTACTGGGACTCGGCGCGGGTGGAGAACCGCGGGCCGTTGATCACGACCATGGTGCCGCCATCCACAACGGGCTGGCCGAGATCGGCCGCGTTTTTCAATACCGCCGCGCGCCCGTGCGGGCAGTACGGGTCGGCGAAGCCGATGTGCACGGCGCCGGTGTCGAAGAAGGTGGCTGCCCGCCCACTGGTGCGGTCGACCACCTGGTCGGGCACGACGAACGAGCCAGGTCCGAGCTCCGCGCGCAGCGAGCCGACCGCGCACGGGCCGAGCACCTGGCGTACCCCGAGCGACCGCAGGGCCCACAGGTTGGCGCGGTAGTTGATGACATGGGCCGGATGCTTGTGGCCCCGACCGTGCCGGGGCAGGAAGATCACCTCCCGGCCGCCGACCATGCCGCGCACCAGCTGGTCGGACGGCTCCCCGTAGGGAGTCTCGACACTGACCTGCTCGGCTTCCTCCAGCAGCGAGTACAGCCCGCTGCCACCGATCACGCCGACCGGCGTGCTTCCCGCCATGCTGCCGTTCCTTCCCACTGCTGTGTGGTGCCGGCGAACTCCGCCAACCGGCCGGCCGCGGTGGCGATCACCGCGTGACTCTTGCAGAACGCGAAACGAACCAGGTGCCGGCCGGCCTCGGCGTCGGCGTAGAACGCCGAGCTGGGGATGGCGACCACCCCCGCTTTGACGGCCAGGTCCTGGCACAGCGCGGTGCCGTCGAGGTAGCCGACCGACCTGGCATCCGCCTGCAGGAAATAGCCTGCTTGGCAGGAGAAGCACCGCCAACCGGACGAGGTGAGCGCGTCCCGCAGCGTGTCGCGTGCCGTCATGAGGCGTGCGCGGAGGTCGCTCAGCCACTTGTGCCGATCGGGCAGCGCCACGGCGACGGCGTACTGGAACGGCGTGCCACCGGCGAAGGTGAGGTACTGCTTCACCGTCCGCACCGCGGCGACCATCCGCTCGGGCCCGCACACCCAGCCGATCTTCCAGCCGGTGGCATTGAAGGTCTTTCCCGCGGAGGAGATGGTGAGCGTCCGTTCGGCCATCCCCGGAAGCGAAGCCAGTGGGACGTGCCGGATCCCGTCGAAGGTCAGGTGCTCGTAGACCTCGTCGGTGATGGCGATCAGGTCGTGCCGCCGGCAGACGGCGGCGATGTGGGCCAGCTCGGCCGCCGCGAACACGGTGCCGGTCGGGTTGTGCGGCGTGTTGACCAGCACCGCGCGCGTGCGTGGGGTCACCGCCGCGGCCAGTTCGTCGGGATCGAAGGTGAACCGGTCGTGCTCCGGACGCAGCCGGACGGTTCGCCGGTGGGCTCCGGCGAACGCGATCGCCGCGCCGTACGAGTCGTAGTAGGGCTCGAACACCAGGACCTCGTCGCCCGCCGGGACCAGAGCGGCGATCGTGGCGGTGATCGCCTCGGTGGCGCCCGCGGTCACGAGGATCTCGGTGTCCGGATCGTATGGCGTGCCGTAATCGGCCGATCGCTGCTGGGCGATCGCGGCGCGAAGCTCGGGCACACCCGGCAGCGGCGGGTACTGGTTGCGCCCGGAGAGCACCGCCTCGGCGGCGGCCGCGAGCAGTTCGGAGGGCCCGTCACTGTCCGGGAAGCCCTGACCGAGGTTGATCGCGCCGGTACGGTTCGCCAATGCGGTCATCTCGGCGAAGATCGTGCTGCGGAACGCCGCGAACTTGGGAACGAGTACGTCACCGCTCACTCAGGCCACCTCCGTTCTCGCGCCGAACCCGGTGAAGTCGACGACCACCGGGTGGACGCCGAACTCGGTCTCGCAACCCGGCCGACGCACCCCCACGGCCCGCCAGCCCGCGGTTCGGGCGGCGTCCAGCTCGGCCCGGCTGTCGGACAGGAACAGGATGTCGCGGGCGGCCGTGTCGATGGCGTGCGCGATCCTCCGGTAGGAAGCCGGCTCACGCTTCGGGCCGCCGGTCACCGTGTCGAAATGTCCTGCCAGGTAACCGAGCAGATCCCCCTGGTCGCTGCGGGAGAACCAGAGCCTTTGGGCGAGCGCGGAACCGGACGAGTAGATCCAGCAGGGCGTGCCGAGCCGGTGCCATTCGGCCAGCGCCGGCGGGACGTCCGCGTACACCACGCCGGACAGCTCACCGGCCAGGAAGCCCTGCTCCCAGATCAGCCCGTGCAGTGTCTTGAGCGGGCTGTGCTTCGCGTTTTCATCGTGCCAGTCGAGCAGGGCCCGCACCACGTCGTCCAGACCGGCCTCGTCGCCGAGCAGGCCGCGGACGCCGGCGACCACCTCCCGCGTGCCGGGCCGGTCCTGCCGCACCCAACTTTCGATCCGATCGCGGGCGTAGGGGAACAGCACGTCGTGCACGGCCGACAGCGGACTGACCGTACCCTCGATGTCGAGGACGACCGCACTGCTCATGAGGTGGCTGCGGGAGCGAGCAGTTCGTCGAGCGTCGCGATCCGGGACGCGATCGCCGAGCCGGTGAACTCAGCCACCCAGCCGTCCTCCTCCTGGAAGAACCGGATGGCGCAGAAGTGCGGCCGGGTGCCCATGTCGAACCAGTGCGTCGTGCCGGCCGGCACCGACATCAGGTCACCGGCGGTGCAGACCACGGCGTAAACCTTGTCGTCGAGGTGGAGGTAGAAGCAGCCGCTGCCCTCGACGAAGAATCGGATCTCGTCCTCGTCGTGGGTGTGCTCGTTGAGGAATTTCGTCCTCGCCGCCTCCGCTTTGGCCGGCCACTCCGGGTCGGAGTCGTTCGGCACCATCCGGACCACGTCCACGAGCGGGTAAGGGCCCTCCGCCGAGAGCCGCTCCACCTCGGACGCGTAGGCGGCGAGCACCTCCTCCTGCCCGGCTTCGCCGGCCAGCGGGACGGTCGCCCACCGCTCGAGCCGGATGCCGTGCGGCGCGAGCTCGGCGGCGATCTCGGCGATGTCCTCGGTGCGCAGCAACACGTTCGTACCGTCGTCTGTCGGCATGACCTGAAGCAGGGTCATCGGCTTCTCCTTATCAGTGACGCGTCATGAGCGGGCGACCAACAACGTGAGCTGACACATCGCCTCCAGGCACTCCATGCGGTTGCGCGCGATGTCCAGCGTCGGCCCCCACGTGGTCGCCCCGTGATTGCCGATCAGCATCACCGGCGGCGCGTCCGAGGCGATGCGAGCGACGACGTCGTCGGCGATATGGGGCACATGGGCGTGGTTGTCGAACACCGGCACGAACACTTTGGACGGATCTGACAGGCCGAGCCCCTTGATGATCTCCAGATCGGTGAACGTCACGGTGCCGGCGCCCCGCCTCGCCGCCAAGATCGCGGTCGCGGTGGCGTAGGGCGGATGTGCGTGGACGACGGCATGGGACTCGGCTGACAACCGATACAGCGCCGTGTGAATGGTGGTCTCGGCCGACGGGTGTGGCGCACCGTCGTGCACCGGGCGCGCGTCCTCGATGCGGACCTCGACCATGTCGGCGGCGGTGAGCGCACCCTTGCTGAGGCCGCTCGCGGTGATCAACGCTGTCTCGCCACCGGGCAGCCGGACCGAGAGGTTGCCTGCCGTGCCCTCCAGCCAACCGCGGGCGTAGAGCGCGGCGGCGGTCTCGGCCAGTGCGGCGCCCACGGCGTCGATGGACTTGGTCATGAGACCCGCTCCCTCGCTGCCGGTCTCGGCAGCGTTGTCCTCAACGGACGTACCAGGCCGAGTTCGGTGACCACGGCGGTCACCAGCTCGGCAGGCGTGACGTCGAACGCGGGATTGAACACCCCGGTGCCCGCCGGGGCGACCTCCACCCCGCCGAAGGCGGTGACCTCGCCGGCCGCCCGCTCCTCGATGACGATGTCCGCACCACTGGTCAATGCGGTGTCCAACGTGGACTCGGGTGCGACGACGATGAAGGGCACGCCCGCTCGATGTGCAGCCAATGCAAGCGAGTAGGTGCCGATCTTGTTGGCCACGTCTCCGTTGGCGCACACCCGGTCCGCGCCCACCAGAACGCAGTCCACCATGCCGGAGGCCAGAGCGGCCGGCCCGGCCGAGTCGACCAGCATCCGGTGCGGGATGCCGGCCTCGGCCAGTTCCCAAGCGGTGAGCCGCGCGCCCTGCAACAGCGGCCGGGTCTCGCCGAACAACACCTCGGCCACGTGCCCGGTCCCGGCGAGCACTCGGATGGCGCCCAGCGCGGTGCCCCAGGCGACCGTGGCCAGACGGCCGGTGTTGCAGTGGGTCAACAGCCGCAACGGTTTCTGCCCGCACAACCGCCGCACGAGGCCGGCGGCCGCCTCGGCAGCCGCGCGGTTGCGCTGCTCGTCCTCGGTGAGAATCGCCAACGCCTCGGCCTGCACGGCCTCGGCGCCACCGCCGAGCTTGTCGACCACCCGGCGCACCGCCCAGCTCAGGTTCACCGCGGTCGGCCGGGCATCGGCTATCCGCCGTGCGTCGGCACGCACGGCGATCTCGTCGCAGACCCCGTCGCGTGTGTGCGCCCTCGCCGACATCGCCACTGCGAGCGCACCGGCGACCCCGATGGCCGGGGCGCCGCGGATGGCCAGGCGCTGGATGGCCTCGATCACCTCGTCCGGTGTGGACAGCCGCAGCAGCCGGTACTCATGCGGCAGCGCGCACTGGTCGACCGCCTCGATGGCGCCGTCCTGCCAGGCGATGGAACGCATCATGGGCCCCATCGTCGCAACCGGCCGATTCGGCGGGCGTCTTCAATCGTGCGGTTAATCCTGACAATTTCGAGAATGCGATCTTCGGGAGCAATCCTCGCCCCCGGCGTCAGTGGCTCAATTGATCCCAAATCGCTACCCGACCGGTTCGCGGCCGAATCCACGGGCTTGGTGCTGCGCCTACGGCTGACCTGTCGGCGTGGGCCTGGCCGAGGAGCGCGTCGACGGTGTGCAGCCGCTCGCGCCATTCCAGCCTTTCCTGAATAGACGCGACGGCGTGCAAACAACGACACATAGCGGACACATGTACGTCAATATGATGAGGCATCAACGTCTTGCGTCGACGCATCGTCGGAGCGGTCTTCCAACCGACGGGCTAGCGCATTTTTAAAGTTGCACGCGTCACGCGCCGGACTCGAAGATCGGTGCGTCGGAACGGTCGAGGGTGACGGCCATCGGCACGGGGAAGAGGGGGTAGCAATGCTTGTTGCGTCCCGTATCCACGAGCAGGCGAGCCGGACGCCCTCGGCGCCTGCGATCCGCTGGCAGGACCGGTCGGTCACCTACGCCGAGCTTCGGGAGCTCGCCGCGAAGGCGGCGGCGCACCTGACCGGCCTGCAGACCGGCGGCGCTCCGGTCGCGCTGCGTGCCAGCAAGTCACCGGAGTCCGTGGCGGCCGTACTGGCCTGCCTCAGCGTGGAGCAGCCGGTGCTGCTGCTCTCCACCGACCTCGGTCCGCAGGTCTTCGACGCGCTGGTTTCCCAGGCGGGTTGCGCGGCGGTCATCTCGGTCGACGGTGCTGACCTGTGTGTCCAGCCCGTTCCGGTGCCCCCGCAGGCGCCCGTGCTCCCGCCGGACACCTGCCTGCTGCTCACCACCTCGGGCTCCACCGGGCTGCCCAAGATCGTGCCGCTGCCCGCCGCCGGCGTCGGCCGTTTCGTCGACTGGGCGGCCGCCCAGTTCGGCCTGACCGAGGGCACCCGGGTGCTCAACTACGCGCCGCTCAACTTCGACCTCTGCCTGCTGGACATCTGGGCGACCCTCTGCCACGGCGGCGAGGTGGTACTGGTCGACCCGGCCCGGGCGGTCCAGCCCCGGTACCTGCTGAGGCTGTTCGCCGAGGCGCGGCCGGAGGTCGTCCAGGCCGTGCCGATGCTGTTCCGCCTGCTCACCGAGGCGGGCGACGGGCACACGTTCCCGGAGGTCCGGCACGTCCTGCTGACCGGCGACCACACCCCACACCGGGTCCGCGCCGGCCTCCCGTCGCTGTTTCCCGGGGCGTCCCTGCACAACGTGTACGGCTGCACCGAGACCAACGACAGCTTCCTGTACACCTTCGGCCCGCAGCAGGCCGTCGAGGACGACGTGCTGCCCCTGGGCCGGCCGCTCCCCGCAGTGGAGGCCGCCCTGTTCCACCAGGGTGAGGTGGTGACCGGCCCGGGCACCGGCGAGCTGGTGGTAGCGACTCCGTTCCAGGCCGACGGCTACCTCGGTGACGCGGCGCCCGGCGGTCGGTTCTTCCGCCGGATCACCGACTCCGGCGAGCGGACCTGGTACCGGACCGGGGACCTGGTCCGCCGCGCCCCGGACGGCCGGCTGACGTTGATCGGCCGCAACGACCTTCAGGTGAAGGTCCGCGGCGTACGGGTCAACGTCGAGGAAATCGAGCGGGTCATCCAGGCCCACGAGGGTGTGGTGGAGGCGGTTGTCGTCCCGCTGCCCGATCCGGGCGCCGGCACCCGACTGCACGCCGTCGTGCGAACCGTCGACAGCGGCCCGAGCAGCCTCGCCCTGCGTACGCACTGCGCCGCCCGGCTCACCCGGGTGGCGATCCCCGACGCGTTCCGACTGGTCAACGAGCCGCTGCCGCTCGGGCCGACCGACAAGGTCGACCGCCATCGTGTCCGTGACCACCTGATGAGGGAGCTGTTATGAGCCTCGCCGACGAGATAACCCGGTACGTGGTGTCGGAGTACCTGCCCGGCACCTCCCCGGAGGAGTTGGACCCTTCCTACGACCTGATCGACACAGGCGTGGTGGACAGCCTGCGGCTGCTCCAGCTCATCGCCTGGCTCGGCGAGCGCTACCGGATCCCGATCGACGACATGGACATCTCCCCGGAGAACTTCCAGTCGGTCGCCGCCATGACGGCGTTCGTCACCACCGCCCAAGACCACGCTGCCCTCAGCTGACCACCAGGACTGGACTGATGATCGTTCGTACCAGGGAACGGATCGAGGCGGTGGAGTGGGGCAATGGCCTCAGCTACCGATTCCTTCTCGATGCCGACAACATGGGCTTCACCGTCTGCCACACCATCGTGCGTGCCGGGACAAAGTCGCGGCTGGCGTACCGCCGCCATCTGGAGGCCTGCTACTGCATCGGCGGCCGCGGGTGGGTGCAGACCGCCGACGGCTCCCAGACCTGGGAGCTGCGACCGGGCGTGCTGTACGCGCTCGACGAGCACGACGCCCACTTCCTCATCGCCGCACCGAAGACCGACCTCGAGCTGATCAGCGTCTTCAACCCGCCACTGCTCGGTCCGGAACGGCACAACCTGGAGTCCGCCGAATTCTCGGAATACTGAGGCGGCCAGGGCATGCGATGGAACGACGAGCAGCGGGCGTTGCGCGAGGCGGCCGAGCAGGCCGGCCGGGCGATCGGCGCGGACCACCTGGAGCGCGACGCCCGCGGGGAGTTCTCCTGGGACGGCTGGAAGCGACTGCGGGAAGTCGGTCTGTTCGGTCTGCCCTTCCCCGAGGACCACGGCGGCCTCGGCCGTGACCTGCCGACCACCATGTACGTCCTGGAGGGGCTGGGCTACGCCTGCCGGGACGCCGGCCTGACCTTCTCCGCCTGCACCCACCTGGTCAGCACCGGTGTCCCGCTGCACCGCTTCGGCGGCGCGAACCTGCGGGAGCGCTACCTGCCGCAGATCGTGGCGGGCACGATGATCGGCGCGCACGCCATCACCGAGCCAGCCGGCGGCTCCGACGTGACCAACATGGCCACCACGGCCGTCGCCGAGGACGACCACTTCATTCTCAACGGCAGCAAGGCGTTCGTCAGTAACGGCCCCATCGCCGACCTGGTGGTCGTCTACGCCCGGACCGGCCGCCCCGGCAGCGCCGCCGCAGTGACGGCGTTCCTGGTGCGGTGCGATTCCCCCGGCCTCCAGGTCGGCAGCCCGGTCGGGAAGATGGGGCTGCGCACCTCGCCGCTGTCCGAGCTGTTCCTCGACGGCGTGCGGGTGCCCCGGGACCATGTCGTCGGCTCGGTCGGCGCGGGGCTGCTGGTGCTCGACGCGGTGATGCGCTGGGAGATCCTCTGCGGCTTCGCCGGCGTGCTCGGCGAGATGCAGCACCGCCTGGAGCGGTGCGTCGAATACGCCCGCACCCGGACCCAGTTCGGGGCGGTCATCGGCTCCTACCAGTCCGTGTCGAACCGACTCGTCGACATGCGCATCGACCTGGAGACCTCCCGCAAGTGGCTGTACGACACCGCCGAGCGGATGGCAGCCGGCGAGAACGTGGCGACCGACGTGGCGATCACCAAGCTGATCGTCAGCGAGAGCAACGTGCGCTCCGCCCTCGCCGCCGTGCAGGTCTTCGGGGGCTACGGCTACACCACCGAGTACGGGCTGGAAAAGGACCTGCGCAACGCGGTGTCGGGAACCATCTACTCCGGCACCTCCGAGATCCAGCGCCAGCGGATCGCGGCCCTCATGGGACTGGGCCGGACCGCCCCGGCGAGGAGCACGACAGGGGAGCGTGAGGCATGAGCGGCACCGATCCCGCGCTGATCCGGGCCACCGAGTTCCTGGATCACGAGTCGCCCGCGGTGCGGCGCTTCGTCGCGGACGCGCTGGGCGACGCCACGGACGGCACGGATGTCGACAAGGCCGTTCGCCTGTACTACGCCGTCCGCGACGGCATCCGCTACGAGGTCTACGGCGCCGACCTGTCCCGCCACGGGCTCACCGCCAGCGGGGTGATCGAGCGTGGCTTCGGGTTCTGCGTACACAAGTCGATCCTGTATGCGGCGGCGCTGCGCGCGGTCAACGTGCCAAGCCGGATCGTCTACGGCGACGTACGCAATCACCTGGCCTCGCCCCGGTTGCGGGAACTCGTCGGCGGCGACGTCTTCCGCTTTCACAGCTTGACCTCGGTCCACCTCAACGGCGCATGGGTCAAGGCCACACCGGTGTTCAACAAGCTGCTCTGCAAGCTCTACCGGATCAGACCGCTGGATTTCGACGGGCTCTCGGACAGCCTGTACCACCCCTTCGACGAGCACGGCCGGCAGCACATGGAGTTCCTTCGCATGCGGGGGGAGTTCGACGACGTCCCCTACGACCTCGTGGTGGACGGCATCCGGTCGGCCCATCCGCTGCTGTTCGCCAGCTCGCACACGACCACCGCCGGCTCGCTGGTAGCCGAGGCCACGACACCGGAGGGCTCCCGTTCCGAAGGCGGCCAGGTTCCTGCCTGAGTGCGTGTTCGAGATGGGGTTGATCGCCTCCAGGTGAAGGTGCGGCGGTCTTGACGGTGTGCGGGTCGGCCGCGGGTGATGCGGCACGCCATGCCGGCGATGACGCGACCAGCGGTTGTCTCGGCGGCGCCCTGACCGGGCGCCGCCTGACCAGAGCGACCGACACCACCCGGACGGCCGCCGAACGCCCCGGCGCTCAGGGCGCCGGCTTGATGTTCTGGTTCAGATGGAACACGTTGTCCGGGTCGTAGGCCCTCTTCACCTCGGCCAGCCGGGCCAGCTTCGCCGGCGGGTAGGCCCGGCGAACGCCGTCCGTTCCGTCATCACTGAGCATGTTGACGTAGACGCCGCTGGCGAACGGTTCGAGCGCCGCCGCCACCTGCTTTGTCACCGCGATCCGGTCGGCGTCCTCGGCAGGATCCGTCCACGAGGAGCGGACGCCGAACTCGAAAAGCGTCTGCCGGTGGCCGAAAGCGGTTTCCTCGTCCGGAACCTCGGCAATCGCCCCGCCGTAGGCCTCCAGCCAGCCACCCGGCAGTCCCGCACCGCTCCCGTTCTCCGACCCTCTGGACAGGAACGCCTCGATCGCCGCGTCCGGGAACGCCGACAGGTAGTGGTCCTTGGAGTACTGGCGGAGCCCGTGCCGATCCGCTTCGTCGTCCATGGTCTGCAGCTCGCGATAGGTCGGTTCGAACACCCGCTCGCGCACCGGCCGACCGAGCCCGCGTAGCTCCGGCACCAGGCCCTTGCCCTGGTCGGGCTCGCCGACCCAGACGTATCCGACGGTGACCTCCGCTCCGGAGACCGACGCGGTGAAAGTGGCCTGGCGCGGCGCCATGGCATTGAGGTCCCGCCAGCCGCGGAGCACCGCCAGACCGGCATCGAGTGGGAAGGTCAGCTCCGCCACCAGCGCCCGCGGATCGACCTCGTGCAGTCGAAACTCGAACTCGGTGACCACGCCGAAGTTCCCGCCACCGCCGCGCAGCCCCCAGTACAGCTCCGGGTGCTCGGTCCGGCTCGCCCGCACCACTTGCCCCGCCGCGGTCACCACCTCGAACGACAGCACGTTGTCGCAGGCGAGTCCGTACTGCCTGGCCAGCCAGCCCATGCCGCCACCGAGCGTGAACCCGCCGACGCCGGTGTGCGAGACGCTTCCGGTCGTGGTCGCCAGGCCATTCGGCAGCGAGCCGCGGTCCATCGCGCCGAGCAGGGTGCCGCCCTTGACTATGGCGGTGCGACGCGCCGGGTCGACCTGGACACCGTGCAGCGGCCGGAGATCGATCAGCAGACCGTTTTCCGGCACGGCAGGCCCGAGCGCGGCATGTCCGCCGCACCGCACCCCGATCTCCAGTCCGGCCTCGCGCGCGATGCGCACCGCGGCCACGACGTCACTCACGCTCGCACATTTGATGATCATGCGTGGCCGGTGGTCGACCATCCCGTTCCAGGCCGCGCGTGCGTCGTCGTAGCCGTGGTCGCCCGGCCGGAGCGCCCATCCGTCCAGCCCGTCAGTGGGGTCACCCATGCTAACTCCCGTCATCCAGCGATGGCTTCGGCGATGGCCTTAGCGAGTCCGTCCAGCTGATGCATCCGGTCCCCGACATAGAGCCGGAGGAACCGCGGCTCGTCGTCGGGGACCGGCACGTACTTGTACTCCTCCTCGGTGGTGCTGACGCTCTGCGCCCACACCCGCGGGACGGAGTAGCCGAAGCTGACGCCCTTGGTCACCTGGGTGCCGCGCGTCCTGGCCCGCAGCAGGATCTGGTCGACCACCGCGTCGAGGTTGTCCCAGTCGTTGCGTGGGCGATCGTGGTACACAAACGTCACGATGCCACTGCCGTAGGGCAGGCCGGCAGCCAGCCGCGTGTCCGGGTGGTGCGGCAGCACCGGGTGGTGCACCACACCGGCCGAGGTGACTCGAGGATCGGCATGCAGAAGCGTGGCCAGCCGTTCGGCGTTGGCCCAGATCCGCCGCATTCTCCTGCGGTGCAACGAAACCTGGTAGCGCGGGAACAGTTCGGCGTTGTGCCGGGCGAGCACCAGGCCGGTGTTGCGGCGCAGCATGTCCATCCGCTCGGCCAGCTCGATCGGGAACACCACCAGGCCGGCGAGCGCGAAGTCCATGCCCAGCTGGAGGTATTTGGTGCAGCTCTCGTAGTACATGACCTCCAGCCGGTCGTCGGAGGCGAACAGCGCCGGCTGCAGCGATGCGCCGGTCATCGTTCCGTCCACGACCACGGTGCAGCGTTCGGTCACCACCTCGCGTAGCCGCCGGAAGAGCTCGGGCAGGTCAAGCATCCGCTGCCGCACGTTGTTCGCCAGCGGGTCGACGAAGATGACCTTCGGGCGAAGCCGGACGACATCGGCGATGATCTCCTCGACGGCGTACCCGCTCGCCCGCTCGGCCCGCACCTCAGGCAGTGCGTGGAGTTGCTGCGCCGTCTCGTAGTAGATGTACGGCGCCAGTAGCACCGTGTCGCCGGCGCGGAGCCGGTCCCGCAGCAGAAACGCCTCGATCCAGGTGTACGCGGCCATGCCGGACGAGGTGACCCCGATACCGCATCTGTCCGGCGGGAGGTCGAGCAACTCGAGCAGTTGGCGCTCGACCCTGATCACTGACGCATGCGTGCCGTTGCGGTCGTAGTGGATCGTCGGCCATGACTCGGATTGGGTGCCGAAGAACTGCACCTGTGCCGACTGCCCGTAGGACTTTGCGGACCAGTCGAGCGAATGCCGCACATAGGCCAGCGTGGCCAGTCCGAACCGCAGGACCGCTTCGCTCGGGCCCAGCAGGTCCGCCGCGTCCGTGGTGGATGCGGCGAGCAGGGCCCGCTGCTGCCGGGCCACTCGCATGCCGACCTGCTGCGTCGCGGCCACCAGATGCGCGAGCACCGGCTCGTCCACCAGCAGATCGTTGCGCGCGCAGTAGGTCGCGTACTCCTCGATCTCGCGCCGCGCGGCACGCAGTTGGAAAAGGCACCCGTCGAACTGCGAGCTCAGGTCCTTCACCTGCTCAGGCAGGACCTCGCCGAGCGGAGCACCGGCGCCGAAACTCGGTGCTGTCACGGAGCCCGTCGACCCGCCGATGCCGTGGTCCCCGCCCGTCATGCCGTCATGCCAGGCGATGGAGCGCGTCATGGGCTCCACCGTCGCATCCGGCCGATATGGTGAGCATCTTCGATCGTGCGGGCGTTCTGACATCCATCTTGGAAAATGCGGTCTTTGAAGCAACCCTCGCCCGCGAGCATGATCCGGGCCTACTTTCAGAAGAGGAATGTCCGCGGTACGCGAGGAGCTTCCATGACCGTCACGCCGTTCTCTGAGGCGCAGTCCTGCCGGCCGACGGTGTTCGACACCGAGGAATGGCTTGACGCATGGGCACGTGCGACCATCGAGCGGCGGCGTGTCATCGATCCCGGCCGGGCCCCACGCTACCTACTGGAGTACTCGCCGTTCTGGCAGGGCCTTGAGAACGACACCGCCAGCGGGGTCGTCTGGGACCGGCCGGTGCTCACGATCGGCTCGATCTACTCCGTCTACGGCCCGGCGTATCTGGCCGGCGACGCGCTCGCCGTGGCCGCGCTGGTCGACGAAGCCCGGGAGCAGGCGCGAGACCTTGGCGCGGCCGGTGTGCTGGTACTCAACCTGCCACCCGAGCCGGCCCGCCAGTGGGCCGCCGTCCGCCCGCCCGACGTCTTCGCCCGGCTGGACACCGCCTACTACAAGAATCCGGGCAGCGGACCGGATCCGGTGATGGGCGAGGTCAAGACGAGGAAACGGACCGACTGGCGGCGACGCTGGCGGCGAGCCACCGAGAAAGGCGTCAAACTCGTCGAGGAAACGGGACCCGCAGCGGTGGCGCATATCGACCGGGTGCTCGAGCTGACCAACGGCTCGGCGGTCAAGCACGGCTGGCCGGCGCTGTACGACCGCGCCACCCTGGAGGCGGTGCTGTCCACGCCGTACGCCAGCCTGATCCGGGCCGAATGGGAGGACCGGACAATCGGTGTGTCCGTTTCGCTCGAGCACGACCGCAGGCTCTACCTCTGGGGAGCCGGCACCGACGCCACCGTGTACAGCGAGGTCAGCCCGTATCCGTTCATGCTGTACGAGCTCCTCGCCCAAGGCGTGGACCGCGGCTGGGACATCATCGAGTTCGGCCGGGGCAACGACACGTTCAAGAAACAGCACGGTTTCAGTGGCATCCACCTCTGGGGTCTGTGGTACGCGGCCGACCCGGGTGACGTCGAGATCTACCGCCCGAGGCTGACGGCCGTGCACGAAGGCCTGCTGACCGTGGCGGGATATGAGGGGCTAGCGCAGCGGCCGTGACCACCGACAAACGCACCGGGATCGCGGCGCTGCTGCTGTCCGCGGTGATGATGAACATCGCGTACACCATGCTGGTTCCGCTGGTGCCCGAGCTGACCGGACGGTTCCAGATGTCCGCGCTGGAGGTGGCCGCGGCGTTCAGCGGGTTCGCCGTGGCCAAGGCGCTGACGCAGCCGATCGGCGGGATCCTGGTCGACCGCACACTGCGCCCGCAGCTGATCGGCTTCTTCGGTATGAGCATGACCGCCGCGGCCGTTCTTGGTCTGGCCTTCGCCGCCGCCGGCTGGCAGGTGCTGGCCTGGAGGCTCGCCTGGGGCGTGGCCGAGGGCCTCACGATGCCAGTGCTCTACCAGCTGGCCAGCTCGTTGGGAGCCAGTTCGCGCTTCGGGACAGCCCGCGTGATGGGCTGGTTCGGTGGCTGCTGCACAGCCGGTATGGTGCTCGGTCCCGCCGTGGTCGGTCTGCTGCACCCGTTGCTCGGCTTCACCGGGGTGTTCCTGGCCGGCGCAGTGGTGACCGCCGCCGGCGGAGTGCTGTTGCTCGGCTTGCGTGTCGACCGTATGGAGGTTTCGCCGTCGGCTGCTGCGGGAGAGCGGTGGACCATCGGGGCGGTTCGCCCGCTGATCCTCCTGGTAGCCATCTTCGCGGTGGCCGATCTGGTGAACAACGCGCTGTTCGCGGCGTTGGAACCGGTGGTTCCCCTGCACCTCGACAAGGTCACGGGCAACGGAGTCGCCTACACGTCGGTGATTTATACGGCCGGGTTGGCGGTGTTCATGGTCGTCGCCATGACCTGCGCCAAGTTGGTGGAGTCCCGGCCGTTGTTGGTGATTGCCGCGTTCGCCTTCGGCGCCGAGGCGGTCGGTCTCGCCGCGGTCGGCTTGTTCGACGGCGTAGTGGCGATGTGTGCCGGGCTGTTGTTGTTCATGACGGCTCAGCCAGTGCTGTACCTGGTGGCTCGGCAAGGGGTGAACCTCGTGCCGCGGCATCTGCTCGGGCGGGCGTTCGGCGTATTTGGGTTAGTGTCCGACATCGGTTTCGTCGTGGGGCCTTTGCTGGGCGCCCTTGCCTACACCGGGCTCGGCATTTCCGCTTTCTTCGCCATGGCGGTCGTTGCCGCCGGAGCGGGATTGGGTGTCGCGCTCCTGCGTGTCTTCAGGGGCGGTATCGTCGCCGAGGAGCGCGCAGGAAGTCCTGGTGCGGTGGCCGCGGTGCAAGCTGAGCGATGACCTGTCCGATGACCGTGTCCAGGGCGGCGAACAGGCCGGCCACGCACGCCGCCGCCGTCGCGGACCCCCGGTCGGGCAGTAGATCCAACGGCCGGTGACTGTCGAAATACAACGTCAGCGACACCTGACAAGTAAGCAATGTGGATGGACATCACATCGTGCCGTTATGAAGCAACATAAGAGATGACGCGCCGATGTCCGGTGGGGCAGCATTGGCCCGAACAACCGCCGGGCCGAGCAGGGAGAGTGACGTGTCGACCGTTTCGCCCAAGGTCATGGAGAACTACGCCTCGCAGGCCTTCCTTGGCAGCTACTTGTACACCGACTGGGGCGACATCGTCCTACCCGAGGCCGAGTCTGACCCCCGTCTCGCTCGAGCCGAGCCGCCGGTCGCCGGGCGCTTCGCGCGCGCCACGGCCGACCTCGTGGCGCAGTGGTGGCCGTCCGCCGAACCGCCGGCGCGGGTATGCGACGTCGGCGGCGGCACCGGACGATTCCTGTATGAGATGGCCCGACGCGGTTTCGGCGACGAGGATCGCGTGCTGTCGGAACCGGCCGAGATGTTCAATGTGTGGGCGCGGCGCATGCTGTGCGGCGAGCCGTTCGACGGCTGGCTGCCCACGCCACCGCGCGATTCCGAGCGGCCGGATTTCCGCCGGGTGGACCCCGCGGACTTCCCGAAGCCGGACGACAAGGCCACCGTCTACCCGGTGCCGGCCGAACGGCTGCCCCGGCCGGCCGGCTACTTCGACCTCGTCAGCGTGCTCAACGTCGTCGACCGGGTGCCGGATCCACGCCAGGTCGTGTCGGCGGCTGCCCGGCTGCTCCGCCAGGGCGGCCTGCTCGTGATCTCCAGCCCGCTGGCCTTCGAGAGCCAGTACACCGACGAGGCCAACTGGGTCAGCGACCTTCACGAGTTGGTGACCACCGAAGAGTGGTCGGTGGTTGGCCAGCACGAGGGCGTGCCCTATGAATTCCTCTACTACGATCGACACCTCACCCGCTACTACAGCCAGGTGATTGCCGCGACCAAGCGGTGAAACCGGCCGCGGCTGGGGCGGTGGGACGAGCAGCCGGTACCCCTCGGACACCAGCGACGAGCAGTGGGCTCTGATCGAGTCGCAGCCCGGCGCAGGGCTGATCGACTCCCAGACGATGAAGGGTGCCGGCACTGTCCCGCGGTCAGAATGTGGCGATCGGGTTGACCGGGCTGCCGGACGTGCCGGCGAAGCGGACCGGCGCGACTGCGAGGTGGAAGTCCCACTGGCCGAGTTCGGCAGCCGTCGTCGCGCACGCCTCCAGGTCGCAGTTGTCGAGCAGCCACAGACCCATCGCGACGAGGCTCACGGCGTGAACCGGCATCAACACGTCCTCGTACCCCGACGGCTGAACGTCCTGGGGAGTGTCAGCGCCGATCAGCGCGACCCCCCGTTCATGCAGCCACGGCAGGCAGGACGCGTGCCAGCCGGCCTGCGTGAAACCGTTGGCCTCCCCGGTCTCGTGTCGGACGCGGCCATAGCCGGTCCGCAGGAGTACCGCATCGCCGGATCGCACCCGCACACCCTGGCGGCGCTCGGCCTCCTCGAGGTCGTCGGGAAACACACCCTGCCCCGGTTCCAACCACGGCAGATCGCGGACCCTCGCGACGTCCAGCAGGACACCACGCGTGATGATCCCGTTCGCCGCCGCCGTGACGGCCGCCCACGCCGATCCCGTTGCGGCGTCGACCAACGAGTGCGACCGCCCGTTGTACATCGTGCCGTCCCAGAAGATGTGGCACGGCGAGTCGATGTGGGTGAGGGTGTTGCCGTGGAAGGTGATGCCGAGCCGCTCGGACGAAAAGCCCCAGCGCCGGTCGGCGTGGAATGCGGGCACCGGCATGTTCTCGGCACCCGGCATGTCGGCGGCGCATGGGCACGTCGTCGTCGACCGCTCCATGTCTTCCGGTACGGCAACCTCCCATGCGCACGACACGCTCCTGCCGTGGCGCACGGCCCGCGCCGCCGCCAGCCGAACGTCGTCGGTGATGTGGTTCAGGGTGCCGAGCTCGTCGTCGTCGCCTCACCGTCCCCAGTTCGACAGCGTGTCGAAGTACCCGAGCACGTCGTCCTGTGTGGGCATCGGTCGTCCTGCCGTCATCCCAGCATCGATCCTCCGGTCACGTGGTTCGAGGCACCAAGGACCGCTGAGCTGGCATGACGCTGGATCAGCGGGCCAGCAGTCGGCCGGTCAGGAGGTAGGGTACGGCACACCTGTGGTGCTGTGGCGCCGGTAGCCGTTGATGTTGCGTGCGAGGTACTGCTGGTGCAGTAACCGAGTGACAAATCTACGTAAGAGCGTGTTTGCGGAGATCAACTACTGGTGGTGCAGGTGCGTCGCTGCTGGCGGGTGGCGGGGCCTCCGCGGCGGCTGCGTCTCTGGGTATCCGGAGGTCGGCGTCCGAGGGCGTCAAGGCTTGCTGGGAGAAGCCTTGGCCACCATTCTTCGGTAGCGTCCGCGTCGATGAGAATTCTGGTCACCGGCGGCGCCGGCTTCATCGGATCCCACTTCGTCCGCTCCCTTCTGCGGGGCGCGTACCCCCATGTCGACTGCGGTGGGATAACCGTCATCGACAAGCTGACCTATTGCGGGAACCGGAACAATCTCGCCGTCGTCTCCGACGATCCGCGACTGCGATTCGTGCACGGCGACATCGGCGACGCCGAGCTTATCGACACCGTGCTGCCCGGCCACGACGCGGTGGTGCACTTCGCCGCCGAGACTCACGTCGACCGGTCGATCAGCGGCGGTGCCGCGTTCGTGACCACGAACGTCCTGGGCACCCAGGTGCTGTTGGATCGGGCGGTACGCCACGGGGTCGGCCGCTTCGTGCACGTGTCCACCGACGAGGTGTACGGCTCGATCGACGAGGGGTCGTGGGACGAGTCCTTCCCGCTGGCTCCGCGGTCGCCGTACTCGGCTGCGAAGGCCGGCTCGGATCTGCTGGCGCTGGCCTATCACCACACCCACGGGTTGCCGGTGCTGGTCACCCGGTGTTCCAACAACTATGGGCCGTACCAGTTCCCGGAGAAGGTCGTCCCGCTGTTCCTGACGAACCTGCTGGACGGCCTGCCCGTCCCGCTGTACGGCGATGGCGGCAACGTCCGCGACTGGCTGCACGTCGACGACCACTGTCGGGGCGTCGCCCTGGTCCTGACCGGCGGCCGCCCCGGCGAGGTGTACCACATCGGTGGCGGCGAGGAGCTGACCAACCGGGAGCTCACCGAGCGGCTGCTGGAGGTCTGCGGCGCCGGCTGGGACCGGGTGCGGGTGGTTCCCGACCGTCTCGGCCACGACCGGCGCTACTCGCTCGACCACGGGAAGATCTCCGCCGAGCTGGGCTACACGCCGCGGCTGACCTTCGCCGAGGGGCTGGCCGAGACCTACGCCTGGTATCGGGACAATCGTGCCTGGTGGGAGCCGCTGCGGCAGCGGGCGGCTCTGCCCAGGACATCGGCCTGACCGCTCCGGCCCGACCGGCCGTGCCGACGACAGGGACCGGCTCGGCCCCTCCGTCCGACGATGTCGTGTTCGGCATGCGCGCCAGGCCCGAGGCGGTGTCCGACCCGGGCAACGTGAGAGAAGACAACGCCGGCCTGGCGTAGCGATCATGAGAGCGGCGCTGGCCGACGCGAGGCGCCAGGAGCCCGGAATTCGCCGGTGGAGGTGTGCGACGCCGCGCAGAGGCCAACCACCCGCGCAAAGCCTTTTGAACTGTTCACCCCGCTGTACCGATAGCGCCAGCTACCAGAGTTCGGAGACCAACTATGGCAAAGGTCGGCAAGAGGATGCGGGGCATGCAGCAGTCCTCGATCAGGGCTATGACTGCGCGTTGCCAGGAGCTCGACGCCATCAATCTCGCGCAAGGACTGTGCCAGGTGCCGCCACCGGCTTCGTTGCTTGCGGAAGGCGCCCGCGATTTCGGGCAGGTCGACCACTCGTACAGCCCTGCCGAGGGCCTTGCCGACTTTCGTGAAGCCGTCGCTGACAGGCTCAAGAGGCACAACGGGCTCAGCGTGGAGCCGGCGACCGGGGTCGTGGCCACGATCGGCGCGACGGGCGCTCTCATGGCGACGCTCACGGCGCTGCTGGATGAGGGCGACGGTGTACTCATCTTCGAACCCTTTTACAGCTACCATCTGTCGGCGCTCAAGGTGCTGAACCTGCGCCCCGAACCGGTGAGACTTGTCGCGCCGACCTTCGAGATCACCGAGGAAGCGCTGCGGGCCGCTATCACCGACCAGACGCGCGCAATGATCGTCTGCACGCCGAACAATCCGAGCGGGCGACGGTTCACCGAGGCGGAGCTGATGATCGTCTCGGCTGTCGCGGAAGAACATGATCTGCTCGTCATCACCGACGAGGTGTATGAGGATATCTACTACGGTCCCGCCCCGCATGTCGCCCCGGCGACTGTCGGCAATCTCGGCGAGCGGACGCTGACGATCTCTTCGCTGTCGAAGTCATTCAGCATTCCCGGGTGGAGACTGGGTTACGTCTGCGGTCCGGAGCAGCTGATGAGTACGGTCAGGGTGGCTGCCGACGCGCTCGTGGGATGCGCGCCGACTCCGTTGCAGGAATTCGGCGCGAGGGCGCTGAGGATGAGCGACGAGTACTACCGCGACCTGCGTGCCATGTACGACGGCAAGCGCCGTGCCCTGGCGGAAGGCTTCGCGGCCGCCGGATTGTCGCCCAACGAACCTGAGGGCTCCTACTACCTGCTGGTCGACTGCTCACAGATGGGAGTGGCGAGCGGGGCGGAGGCGGCCGAGGTCCTGCTGAAGAGAACCCTCATCGGCACGGTGCCCGGCGAGGCGTTCTACCTGAACTCGCCGGAGCGTCCGTACGTTCGCGTGTGCTTCTCCCTTCCGGACGACGTGATAGCCGAAGTCGTCAAGAGACTGGCGAGCGGCAGTCTGTGAACGTCATCCGTTTCGCCGGCCTCCAGCCGGGCCGGCGGCGTCCGCGCGAGGTTGCCCTGGTGGCGCGGCATGACGGTCGGACCACAGGTCGTCACCCAGCGGAACCAGAAGGCCCCGATGGCACCTGAGGTCCGGCGGGTTTGAGCTGGCTTCACGATCGGAGTTCTGGCTTCAGCTGCGCGGGGCGGGCCGCGGGCTCCGGGGGAGGTGCAGCATTGTCGGCCCGGGTGGCCAGGGCGCATCCAGCCATGATCAACACGAAGGAGGCGACGATCAGGAGGGTCAACGGCTCGTTGAGGAGCAGCGCCCCGGCAGCGACCGCCACCGCCGGGTTGACGTAGATGAACAGCAGGGCGCGCGAGGGGCCGGCCTCCTTGATGAGCTCCAGGTACGCCACGAAGGCGAGCCCGGTGCAGACGACCCCCAGCGCGGCGATCGCTGCCAGCACCTCGGCGCTGGGCATGGCGCTCGGCCACGTCCAGATCGCGGCAGGGGTGTAGGCCAGAGCGGCGAAGCTGAGGCAGGCCACGGTCAGCGGCATGGTGGGCACGTCCTGCAGATAGCGGTCGGCGACGAGCGGGGCGAGCGCGTAGCAGACTGCGGTCAGCACGACCTCGATGATCGCCCTGGCATCCCCGCCGCCCAGGCCGGGCCCGACCAGCGCGGCGACGCCGACCAGGCCGAGCGTCAACCCGGCCCAGCGGACCCTGTCGAGCCGTTCGGTGCCGGTCAGCCGGACCAGCGCCACGCCGAGGATCGGCGCAGCGGCGATCAGTAGCCCGGTGGTCGAGCTGGACAGCCGCTGCTCGGCGTCCGACAGCAGCAACCAGGGTGCGAGAATCTCCAGGAAGGCGAACGCGAGAGCCGGCCGCCAGTATCGCCGGACCTGCCACAACTGCCCGCCTCGCAACACCAAGGGCAGGAGCAGCGCGGCCCCGATCGCGGTCCGCGCGAAGACCAGCACGGGCGCCGACACCCCGCCGACCACCGCGACCTTGATGAGCAGGTAGGGGATGCCCCATA
>NZ_JBUEGB010000055.1:0-45468 GCF_054963695.1 Micromonospora sp. RTBAU3-60 | reverse complement strand
GGCTGCGGACCGACCGGCTGCCGCCCGTCCCGGCCGCGGCCGGCGAGCCGGGCTACGTCCTGCTGCACCCGGGCTCCTCCGTGGAGACCCGCGCCTGCCCGCCCGAACTGGCCGCCCGGATCGTCCGGGTGCTCAGCGCCGCCGGCTACCGGGTGGTGGTGACCGGTGGTCCGGACGAGCGGGAGCTGACCGCGCGGGTCGCCGCCGCCGGCGGTGTGGACCTGGGCGGGCGTACCGGCCTCGACGAACTGGCCGCCGTCATTGCCCGGGCCGGCGCGCTGGTGGTCGGCAACACCGGGCCGGCGCACCTGGCCGCCGCGCTCGGGGTGCCGGTGGTCAGCCTGTTCGCCCCCACCGTCCCCTTCGGGCAGTGGGGGCCGTACCGGGTGCCGACCGTGCGGCTCGGCGACGCCGGCGCGCCGTGCCGGGACACCCGGGCCACCCGCTGCCCGGTCCCCGGGCACCCCTGCCTCTCCGCGGTGGAGCCGGGGCGCGTGCTGGAGGCGCTGCGGCTGCTCGGCGTGCCCGCCGACGCGCCGGAGCCGGTCGGCGCCCTGCCGATGGCTGGTGGGGTGGCGCGATGAACGTCCTGGTGTGGCACGTGCACGGGTCGTGGACCACGTCGTTCGTCCACGGCAAGCACCGCTACCTGGTGCCGGTCACCCAGGACCGCGGTCCGTACGGCCTCGGCCGGGCGCGCACCTACCAGTGGCCGGAGCACGCGGTCGAGGTGACCCCGCAGGAGCTGCGCCGGTCCGAGGTGGACGTGGTGCTGCTCCAGCGTCCCGAGGAGTTCGACCTGGCCTGTGAGTGGCTGGGCCGCCGGGTGGGCCGCGACGTGCCGGCGATCTACGTCGAGCACAACACCCCCAAGGGCGACGTGCCGAACACCCGCCACCCGATGGCCGACCGGGACGACCTCCTGCTCACCCACGTCACCCACTTCAACGAGCTGTTCTGGGACAACGGCGGCACCCGCACCGCGGTGGTCGAGCACGGTGTGGTCGCCCCGGCCGTCGAGTGGACCGGCGAGCTGGACCGCCTGGCCGTGGTCATCAACGAGCCGGTACGCCGCTGGCGGGTCACCGGCACCGACCTGCTGCCCCGCTTCGCCGAGATCGCCCCGCTGGACGTCTACGGCATGGGCGTCGCCGGGCTGGCCGACCGGCTCGGGCTGCCGCCGGACCGGCTGACCAGCCACGACGACGTGCCACAGCACGCCATGCACGCCGAGCTGGCCCGCCGGCGGGCATACCTGCACCTGTGCCGGTGGACATCCCTCGGGCTGAGCCTGATCGAGGCGATGACCATGGGCATGCCCGTGGTGGCCCTGGCCACCACCGAGGCCGTGGAGGCGGTGCCCCCGTCCGCCGGTGCCCTCTCCACCCGGGTCGACGTGCTGCTGGAGGTGGCCCGGAGCTTCCTGGACGACCCGGCGGCGGCCCGCCGGGCGGGTACCGAGGCCCGCAGCGCCGCGCGGCAGCGCTACGGCCTGGAGCGTTTCCTCGCCGACTGGGACCGGCTGCTGGAGGAGGAAGTATGCGCATCGCGATGATCTCGGAGCACGCCAGTCCGCTCGCCGTCCTCGGCGGGGAGGACGCCGGCGGCCAGAACACGCATGTCGCGGAGCTCTCCGCCGCGCTCGCGGCCGCCGGCCACGACGTCCGGGTCTACACCCGGCGCGACGCCGTGGACCTGCCCGTGATCGTCCGCGCCCCGGACGGCTACGAGGTGGTGCACGTGCCCGCCGGCCCGGCCGAGCCGGTCGCCAAGGACGACCTGCTGCCGTACATGCCCGCGTTCGGGGAGTGGCTGGCCGAGCGGTGGCGGGCCGGTGACTGGCAGCCCGAAGTGGTCCACGCGCACTTCTGGATGAGCGGCCTCGCCGCGCTCGCCGCCGGCCGACGGACCGGGGTGCCGGTGGTGCAGACGTACCACGCCGTGGGCACCGTGAAGCGGCGCCACCAGGGCGCGCAGGACACCAGCCCGCCCGGCCGGATCGACCACGAGCGCAAGCTGGGCCGGTCGGTCGACCGGGTGGTGGCCCAGTGCCAGGACGAGGTCGCCGAGCTGGTTCGGATGGGCGTGCCCCGGTCCCGGATGACGGTCATCCCGTCCGGCGTGAACCTGGCCACGTTCGCCCCGCTCGGCCCGGTCGCCGAGCGGGACGGTGCCCGGCCGCGCATCCTCACCGTCGGGCGGCTGGTGGAACGCAAGGGCTTCCAGGACGTCATCCGGGCCACCGCGCTGGTCCCCGACGCCGAGTGCGTGGTGGTGGGCGGCCCGCCGGCCGGGCTGCTGGAGACCGACCCGTACGCGCTGCGGCTGCGGGCGCTCGCCGAGTCCTGCGGGGTCGCCGACCGGGTCAAGCTGATCGGCGCGGTGCCCCGGGAGGAGATGGGGCGCTGGTACCGGTCGGCGGACGTGCTGGTCGCCGCCCCCTGGTACGAGCCGTTCGGGCTCACCCCACTCGAAGCGATGGCGTGCGGCGTACCGGTGATCGGCACCGCGGTCGGCGGGCTGACCGACACGGTGGTGCCCGGGCGGACCGGCGACCTGGTGCCGGCCCGGGATCCGGACGCCCTCGGCGCGGCGATCCGCCGGCTCTTCGGTGACCGGATCCGCCGCTTCGCCTACGCCACGGCGGCCCTGGAACGGGCCCGTACCCGCTACTCCTGGTCCCGCACCGCCGAGCGGCTGGCGGAGGTGTACGGCCAGGTGGCCACCGTGCGTCGACCCACCCGGGTGGTCGCCTGATGACGGCGCCCGGACCCGCGGTCGGCGGAACCGTGCTGGAGGACCACCTGACCCACCTGGCCGCCGCGCTGCTGCCGTTCCGGCAGTCGGAGCAGCTGCTCGCCCGCTGGGGCGGGGAGTTGGCGCACCGGCTCGCCGGCGGCGGGCGGCTGCTGGTGGCCGGCAACGGGGGCAGCGCCGCCGAGGCCCAGCACCTCACCGCCGAACTCGTCGGCAAGCTCCGCGACGACCGGGAACCCCTGTCCGCCATCGCCCTGCACGCCGAGACCTCCGCGCTGACCGCGATCGGCAACGACTACGGCTACCCCGAGATCTTCGCCCGCCAGGTCCGCGCCCACGGCCGCCCGGACGACGTCCTCCTGCTCCTGTCCACCAGCGGCGCCAGCGCCAACCTGCTCGCCGCCGCCCAGGCCGGACGGGACACCGGCCTGCGCTGCTGGGCCTTCACCGGCCCCACACCCAACCCGCTCGCCGACCTGTGCCACGAGACCCTCGCCATCGACTCGCCGGAGGCCCAGGTGGTGCAGGAACTGCACCTGGTCGCCACCCACGTGCTCTGCGAGTACGTCGACCGGGCCCTGCCGGCGGCGCTGGCCACCCGCCCGGCGGCCGGGTCGGGCCCGGTGCGGGCCGGCGTCGAGGTGGTGCTCGGTGACGACACCGGTCGGGAGGTGCAGGCCCGATGAGGAGGTCCAACGTGACGGGACCCGTGGTGGTGATCGGTGACACCCTGCTGGACCGGGACGTCGAGGGCACGGTGAACCGGCTCTGCCCGGACTCGCCCGTGCCGGTGCTCGACGAGAGCGCGTACGTCGACCGTCCGGGCGGCGCGGGCCTGGCCGCGGTCTTCGCCGCCGCCGAGGGCGCCGAGGTCGCGCTGGTCACCGCGGTCGCCGACGACGCCGGCGGGGCCCGGCTCGGCACGCTGCTCGCCGCCGCCGGCGTGCAGCTGTACGGGCTGCCGCTGGCCGGCGCCACCCCGGAGAAGATCCGGCTGCGGGCCCGGGGCCGGGTGCTGTTGCGGCACGACCGCGGCGGGCCGGCCGGCGAGCCCGGCGAGCCGAGCGAGGCGGTGCTGCGGCTGATCGCCGACGCCGCGGTGGTGCTGGTCAGCGACTACGGCCGAGGTGTCGCCCGGGATCCGGCGCTGCGGGCCGCGCTCGCCGCCACCCGCGCGCCGGTGGTGTGGGACCCGCACCCGCGCGGGCCGGAGGCGGTGCCCGGGGTGCACCTGGCCACCCCGAACGAGGCTGAGGCCCGCGAGCTGGCGAAGGTGCGGCCGGGCGGGTCCCGGCTGGTGACCGCGTCCCGGAGCGCCCAGTCCCTGCGGCAGCGCTGGCAGGCTGGGGCGATCGCGGTGACCATGGGCGGGGAGGGCGCCCTGCTCTGCCACGCCGGCTCGACCCCGCTGGTGGTCCCCGCGCCGGCCATCGCCGAGGGGGACACCTGCGGGGCGGGGGACCGGTTCGCGGCGACGGCCGCCCGCGCCCTGGCGGATGGCGCGCTGGTCTCCGAGGCGGTGCAGGCGGCGGTGGCCGAGGCGTCCGCGTACGTCTCGGGTGGGGGAGTGGCCACCGCGCTGCCCGCCCCGGTCCGGGACGCCCCTCCCGTGCTGGTCTCCGGCGGCGGGGACCGGATCGGCGCGGCCGCCGCTGCCGCGGTGGTCGCCGAGGTACGGGCCGCCGGCGGCACCGTGGTGGCCACCGGCGGCTGCTTCGACCTGCTGCACGCCGGGCACGTGGCGACCCTCCAGGCGGCCCGGCAGCTCGGCGACTGCCTCGTCGTCTGCCTCAACTCCGACGCCAGCGTGGCCGGCCTGAAGGGCCCGGAGCGCCCGGTCGTGCCGCAGGGCGACCGTGGCCGGCTGCTCGCCGCGCTGGGCTGCGTGGACGCGGTGCTGATCTTCGACGAGCCGACGCCGCACGCGGCCCTGTCCTGGCTGCGGCCGGACATCTGGGTCAAGGGCGGCGACTACGCCACCGGTGGCGGCGCGGAGACCCTGCCCGAGGCGGAGATCCTGGCCCGCTGGGGCGGGCACACGGTGGTCGTGCCGTACCTGGACGGGCGGTCCACCACCGACATGATCGCGGCGGCCCGCGGCGGGCGCGGCTCGGCCGTCCCGCCCGGCGTCGCGGGCGCCCCGGGTGCACCCGGCGGCGGTCACCCGGCTGGCGGCGGAGGGGGCACGAATCATCGCCGCAGTGCGGCGCTGCCGCATGGCGGCACGGAGCGGAGCGAGGGGGCGGCATGAGCAGCAGTCCACCCGGGGCCGGCCCCACCGTCCTGGTCACCGGCGGGGCGAGCGGGCTGGGCGCAGCGGTGGTCACCGCGGTGGCCCGCGCCGGGGGCCGTCCGCTCGTGCTGGACCGGCAGCGCCCCGCGGACGGCGTGCCGTGGGTCGAGTGCGACCTGGCCGACACCCGGGCCGCCGAGGCCGCCACCCGGGACCTGGCGGAGCGGTCCGGCGGGCTGGACGCCGTGGTCACCGCCGCCGGCACGGACGTGCCGGGCCGGCTGGCCGACCTCCCGGGCGAGACCTGGGAACGGATCGTGGCGGTCGACCTGCTCGCCACGGCCGCGGTGATCCGGGCCGCGCTGCCGTACCTGGAGGCTTCCCGGGGGACCATCGTCACGGTCGCCTCCACCCTCGGGGTCAAGGCGGTCAGCGACGCCACCGCGTACTGCGCGGCGAAGTTCGGGGTGGTCGGCTTCACCCGGGCGCTCGCCGCCGAACTGGCCGGCTCGGTCGGCGTCACCCTGCTCATCCCCGGCGGCATGCGCACCGCCTTCTTCGACGAACGGGACGCGCAGTACCGGCCCGGTCCCGACGCGGCGCTCAACGAACCCGCCGACACCGCGGCCGCGATCATGTTCGCTCTCTCCCAGCCGCCCGGCTGCGCCGTTCGGGAGATGGTGGTCTGCGCCGAGCAGGAGTCGTCGTACCCGTGATCCTCGTGCTCCGCGCGCTCGGGGTCGGCGACCTGGCCACCGCCGTCCCGGCGCTGCGCGGCCTGCGGGCCGGCTTCCCCGACCGCGAGCTGGTGCTGGCCGCGCCGGCCTGGCTGGCGCCGCTGGCCGACCTGGTCGGCGGGGTGGACCGGGTGCTGCCCACCGACGGGCTGGCCGCCCCGCCCACCTGGCCGGGCCCGAAGCCCGCGGTGGCGGTCAACCTGCACGGGCGGGGTCCGCGATCGCACCGGATGCTCGCCGCCGCCCGGCCCGGCCGGCTGCTCGCCTTCGCCAACGGCGACGCCGGGCACCTCGACGGACCGCGCTGGGACGACGACGAGCACGAGGTACGCCGCTGGTGCCGGCTGCTGCACTGGTACGGCCTGCCGGCCGACCCGGGCGACCTGGCGCTGCGCCGCCCGCCCGCCGCCGGCCTGCCCTCCGGCGCCACCGTGCTGCACCCGGGCAGCAAGATCCCGGCGAAGCGCTGGCCGGCGGAGCGCTTCGCGGCGCTCGCCCGGATCCTCACCGACCGCGGTCACCGGGTGGTGCTCACCGGCTCGACCGGCGAGCGGGAGCTGTCCGCCCGGATCGCCCGGGACGCCGGGCTGCCGCCGGACGTGGTGCTCGCCGGCCGGACCGACCTGGCCGAGCTGGCCGCCCTGGTCGCCGACGCCCGGCTGGTGGTCAGCGGGGACACCGGGGTGGCCCACCTGGCCACCGGGTACGGCACCGCCTCGGTGGTGCTGTTCGGGCCGGTGCCGCCGGAGCACTGGGGGCCGCCGCCGGACCGGCCCCGACACCGGGTGCTGGACGTCACCCGCCCGGGGGCGTCCGACCGGCATCGGAACGGCCCCGGCGGGGTAGGTACTCAGCCATTGTTGGCGGCCATCTCGGTGGACGAGGTGCTGGCCGCCGTGGACGAGGCGGAACGGGCGGTGCGGGTGTCCGGTGCGATTGCGGCGTAGTGATCCGGGCCGGCCGGGGTACGGACGCCGGCGGCGCGGCAAGGGCTGGCTCTTCGTCGACCCGGAGGGTGCGCCGGTGCGCGACCCCGACGAGCTGGCCCGGCTGGGCGACCTCGTCATCCCGCCGGCCTGGCAGGACGTGTGGATCTCGCCGTATCCGAACGGGCACATCCAGGCCACCGGCATCGACGCGGCCGGGCGCAAGCAGTATCTCTACCACCCGCAGTGGCGGCAGAAGCGGGACGAGGCCAAGTTCGACCACGTGCTGGAGGTGGCCCACCGGCTGCCGGTGCTGCGCGACCGGGTCGACCAGGACCTGGCGCTGCGCGGGCTCCGCCGGGAACGCGTCCTCGCCACCGTCGCCCGGCTGCTGGACATGGGCACGTTCCGGGTCGGCAGCGACCAGTACGCCACCGGCGACGACCCCACCTTCGGCGTCTCCACCCTGCGCCCCGAGCACGCCCGCTCTCGCGGGGGCTGCGTGGTCTTCGAGTTCCCGGCGAAGGGCGGCATCGAGCAGGTACGCCGGATCGAGGACGCCGAGCTGTGCCGGGTGCTGACCAGCCTGCGGCGCCGACGCCGGACCGAGGAGCGGCTGTTCGGCTACTGGGACGGCCGACTCTGGCGGGACGTGCGCAGCGACGAGGTCAACGACTACCTGCGGGACGCCAGCGGTGGGGAGATGACCGCCAAGGACTTTCGTACCTGGCACGCCACCGTGCTGGCCGCCACCGAGCTGGCGGCGGCCGACGGCGAGCGCTCGGCGACGGCCCGCAAGCGGGCGGTCGCGGCGGTGATGCGCTCGGTCGCCGAGCTGCTCGGCAACACGCCCACCGTGGCCCGCACGTCCTACGTGGACCCGCGGGTGGTGGATCTCTACCACGACGGGGTGGTGGCCCCGGTGGAGCCGGAGATGCCGCGCCACGTGGTGGAGCAGGCCGTGCTGGGGCTGCTGGAGGAGGGGAGCTGACCGGCCCCGCCGCGAGGTCCTGGGGGGAGATACGACGGGGCCGGCGTTCGGCATGGCCGTCGAGGGCTGGCGGGGGTTCGCCCGTCCCGCCGGGGTCGCGGAGCGCCGGCACCGGGCGGTCGTCCGCGACGAACCTGTCGCGGACGCCACGCCACGGCCCCCCGTTACCAGTGGGCCGCGCCGGTCTCCCGGCCGCCGGCCCGCGATCAGTATGTCCGCTGCGAGTTGATTACGGACGCCGGAGTGTTGACGATGCGTGCCTGTTCGAGGTGTCGCACCCGCGGTACGCCCATCACCTGGATCGGCCGGTTTCGCGGCGACGGGCCGGGGCAGGCGCGGGGCGCGCCGTGGGTCAGTCGTTCAACACCTGCGCCAGCCGGTCCCGGAACCGGCGCTCCGAGTCGCTGACCACCTCGCCGCCGAGGCCCAGCAGGCCGCCGCTGGCGGCCGCGCCCACCACCTGCTCGGCGATCTCCACCAGCCAGTGCCGGTAGGCTCCGGCCTGCCCCTCGTCCACCTTGCCGGCCAGCAGGGCCGACGCCTGCGCGGCCCGGGCGAGCACGTCCTCGATCATCGCCTGCGGGTCGGCGGGCTCGATCATCGGCAGCTCCGCGCCGGTCTCCGGGTCGCCCACGCGGGAGACGACCTCGCCGGCGACGGCGGCCACCAGCGGGCTGGCCGACTCGCGTCCGGCCGCGATGGACTCCAGCCCGGCGGCGTTCTCCGCCATGGTGCGCCGGGAGCCGTCGGACTCGGCCGCGCTCGCCGCGGTGAGGACCGACTGCGGCAGCCCGACCAGCAGCCCCCACTCCTCGTCGGAGAAACCGAACCCGGTGTACGCCGGCTGCTCGATCACGATCAAGCCCCTTTCGCCGTGGTGGTCGTGTTGTCGAAGGGCACGCCTGGCGTGCCCGGGTCAGGCTAGTCCAGCCCTAGCCGGTCCTGTTCGGACACCACGCGCACGGACAACGTTTCATCAGGGGCCGCAGATACCCCCGCCGATCACGGCCGAAACCGGACCGGGTGTTGACGCGCCACCGCGCCGGATTCATTATGAACATACGTTCATGAACAGTCGTTCATAAGGAGGCCGAGGTGGGGACGATCGTGAACGAGCATCAGGAGCAGGCCTGGAACGGGTACGAGGGACGGCACTGGGCCGCACACCAGGCCCGCTACGACGCCATCAACATCGGCTTCAACGAGCTGCTGCTCGCCGCGGTCCGGCCCGGCGACCGGGTGCTCGACATCGGCTGCGGCAACGGCCAGCTCACCCGGCTCGCCGCCCGGCGATCCGGCACCGGGCACGCGTTCGGCATCGACCTCTCCGCGCCGATGCTGGACCGGGCCCGGGCTTCGGCGGCCGACGAGGGCGTGGACAACGTGGACTTCGTCCGCGCCGACGCCCAGGTCCACCCGTTCCCGGCCGCCGGGTTCGACGTCGCGCTGAGCCGGTTCGGGGTGATGTTCTTCGCCGACCCGGTCGCCGCGTTCGCCAACGTACGCCGGGCGCTGCGCCCGGGCGGTCGGCTCGCCTTCGTCTGCCTCGACGACGTCCGCCGGGGCGACCTCGGCGCGGTGTTCGGGTCCGCCGCCGCGCATCTGCCGCCGCCGGCCACCGATGGCACGGCCGCGGGTGAGCCGCTCTCCTTCGCCGACCCCGACGTCGTTCGCAGTGTGCTCGCCGACGCCGGCTTCGTCGACGCGGCCTGCGCCCCGCGGCAGGCGGTGGGCCGGTGGGGCCGGGACGCGGCGGACGCGGCCGACTTCCTCGCCGGCTGGGGGCCGATCCAGCACCAGCTCGGTCCGCTCGAACCGGCGGTCACCGAGCGGGTCCGGGCCGCGCTGGCCGAGGCCATGCGCCCGCACGAGGGGCCGGACGGGGTGCACCTGCGCAACGCGGCCTGGCTGGTCACCGCCCGCTGCCCCGACTGACCGCCGGCCGCCGCCCTAGGATCCCGGGTCATGGCACCGAGACGAGCGGCGGCACTGCGCGGCGGCGAGCAGAGCCTGCGGGAGCACCTGATCGCCGCCGCCCGGGCGCTGGTCGCCCGGCGCGGCACCGCGGGGCTGACCGTCCGGGACATCGCCGGGGAGGCCGGGGTCGCCGACGGGGTGCTCTACAACCACTTCGCCGACAAGGAGGAGCTGCTCGCACACGCGTTGCACGCGCACGTGCGGGCGGTCGAGGCGGAGCTGGACGGGGTGCCCCCACGGCCGGGAGAGGGGACCGTCGCGGCGAACCTGCGCGCGTACCTGGAGCGGGCGCTGGCGCTGCACGCGGCGATCCTGCCGGCCTTCGCCGGGCTGACCACCCAGCCGAAGCTGCTGGCCCGCCTCGGCGACCTGCCCACCCCGCTCCACGGCGGGCAGGGCCTGCGGGCGGACCTCGCCGGCTACGTCCGCGCGGAGCAGGGGCTGGGCCGGGTGGCCGCCTCGGCCAGCCCGGAGGCGGTCGCCACGCTGGTCGTCGGGGTCTGCCACGATCTGGTCCTCGGCCGGCTGCTCGACCCGTCCGGCGTGCCGCCGGAGCCCTCGGCCGAGCTGGTGGACGCCCTGGTCGCCACGCTGCTGCACGGCGTCCTGCCGGGCGACCGAGCCTGACGGCCCGGGTCCGTCAGCCCAGCCGGGGCAGCACCTTCCGCTGGTAGAGGTCGAGCAGGCCCTGCCAGTGCGGGCCGGTGTTGGTCACGTAGAGCTCGTCGTAGCCGGCCTTGGCGTACTTGTCGATCATCTCCAGGTGGGCGTCGGCGTTGTTGCCGCAGACGAACGCCTGCTTCATCATCTCCGGCTTGACCAGCTGCGCGGCCTGCTCGAAGTGGCGCGGCGAGGCGAGCACCTGGGACAGTTCGCCGGGCATGGCCTCGTTCGGCCACTTCTCGTACGCGAGCCGAACGCCCTCGTCCTCGCTCTCGGCGTACGCCGCCTTGAAGCCGGCCTGGCACGGCTTGTCGCCGCCGCCGTTGTCCCGGAACCGCCGGACCAGGTCGGCGTCGGGCTTGGTGCTGATGTAGCCGTCGCCGATCCGGGCGGCCAGGTCGATCGACTTCGGACCGAAGCCGGACAGGTAGACCGGCGGGGGAGTGTCCGGCAGCGTGTAGATCCGGGCGTGCTGGACGGTGTAGTGCTCGCCGTAGTGGTTGACGAAACGACCGCGCCACAGCTTGCGCATCACCTCGACCGCCTCCTCCAGCATCTCCAGCCGGAGGTCGATCTGCGGCCAGGGGTCGCCGAGGATGTGCTCGTTGAGCGCCTCGCCGGTGCCGACGCCGAGCACGAACCGGCCGGAGTGCAGCACCGCGCTGGTGGCTGCGGCCTGGGCGATCAGCGCTGGGTGGATCCGCATGATTGGGCAGGTGACCGCAGTGGTCACCGGCAGCGAGCAGACCTGGCTGAGCGCGCCGATCGTCGACCAGACGAAGGAGCTCTGGCCCTGCACGTCGAGCCAGGGGTGGTAGTGGTCGGAGATCCACAGCGCTTCGAAGCCGGCCTGCTCGGCGCCGCGCGCCTGCGCGAGCAGTTCCGCCGGGCCGTACTCCTCGCTGGACAGGAAGTAGCCGATCTTCATCTCTCCCCCTCGCCGGGTGCGGGCGCACCGTACGGACAACGAGAGCCGTACCCGGGAAGCTGGCGCGCGAACGCCGGGCGTCCCGGCGATCAGCGGCGGAACATCGCCCGGATGGCGAGCAGCAGGAGCAGGCCGCCCACCACCAGGCCGAGCAGGCGTACGCCGGGGATGTCCGCGGCGGTGGTGGCGTCGGCGAGCAGCGCGGGGTGCATGGTCGCACTCTCCCACTCCGGCGCCGGGGAACGCCAGGCGCTAACAGTAAGGATTGTTGACTATTGCGGGAGGCGATGTGACCATGGCAAGCGCCGCCCGGAGGCGGCGGGCCGTGGGGGAGACGGGGGTACGACAAGGCATGAGCGCGCGCAGCGAGCGAGCGACCGGAGACCTGGCGGGTCTCGCCGCCGCCGTCCTGCAACCCGGATTCGTCGGCACCACCCCGCCGGCCTGGATCCGCCGGTGGCTCGGTGCGGGCCTCGGGTCGGTGGTCCTCTTCGCCCGCAACGTCGTCGACCACGACCAGGTCGCCGCCCTGACCGCGGCGCTGCGCGCCGAGCGGCCCGACGTGATCGTCGCGATCGACGAGGAGGCGGGGGACGTCACCCGGATCGAGTCGGCCCGGGGCAGCTCGCGACCCGGCAACTTCGCCCTCGGCGCGGTCGACGACCCGGGCCTGACCGAGGAGGTGGCCCGCGACCTGGGCGCCGAACTGGCCACGGTGGGCGTCAGCCTCAACTACGCGCCGGACGCCGACGTCAACTCCAACCCGGCCAACCCGGTCATCGGGGTCCGCTCGTTCGGCGCCGACCCGGCCCTGGTGGCCCGGCACACCGCCGCCTGGGTACGCGGGCTGCAGGCCGGCGGGGTGGCCGCCTGCGCCAAGCACTTCCCCGGCCACGGGGACACCCACGTCGACTCCCACCACGACCTGCCCCGCATCGACGGCGACCGGGCCCGGCTGGACGCGGTCGAGCTGGTCCCGTTCCGGGCCGCGGTGGCCGCCGGGGCGCAGGCGGTGATGACCGGGCACCTGCTGGTGCCGGCGCTGGACCCGGAACTGCCGGCCACGCTGAGCCCGCGCATCCTCAGCGGGCTGCTCCGCGACGAACTGGGCTTCCAGGGCGTGGTGGTGACCGACGCGGTGGAGATGCGGGCGGTCGCCGACCGGTACGGCTTCGCCGGAGCCGCCGTACGCGCCCTCGCCGCCGGGGCGGACGCCATCTGCGTGGGCGGGGAGCGGGCCACCGAGGCGGCCGCGACGGAGCTGCGCGACGCCATCGTCGCCGCCGTGGTCGCCGGCGAGCTGCCCGAGGAACGGCTGGCCGAGGCGGCGAAGCGGGTCGGCCAGCTCGCCGCCTGGACGGTCGCCGCCCGCGCCGACCGGCCGGTCGTGGCCCGCGCCGGCGGCGGCTCGGCGATCGGACTGGCCGCCGCCCGCCGGGCGGTGCGCGTGGTCACCGGGGCAGCCGGGGTGCTGCCGCTGGCCGGCCCGGCGCACGTGGTGGAGTTCGCCCCGCCCCGCAACATCGCCATCGGCGCGGAGACCCCGTGGGGGATCGCCGCACCCCTGACCGAGCTGGTCGCCGGCACCACCGCCGCCCGGTACGCCGAGGGCGAGACCCCGGCCGACCCGGCCGGCGGGGCGGCCGGACGGCCCCTGGTGCTGGTGGTGCGGGACCTGCACCGGCACGAGTGGATGCGGGCGGCGGTGGACCGGGCGCTGGCCGTCCGCCCCGACGCGGTGGTGGTCGAGCTGGGCGTCCCCGAGCTGGTCACCGGCGCGGTGCACGTGGCCACCCACGGCGCCACCCGGGCGGCCGCGTACGCCGCCGCCGAACTCCTCGCCGGCGCCCGCTGACCGCTCGGCCGGTGCGGCACTCGGCCCGCCTCGGGGTGGAGCCGGTCGGCAGCCGGGGCGTTACGGCTCGGTGACGACCAGGTCGGCGTACTCGGGGTGGCGCTGGATGAACTTGGCCACGAAGCGGCACTGCGGCACCACCCGGTCGCCCCGCTCGCGGAGCTGGTCCAGGGCGCCCCGGACCAGGGCCTCGCCCACGCCCATGCCCCGGTAGCGCTCGTCCACCTCGGTGTGCGTCAGGACCAGCATCCCGCTCCGCGGCTGGTACGCGGTGAACCCGGCCAGCGCGTCGTCGACCAGGATCTCGAAGCGGCGCTTGGCGGGGTCGTCCTCGACCAGGTAGCTCACCCGGTCATTGTCTCCCCGGTGCCGGCCAGCCGGTCGAGTTCGGCCAGCAACCGGTCCACCTCGTCGACCGTGTTGTAGTGGTAGACGCTGGCCCGGACCGCCCCGCCGCTGTCCCGCAGCCCCATGGTCCGGAAGTACTCGTAGGCGTAGTAGTCGCCGGAGGAGAGGCAGACGCCGGCCGCGCCCAGCGCCGCCGCCGTCGCCGCCGGGGTCAGCCCGGCCACCCGGAACGACACGGTGGGGCAGCGCCGGGCCGGGGAGCCGTACACGGTGACCGCCGGCCGCGCGGCCAGCCCGGCGAGCAGCCGCTCGAAGACCGCCTCCTCGTGGGCCTGGGCGGCGGCCAGCCCCGCCCGGACCCGGTCCCGGCGGCTGCCGGTCGCCGTGGCATCCAGGGTGGCCAGGTGGTCCACGGCGGCGGCCACCCCGGCCAGCAGCGGGAAGCTCGGCGTGCCGTACTCGAACCGTTCCGGGACCGCGTCGGAGGAGGGCACCAGCTTCGCCGGCCGCAGCGCCGCCCACCGCTCCGGGTCGGCCACCATCGCGGCCAGATGCGGGCCCGACCACTTGTAGGCGCTGGTGACCAGGAAGTCCGTGCCGAGCGAGGTCAGGTCGGTCGGGCCGTGCGGCACCGCGTGGACACCGTCCACGCAGACCAGCGCGCCGGCCGCGTGCGCGATCTTGGCGATCGCCGCGACGTCGGGGATGGTGCCGATGGCGTTGCTGCCGGCGGTCACCGCGACCAGCCGGGTGCGCTCGCCCACCAGGTCGGCGTACTGGCCCGCGGGCAGCTCGCCGGTCGCCGGGTCGAACTCGGCCCAGCGCACCGTCGCCCCGGCGGCCTCAGCCGCCTGCACCCACGGCCGGACGTTGGCGTCGTGGTCCAGCCGGGAGACCACCACCTCGTCGCCCGGCCGCCAGCCCGCGCCGAGCGTCCGGGCCAGGGTGTACGTCAGCGCCGTGGCGCTCGGCCCGAGCACCACGCCCTCCGGCTGCGCGCCGGTCAGGTCCGCCACCGCAGCGCGGGCGGCGGCGACCAGCTCCAGCGACCGCCGGCCGGGCACGAAGGCGGTGCTCCGGTTGCCCGTCGCGGCCCCCATCGCGGCGGCGACCGCGTCGATCACCGGCTGGGCGGTCTGGGTGCCGCCGGCACCGTCGAAGTGGGCGAAGCCCTCGGTCAGCGCGGGGTAGGCGGCCCGGACACGGGCGATGTCGAACGGCATGCTCGGGACCCTAGCGTGCACGGAACGGCTGCTTGGCAACGCCTGGTGGGGTGAAGGCGCTCCTCCTTGCACCGCACGCGTGGGTGGTCGCGTGGTGGTCGTCTCGTACCCTTGGCCGGGTGACGAACCGACACGTTTCCCCCGCACTGACCCCCGTCCGTCGCGGCGCCGGCCTGCTGGCCGGCCTCGCACTCGGCGTCGCGCTGCTGGCCGGTTGCAGCTCGGAGGGCGCCTCCACCGACTGCGGGCTGGACGCCTGCACGGTCACCTTCGACCGCGGCGTCGAGGCCAGCGCCAACATCCTCGGCGTCGAGGCGAAGCTGGTCGGCGCCCAGGGTGACCAGGTGACGGTCGAGGTGGCCGGAGAACAGCTCTCGCTCACCGTCGGGCAGCAGGCCACCGAGGTCGGCGGCTTCCAGGTGAGCCTGGACAGCCTCACCGACGAGCAGGCCGTCGTCCGGGTGGCCCGCAACCCCAACGGCTGACCAAGCGGCCATAGGCGGCGGCGGCCGACGTTTGACGACCTTGGCGGCGGGAGATTGTGCCGCCATGTCACTCACCCGGAACGCCGGAGCCGCCGTCGCCCACGCCGCCCACGCCGCCAACAGCCGGTGGCTCGAACTGTTGACCCGGGCCGGATTCGTCGGCTACGGGATCCTGCACCTGCTCTTCGCCTGGCTGGCGCTCCAGATCGCCTTCGGCCGCTCCGGCGAGGAGGGCAACCAGAACGGCGCCCTGCGTACCCTGGGCGCCCAGCCGCTCGGCAAGTTCCTGCTGGTGGCGATCGCGATCGGCCTGTTCGCCATGGCGATCTGGCAGGCGTTCGAGGCGACCATCGGCCACCGGGGCCGGCGCGGCCGGGAGCGGCTCTTCGAACGGATCGCCTCGGTGCTGCGCACCGTCGTCTTCGTCTGGCTGGCCTGGACCGCCGTCAAGGTCTTCGAGGACGCGAGCGCCAACGCCGCCGACCAGCAGCAGGCGCTCACCGCGAAGCTGATGGCCGGCGCCGGCGGCCGGTGGCTGGTCGGTCTGGCCGGCCTGGCGCTCGCCGCCGTCGGGATCGGCATGATCGGGTACGGCCTGAAGAAGAAGTTCGAGCGGAACCTCAAGATCGGGCAGATGACCCCGAAGGCACGAACCCTGGCCCGCCGCCTCGGCATGGCCGGGTACGCCGCCCGGGGCGCCGTCTTCGCCATCGCCGGCCTGCTGATCGTCGTGGCCGCGGTGAAGTACGACCCGGCGAAGGCCCGCGGCCTCGACGCCGCCCTGCGCACCCTGCGCGACCAGTCGTACGGGCCGGTGCTGCTGGCGCTCGCCGCGCTCGGCATCGCCGGCTTCGGCATCTACTGCTTCCTCCAGTCCCGGTACCGCCAGGTCTGATCCTGGTCGATACCTGGACTGTCGGGCATTATGGGCCCTTTGTCCGAGCCTGCCCGGCGGGAGGGAGAGAGATTTCGTGCAGAGCTACGTCGAAACGGCCGTCGCCACGCTCGCCGCGGCGGCGGTCGCTCTGCTGCTGGTCGAGGTGGTGCACCGGGCGGCCCGCCGGCTGGGCCGGCGTTCGGTGCTGATGACCGAGCTGACCGAGCACGCGCACCGCCCCTTCCAGGTGGCCGCGACCGCGCTCGCCGTGCAGCTCGCCGTCCGCTTCAGCACCCTGTACGCGGTCGGCAGCCCGTGGCGCCAGACCGTCCTGCACGCCCTCGTGCTGGCCCTCATCGCCGCCACGGCCTGGCTGGTCGCCTCGCTGCTGGTGGTGGTCGAGGACACCGCGCTGGCCCGGTTCCGGGTGGACGTGCCGAACAACCGGCACGCCCGCCGGGTACGGACCCAGGTGGTGATGCTCCGCCGGCTCACCATCGCGGTGATCGTCATCCTGGCCGTGGGCGTGCTGCTGATGACCTTCCCCGGGGTCCGCGGCATCGGCGCCGGCGTGCTGACCTCCGCCGGCGTGGTGGCCGCGGTCGCCGCGCTGGCCGCCCAGAGCCTGCTGGGCAACGTCTTCGCCGGTCTCCAACTCGCCTTCAGCGACGCGGTCCGCCTCGACGACGTGGTCGTGGTCGAGGGGGAGTGGGGCCGGATCGAGGAGCTGACCCTCAGCTACGTGGTGGTGCAGATCTGGGACGACCGACGACTGATCCTGCCCACCTCCTACTTCACCCGCACCCCGTTCCAGAACTGGACCCGCACCGAGGCGGCGGTGCTCGGCACCGCAGAGTTCGACCTGGACTGGGGGATCCCGGTCCAGTCGATGCGGGAGGAACTGCGCCGCCTCTGCGAGAGCACCGAGCTGTGGGACGGCCGGGTCTGCGTACTCCAGGTGACCGACGCCACCGGCGGCATGGTGAAGGTCCGGGCCCTGGTCAGCGCCGCCGACGCCGGCAGCCTGTGGGACCTGCGCTGCCTGGTCCGCGAGCACCTGGTGGCCTGGGTACGCGACCAGCGGCCAGCCGCGCTGCCCCGGCTGCGCACCGAGGTGGGCGACGCCGCCGGCGCGCTGCCCTGGCAGGCGGTGCGGTCCCCGCGTCCGGCCCGCCGCCCGCCGGAGACCGAGGTGCCCGACGACGCGCGGGTCTTCGGCGGCAGCGACGACGGCGAGGCCCGCAGCGAGGTCTTCGTCGGCCCGGAGGAGCCCGCCGAGGCCCGCAGCTGACCCGGCCCGCCCCCGGAGCCCCGGCCGCCCCGGCGCCGGGGGCTCCCGCGCGTGCGGCGGTGCCCACGGGCGCCGGAGCCTACCCGCGCCACGTGCCGCCGTCGCCTTGTCACGAGACCTTCCGCCCGGTGCGTTTGTTCCGCCCGTTTCGGGGGACCCGCCGCGCACGCCCCGGCTCGGGTCCACCATCCGGTGGCCCGGCGTCCGGTGGCGCGCGGCCGGGCCGACCGGCCGTTCCGCGCAGGATTGACGGGCGGCGAATCCGGGCATACAGCGCGGTAATGAGGAAAGGAGGACAGCATGGCTGACGTCGCGAGCCGCAGCACGTCCCGGACCGGGAACGAGCCGTCCACCGCGGAGCTCATCCAGCGGGCCACCGAGCAGGTCTCCCGCCTGGTACGGGACGAGCTGGCGCTGGCCCGGGTGGAACTGACCCGCAAGGGCAAGCACGCCGGTATCGGGATTGGTCTGTTCGGCGGCGGCGGGGTGATGGCCCTCTACGGCGCCGGGGCGCTGGTCGCCACGGTGATCCTGGCGCTGGCGCTGGTCCTGCCCGCGTGGCTGGCGGCCCTGATCGTCGCGGTGGCGCTCTTCCTGCTCGCCGGGATCCTCGCCCTGATCGGCAAGACGCAGGTCAGCCGTGCCGTCCCACCGGTGCCCCAGGCGACCGTCCGCAGTGTCCGGGCGGACGTCGACACGGTCGCCGCGGCGGTGAAGGACGGGAGACGGGGATGACCGGCAACGGACGCGGTGACGTGGAGGCGCTCCGCGAGGAGATCCGCCGCACCCGGGTGGAGTTGGGTGAGACGATGGAGCTGCTTGCCGCCCGGGCCGACGTGAAGGCCCGGCTGCGGGAGTCGGCCGAGCAGGCGAAGGGGCGGATGCGTGAGCAGGCCGCCCATGCCATGGCCCGGGTGCGCGGGCAGGCGACGGCGAAGTCCCGGTTCGCCCGGGAGCAGGCGGCCGGGAAGGCGCGGCTCGCCCGGGCTCGGACGACGGGGAAGGGCCGCGCGGTGGTGCCGTGGGCGGCCGTCGCGGCCGGCGCGGTGGCGACCGTGGTGGTGCTGCTGATCGTCCGCGGGAGGCGTAGGTGAGCAACAGGATCGGCAAGGCGGCGTACAAGCCCGTCGGGGTGCTGCTCGGGCTGGCCGCCGGTACGGTCGCCGGGGTCATCTTCCGGCAGGTCTGGAAGATCGCGGCGGGCGAGGGCGACGCGCCGAGCGCCACCGACGAGGAGCGGGGCTGGGGCGAGATCCTGGCCGCCGCGGCGTTGCAGGGGGCGATCTTCGCGGTCGTCCACGCCACGGTGGCCCGGGGCGGGGCGGTCGGCGTACGCCGGCTCACCGGCCACTGGCCCGACTGACCAGTTACGCACGGCAGACCCCCTTTCCGCCAGCGCGGGAAGGGGGCCTTTCGCACGGCCCGCACAGCCCGGCCAGTGGAGCGGCCGCAACCGTCAGGTCACATGTCGGAGAATTTCGTCGGGTAGGCTGTGCAGAGTTTTTGCGTACGTGGTTTGCTGTCTCACGCTGTTGAGAGACGCGTGGGTTGAGAGAAGTCTCCTTCCGGGGGCCGCCTCAGGCGCCGCTGCTCGAAAACGGCCAACCGGCCGCACGGCGTGCTCGGCCGCCAGTTTTAGAAGGAGATACACATGGCGCAGGGAACCGTGAAGTGGTTCAACGCTGACAAGGGCTTCGGCTTCATCACCGTCGACGGCGGGGGTGCTGACGTGTTCGTCCACTTCTCGGCCATCCAGTCCAGCGGCTACCGCACGCTGGAGGAGAACCAGCGGGTGGAGTTCGAGATCGCCCAGGGTCAGAAGGGTCCGCAGGCCGAGCAGGTCCGCCCCCTCTGAGCGTGGATCCGCCGGCCGCGCCGGCCGGCAGATCGAAGCCCCGCTTCCCGTTTCGGGACGCGGGGCTTTCCGCATTCCTGGCCCGGGCGTGGATCAGGTACGCCGGCGTCGTGCCCGCAACCCGAACCAGAGCGCGACGAGTCCGATCAGGACGACGATCGGGCCGATGACCGCCCAGATCCGTTCGCCGGTCATTACGCTGCCGTCCACGTAGCCCAGTCCCTGCAGCGTCCAGACCGCGCCCAGCACGACGGCCAGCAGCCCCACGGTGAGCCGGAACCAACCCCTCATCGTTCCCCCTCCGACGACGCCCGCCCGACTCCAGCATGCCCGCCGATGCCGGGACCCGGCGACGCCGCGCCGACGCCCCGGCGGGCCGGGCTCACCACCGCTCGTGCACCCGCGGCCGGATCAGCTCGTCGTAGGTCTCGCGGACGGCGGCCAGCTCGGCCGCGCCGAGCGGCGGCAGGTCGGCCGCGGCGGCGTTGCGCCGGGCCTGCTCGGCGTTGCGCGCGCCGGGGATGACCACGGTGACGCCGGGCTGGTCGAGGATCCAGCGGAGCGCGAACTGGGCCATCGTCCGGTCGGTGCCGACCAGCGGCGCGAGCCGGCGTACGGCGGCCAGGCCGAGGTCGTAGTCCACCCCGGAGAAGGTCTCGCCGACGTCGAACGACTCGCCGTGCCGGTTGAAGGTGCGGTGGTCGTTTGCGGGGAAGGTGGTGTGCTCGTCGTACCGCCCGGAGAGCAGGCCGCTGGCCAGCGGCACCCGGGCGATGATGCCGACCCCGGCCGCCGCGGCGGCGGGCAGCACCCGCTCCAGGGGCTTGTGCCGCACCGCGTTGAGGATGATCTGCACGCTCGCCACGCCGTGGCGGGCGATGGCGGTGAGCGCCTGGTCGCAGGTCTCGACGCTGACTCCGTACCCGGCGATGCGCTGCTCGGCGACCAGGGCGTCCAGCGCGTCGAAGACCCGGTCGTCGGCGAAGACCGCGCTGGGCGGGCAGTGCAGCTGCACCAGGTCGAGGGTGTCCACCCCGAGGTTGGCGCGGGAGCGGTCGGTCCAGGCCCGGAAGTTGTCCAGGGTGTACGCCTCCGGGGTCTGCGGCACCCGCCGGCCCATCTTGGTGGCCACGGTCAGCCCGTGCCCGGGGTGCTCGCGCAGGAACCGGCCGATCAGCTGCTCGCTGCGGCCGTCGCCGTACACGTCGGCGGTGTCGAGGAAGGTGACCCCGGCGGCCACGGCGGCGGCGAGCACCTCCAGCGCCGTGTCCTCGCTGACCTCACCCCAGTCGGCGCCGAGCTGCCAGGCGCCGAGTCCGGCGATGCCCACCTGCCGGCCGAGTCGGGCGAAGCTGCGCTGTTCCACCCGGGGAAGCCTAGTGAGCGGCTTGTCGAGCCGCGCGGCGGGCCGTACTCTCCAACAAGACGTACGTACGGTTTGGAGAACTGTGATGTGGGACCCGAGCACCTACCTGCGCTACGGCGACGAGCGTTCCCGCCCCTTCCACGACCTGGTCGCGCGGGTCCCCGCCACGCGTCCCCGGACCGTGGTCGACCTCGGCTGCGGCCCCGGCACCCTCACCGCCACCCTGGCGGAACGCTGGCCGCAGGCTCGGGTGAGCGGCATCGACTCCTCCCCGGAGATGATCGACCGGGCGGGCGCGCTCGACGCCCCGGTCTCGTTCGCCGTCGGCGACGTCCGGTCCTGGCGTCCCGCGCCGGACGTGGACGTGGTGGTCTGCAACGCGGTGCTCCAGTGGGTGCCCGGCCACCAGGAGCTGCTCGCCCGCTGGGCCGCCGAGCTGCCGTCCGGGGCGTGGCTGGCCTTCCAGGTGCCCGGCAACTTCGCCGCCCCGTCGCACCGGGCGCTGCGCGAGGTGGCCGGCCGGGACCGGTGGCGGGACACGCTCGCCCCGCTGCTGCGCGAGGCGCCCGTGGACGACCCGGTCGACTACGCCGCGCTGCTGGCCGGTGCCGGCTGCGCGGTCGACGCCTGGGAAACTACCTACGTGCACCTGCTTCCGGCCGCCCCGGACGCGGACCACCCGGTGCTGAGCTGGATGGAGGGGACCGCGCTGCGCCCGGTCCGGGCCGCGCTCGATCCCGCCGGCTGGGCCGACTTCCGCGCCGAGCTGGGGGTACGGCTCGCCGAGGCGTACCCGGTGCGGCAGGGTCAGGTGTACTTCCCGTTCCGCCGGATCTTCGTGGTCGCCCGTACCGGCGCCCGCGCCGAGGAGAACCTGTGACCGACCTGCCCACGTTCATCGCCGGACTGCCCAAGGTGGAGCTGCACGTGCACCACGTCGGCTCCGCCTCGCCCCGGATCGTCGCCGAGCTGGCCGCCCGGCACGAGGGGCGCAGCCCGGTCCCGGCCGACCCGGAGCTGCTCGCCGACTACTTCGCCTTCCGCGACTTCGCCCACTTCATCGAGGTCTACCTCAGCGTCGTGGACCTGATCCGCGACCCCGAGGACGTCTGGCTCCTGACCCACGAGGTGGCCCGGGAACTGGCCCGGCAACAGGTGCGGTACGCCGAGCTGACCGTCACGCCGTACTCGCACGTGCGTCGGGGGATCCCGGCGCCGGCGTTCTGCGAGGCGATCGAGGACGCCCGCAAGCGGGCCGAGGCGGACTTCGGCATCGCGCTGCGCTGGTGCTTCGACATCCCCGGCGAGGCCGGGCTGCCGGCCGCCGAGGAGACCCTGCGGATCGCGCTGGAGGAGCGGCCGGACGGGTTGATCAGCTTCGGCCTGGGCGGTCCCGAGATCGGGGTGCCGCGGCCGCAGTTCAAGCCGTACTTCGACCAGGCCCGGGCGGCCGGGCTGCGTTCGGTGCCGCACGCCGGCGAGACCACCGGCCCGGAGACCATCTGGGACGCGCTGCGGGAGCTGGGCGCGGAGCGGATCGGCCACGGCGTCTCCGCCGTGCTCGACCCGCAGCTGCTCACCCACCTGGCCGAGCGGCGGATCCCGCTGGAGGTATGCCCGACCTCCAACGTCCGCACCCGGGCGGTGGCGAGCCTCGACGAGCACCCGCTGCCGCAGCTCGTCGAGGCCGGGGTGCTGGTCACCGTCAACTCCGACGACCCGCCGATGTTCGGCACCACCCTCAACGACGAGTACGCGGTCGCCGCCCGGCTGCTGCACCTCGGCCCGGACGGGCTCGCCGCGCTGGCCCGCGCCGCAGTCACCGCCTCGTTCCTGGAACCCGCCGAGCAGGCCCGGATCGGCGGCGAGATCGACGCGTACCTGGCGGCCGCGACGCGCTAGGCCCTGGGGAGTGGCGCGCGACGGGAGCTGGTGTGGGGGACCGGACTCCCGCCGCGCGCACGGCCCCACCGGCCGGATGGTGTGACGGGGCGTCCCGACCGACGGGACTGATGGGTTCCGTCTCCGATCCTGGCAGCAGCGGAGGGTGGTTCGACCGTCGTTAATCCACACCTAAGGAAGACTTGCGCCGGGCCACAACCAGCGGCTCAGCGCGGGCGGGGCCAGCGCCGGCGGGTCTTCTGCTCCCGGGCGTCCCGCGCCATCCGTCCCACCAGGCCGAACCGGTTGACCGGCCGGGGCGTCGCCTCCGGGTCGGCGAGCAGCATCACCACGCTGGCCCCGCCGAGCCGGGCCCGGTCGATGCTGACCGACCCGTTGGCCTGCAGCGCGACCCGCTTGGCGATGTCCAGCCCCAGCCCGGTGGAGCCCTGGTCGCTGGCGCCCCGGCGCAGCGCCCGGTCCGGGTTGGCGATGCCCGGGCCGGCGTCGTCGATGCGGATCGCCACCCACCCGTCCCGCCGGCTGACCGCCACCTCGAAGGCGGTGCCCTGCGGGGTGTAGCGGAACACGTTGCCGATCACCGCGTCGAGCGCGGCCGCCAGCTCGGCCCGGGCCACCGGGGCGGGGATGCGCAGCTGCGCCCCGACCACCCGGTGCGGCCGGTTCTGGTCGCCGGCCAGCGCCGACCAGAAGATCATCCGGTCCCGGACCACCTCGCTGACGTCGCAGGCGGCCGGCCCGGCCTCCTGGCTGACCGCCTTCCGGGTCGTCTTGATCAGCTGGTCGACCTCGCCCTCCAACGTGACGATGGCCTGGCGGATCCGCCGGATGCCCCGGCGGCGGTCCAGCTCCGCCGGGCTGAACGTCCCGATGCTGGTGTCGTCGGACTCCAGCGCCTCGGCGTCGAGTCGCAGCGCGGTCAGCGGGGTACGCAGCCGGTGGGAGAGGTCTGCGACGAGTTCGCGCTCGTCGGCGCGGAGCGCGACCAGGCGCTCCGCCATCCGGTTGAACGCGTGCCCGGCCTCGGCCAGCTCCCGCGGGCCGGACGGTTCGACGCGTACCCCGACGTCGCCGTCGCCGACCGCGATCGCCGCCTTGACCAGTTGGCCGGTGGCGTCCACCGCGCGGGCGGCCACCCGGTCGACCACGATCACGGCGGCCCCGACCAGCGCCGCCGCCACCGCGAGCAGCAGCAGCCACCGCCGGCCGGAGCCCGCGTCGAGCACCGCCTCGGGGACGAAGACCTCCACCACGGCGACCTGGTCGCCGAGCACCACCGGGTCCAGCCGCAGCACGCCGCCGGGCACGTCGGTGACCGTCGAGCGGCGCTCGGCACCGGCCCGGGCCAGCGCCGCCGCATCCGCCCGGCCGCCGGACTCGTCGCCCCCGATCCCGTGTACGACCGGCCGCGGCGTCCGGTCGTCGCCGGCGGCCGCCACCGCCCGCCGGATCACCTCAGGCTCGGTGCTGACCGCGAGCGCGCCGGTGACCAGGGCACTGCGCCGGGCCGCGTCGGCCAGTTTCGCGTCGCGTGCCTGGTCGCCGAGGGTGATCCCGAGCGGAATGAGGAAGGCGAGCGCGACGAGGCTGCACATGCCGGCCGTGAGCCAGGCCAGCGCCGGCCTCAGTCCGGCGCCACCAGCCGGAAGCCGACCCCCCGCACGGTGCGCAGGTAGCGCGGCTTCGCCGCGGACTCGCCCATTTTGCGGCGCAGCCAGTAAAGGTGAACGTCGATGGTCTGGTCCTCGCCGACCGAGGGCTGCCGCCATACCTCCTCCAAGAGTTCGCGCCGGGACACCACCCGGCCGGGGCGCGCGGCAAGATACGCCAGCAGGTCGAACTCCTTGCGGGTCAGGGCCAGCGGCTCCCCGTCCAGCACGGCGCTGCGCTCGCCGACATCCACCCGCAGGCCGCCCACCGTGTGCACCGCCGGCTGCACCGTGCGGCTGGCCCGGCCCGCCCGGCGCAGCACGGTGGTGATCCGGGCGTCCAGGTGGGCGCCGGTGAACGGCTTGACCATGTAGTCGTCGGCGCCCGCCCGCAGCAGGCGCACCACGGACTGCTCGTCGTCCCGGGCGGTGGCGATGATGATCGGCACGTCGGTGATCCCGCGCAGCATCCGCAGCGCGTCCGAGCCGTCGAGATCGGGCAGGCCCAGATCGAGCACCACCAGGTCGGGCGTCTCGGCGGCGACCCGGCGCAGCGCGTCCAGCGCCGTGCCGACGGCGTGCACGGCGTGCCCCCGGTCGGTGAGGGACCGCAGCATCGCGCCGCGTACGACGTGATCGTCTTCGACCAGGAGGACGGTTGCCACGTCAGCACCGTACTCGGCGTGGCAAGTTGATCGCGTTGCGGCGTTCCGGGGAACCGGGCAAGCTGGGACGACGATGACGTTCACCCTCTTCCCCGACACCCGCCTCACGCTCGCCCGCGACAGTCTCGCCGGCCTGTCGGTCGGCGACGCCCTCGGTTCTCAGTTCTTCGTCCCCGGCCGGCACCCGGCCGATCTCGCCACCGGACGGCTGCCGGCGCCGCCGTGGCAGTGGACCGACGACACCGAGATGGCTTGTTCCGTGGTGGCCGCGCTGAGCGGAGCGGGTCGAATCGACCGGGACGCGCTGGCGCTCGGCTTCGCAGAGCGCTGCGAGCCGTACCGCGGCTACGGCCCGGGCGCGGTGACCATCCTGCGGCTCATCCGCACCGGCACGCCGTGGCCGGTGGCCGCCGCGTCCGCCTTCGACGGGCAGGGCTCCTGCGGCAACGGCGCCGCCATGCGGGTCGCGCCGCTCGGCGCCTGGTACGCCGACTCGATCCGCCGGGCCGCCGACCAGGCTCGCGCCTCGGCCGAGGTGACCCACGCCCACCCGGAGGGGATCGCCGGGGCGGTCGCCGTCGCGGTGGCCGCCTCGCTCGCCGCCCGGGCCCGGCTCGACGGGGACCGGCCCACCCCGGCCCGGCTGCTCGGCGCGGTGGCCGGCGCCCTGGACCCGGCCGCCGAGGTGCACCGGGGCGTACGCCGGGCCGTCGCGCTGCTCGGCCACCCGGCCGCCGCGGTCGTCGACGCGCTCGGCAACGGCTCCCGGGTCACCGCGCAGGACACCGTCCCGTTCACTCTCTGGGTCGCCGCCACCCACCTCGGCGACTACCCGGCCGCGATCCGGGTCTGCGTCGAGGCCGGCGGCGACGTGGACACCACGGCGGCCATCGTCGGCGGGGTGGTCGCCGCGTACACCGGGGTCGGCACGCCGGGCGGCGTACCGGACGGCTGGCTCGCCGCCCGCGAGCCGCTGCCCGACTGGCTCCCCGCCCACGCCTGACCCCCGCCCAGCCCGGCGAGCAGTCCACCGCCGAGCAGCACGTCCGGCCACGGATCGGGACAGTCCGGCGTCGCCGACGGTGCGGAAAGGTCGACCGATAGCATCGCAGGGGCCGGTACCCGGCGCATTCGAACCCGTCGACGACAGGAGTCACCGTGTCCGCACCCCGTACCCCCGTCGTGGCCGACCCCGTCGTCGTCGCCGCCGGGACGACGGCGGCCGACGCGGTGGCCGCGGCCGGCCTGCCCACCACCGGCCCGAAGGCGATCGTGGTGGTCCGCGACCCGGCGGGCGTGCTGCGCGACCTGGACTGGAAGCCGGCGGAGGAGACCGCCGTCGAGCCGGTGAGCATCGACTCGCCGGACGGGCTGAACGTGCTGCGCCACTCGACCGCGCACGTGCTCGCCCAGGCGGTGCAGGACGTCTTCCCGGAGGCCAAGCTCGGCATCGGCCCGCCCATCGAGAACGGCTTCTACTACGACTTCCAGGTCGACAAGCCGTTCCAGCCGGACGACCTGGCCAAGCTCGAGAAGCGGATGCAGGAGATCGTCAAGTCCGGCCAGCGGTTCCGCCGGCGCCGGTTCCACAGCCTGGACGAGGCGCGGGCCGAGCTGGCCAGCGAGCCGTTCAAGCTGGAGCTGATCGACGTCAAGGGGGAGGGTCTCGACTCCTCGCAGGTGATGGAGGTGGGCGGCGGCGAGCTGACCATCTACGACAACCTCGCCGCCAGCGAGGACAAGGTCTGCTGGTCGGACCTGTGCCGCGGCCCGCACCTGCCGAACACCCGGCTGATCGGCGCGTTCAAGCTGATGCGCTCGGCCGCCGCATACTGGCGGGGCTCGGAGAAGAACCCGCAGCTGCAGCGGGTGTACGGCACCGCGTGGCCGACCCGGGACGAGCTGAAGGCGTACCTGAAGCTGCTGGAGGAGGCCGCCCGGCGCGACCACCGCAAGCTCGGCGCGGACCTGGACCTGTTCAGCTTCCCCGACGAGATCGGCTCCGGCCTGGCGGTCTTCCACCCCAAGGGCGGCATCATCCGCCGGGAACTGGAGAACTACTCGCGCCGCCGGCACGAGGCAGCGGGGTACGAGTTCGTCAACTCCCCGCACATCACCAAGGCGCAGCTCTTCGAGACCTCCGGTCACCTGCCCTACTACGCCGACACGATGTTCCCGCCCATGCAGCTGGAGGGCGCGGACTACTACCTCAAGGCCATGAACTGCCCGATGCACAACCTGATCTTCCGGGCGCGCGGGCGGTCGTACCGGGAGCTGCCGCTGCGGCTCTTCGAGTTCGGCACGGTCTACCGGTACGAGAAGTCCGGCGTGGTGCACGGCCTCACCCGGGTACGCGGCCTGACCCAGGACGACTCGCACATCTACTGCACCCGGGAGCAGATGCCGGGTGAACTGACCACCCTGCTCACCTTCGTGCTCGACCTGCTGCGCGACTACGGCCTGGACGACTTCTACCTGGAGCTGTCCACCCGGGACGACTCGCCGAAGTTCATCGGCAGCGACGAGGACTGGGCGGAGGCGACCGAGGCGCTGCGCAGTGCCGCCGAGGCGTCCGGCCTGGACCTGGTGCCGGATCCGGGCGGCGCGGCGTTCTACGGCCCGAAGATCTCGGTGCAGGCCAAGGACGCGATCGGCCGGACCTGGCAGATGTCCACCATCCAGGTCGACTTCAACCAGCCGGCACGGTTCGGGCTGGAGTACCAGGCGGCGGACGGCAGCCGGCAGCAGCCGGTGATGATCCACCGGGCGCTCTTCGGCTCGATCGAGCGCTTCTTCGGGGTGCTCACCGAGCACTACGCGGGCGCCTTCCCGGCCTGGCTGGCCCCGGTGCAGGTGATCGGCATCCCGATCCGCGAGGAGCACACCGACTACCTGCACGGCTTCGTCGCCGCGCTACGCGCCGAGGGGATCCGCGCCCAGGTGGACACCGGCACCGACCGGATGCAGAAGAAGATCCGCAACGCCCAGCAGCAGAAGATCCCGTTCATGGTGATCGCCGGTGACGACGACGTGGCCGCCGGCACGGTCTCCTTCCGCTACCGCGACGGGTCGCAGCGCAACGGCGTGCCGATGGCCGAGGCGGTCACCCACGTGCTGGACGTGGTCAACTCCCGCACCAACTCCGGCCCGTCGGCGGAGAGCTGACCGGCGCCGTCCACGTGCCACGAGCGGCGGTGTCCCCGGCCGGGACGCCGCCGTTCGCCGCATCCGGCGCCGGGCACGACATCGACCGCGACCAGCCACCACCGGCTGGTCCGGTGCGGTGACCGTAGGATCGGCGCTGTGACTGGGGCGGATCGGCACTTCGAGAACGGCACCGACAACGGTCTGGCGGACGGACTGGACCGGCTCTGGACGCCGCACCGGATGACCTACATCTCGGGGGAGGACCGGCCCGCGGGCGGCTACGAGAAGCCCGCCGGCTGCCCGTTCTGCCGGGCCCCCGGCCTGCCCCCGGACGAGAGCCTGGTCGTCGCCCGGGGCGAGCACGTCTTCGCGGTGCTCAACCTCTACCCCTACAACCCGGGGCACCTGCTGGTCTGCCCCTACCGGCACGTGGCCGACTACACCGAGCTCGACGCGCCGGAGACCGCCGAGCTGGCGGCGTTCACCAAGGACGCCATGCGGGTGATCCGCCACGTCTCCAACGCGCACGGCTTCAACCTGGGCATGAACCAGGGCGGGGTGGCCGGCGCCGGCATCGCCGCGCATCTGCACCAGCACGTGGTGCCGCGCTGGGGCGGGGACGCCAACTTCATGCCGGTGATCGGCCGGACGAAGGTGCTGCCCCAACTGCTCGCCGACACCCGCGACCTGCTCGCCAAGGCCTGGCCCGCCTGATCCTGGGCGGCGGCCCCGCCGTCAGGCGTGCCTGCGCCGGGTGCGGGCACCGCGCAGGACTTGGTACCCGAGCCCGCCGCGGCGGCGCCAGCGCCGGCCAGCCGGCGATGAGCAGCCCGCTCCGGCCCGGTCCGGCAGCGTGCAGCGGTGGTCAGCGTGTCCGGCCGCGGAGCCGGGCCACCCGCCGACGTGGGCCGGTGGCGGTCGGCCGGTCCGCCTCGGCCTGGTCGCCGGCCACCTCGGCGCGGACGGCGAGCTGGCGCAGCCGCCGCTCCACCACCCGGTCGCCGTGCCCGGCGATCCAGACGCAGACCGCGGCCAGCGGCAGCTCGACCAGCGCGGCCAACAGCACCGACACGGTCAGGTCCGGCCCGCCGGGGGTGGTGACGACGTCGAACCAGGCGTCCACCACCAGCATGGTCGCGGTGGCGCTGGCCGCCAGCCCCACCTGCCGGTGCCCCCGGTACGCCTGCACCGCGGTCAACCCCAGCAGCGCCACCAGCCCCAGGTCGAAGCCCACCCAGGCGGCCCGGTAGTGCACGGTCAGGGCGTGATGGGGCAGCGTCAGCGCCAGGTAGCCGATCCAGGGCAGGGTGAGCAGCGCCAGCACCCCGAAGGTGGGCGCCACCCAGCGGGGCGCCGGTCGTACCTCCGTCGCCCGGTGGACCTGTTCGGCCGCCGTGCCCATCGTTCCTCCAGGCTGCGGTAGTGCGTCGCCGCCAAGGTCGGCCAACTCCGGCGCGCCCTCCCGACAGTACGATCTCGCCCATGGCTCTGCTGCACCGCGCGGAACTGCGCCCCACCAAGCTTGACCTGCTCGCCGCCTGGTTGCCCACTCGCTCGTGGTTCGCCGGGACGGCCGGCGCCGACGTCACCCGGGTGGGGACCTTCCGCTTCGACGACCCGGCCGGCGAGGTCGGGATCGAGACCCTGCTCGTCCGGGCCGGGGACGGGCCGGTCCTGCAGGTGCCGCTCACCTACCGGGGCGCGCCGCTGGCCGACGCCGACCAGTGGCTGGTCGGCACCACCGAGCACTCCGTGCTGGGCCCCCGCTGGGTGTACGACGCCTGCGCCGACCCGGTCTACCCGCCCGCCCTGGCGGCCGCCGTCCTGGCCGGCGCCGGGCAGGCGGAGGAGTACTTCGAGGTGGACGGGCGGCGGGAGGTCCGTCCGCCCACCATGACGGTGACCGGCGGCCGGGCCGGCGGGATGGTGCCGCCGGTGGTCGGCGTACCCCGGGAGGTGGTCGACGGCGACCCGACGCTGATCCGGACCGACCCGGTCGACCTGGCCGTGGTCCGGCGGCCGGTCCCCGGCGACGCCCCCGCCGAGGCGTGCCTGACCGGCACCTGGCCGGGGCAGGCGACCCCGCTCGTGCTGGCGTACGCGGTGCCCCGCTGACCGTCCGCCGGGGCCGCCCGGGCACCCTGGCTGGCGTTCCCGCCCGCCGGACGCCCCGCCCGGGTGCCCGCGGCGGGCGTCAGGAGCGGGCGCTGTGTTCCTTGCGAACCTGCTCGGCGAGGTGGGCGGGCATCGGCTCGTACCGGGCGAACTCCCGCCGGAAGGTGCCGGTGCCGGCGGTCATCGAGCGCAGCTCGACCGCGTAGCGGAGCAGTTCGGTGGCCGGCACCTCGGCGCGGACCACCGTCCGCCCCTCGGCGTCCGGATCCGGCTCGGTGCCCAGCACCCGGCCGCGCCGGCCGGACAGGTCGCCCATCACCGCGCCCACCGACGAGTCGGGCACCCGGATGGTCACCTCGTCGACCGGCTCCAGCAGAGTCGGCTGCCCCTTCTCGGCGGCGTCGCGCAGGGCCAGGGCGCCGGCGGTCTGGAACGCCGCGTCGGAGGAGTCGACGCTGTGCGCCTTGCCGTCGAAGAGGGTCACCCGCAGATCCACCACCGGGCAGCCGGCCACCAGGCCGCGCTCCATCTGCGCCCGGACGCCCTTCTCCACCGACGGGATGTAGTTGTGCGGGACCGCGCCGCCGACCACCTTGTCCACGAACTCGAAGCCGCCGCCGCGCGGCAGCGGCTCCACCTCGATGTCGCAGACCGCGTACTGGCCGTGGCCGCCGGACTGCTTGACGTGCCGCCCGTGCCCCTTGGCGGCGCTGGTGAACGCCTCGCGCAGCGCCACCCGGACCGGCTCGGTCTCCAGCTCCACCCCGCCGGCCCGCAGCCGGTCGAGCACCACGTCGGCGTGCGCCTCGCCCATGCACCAGAGCACCAACTGGTGGGTCTCCGGGTTGCGCTCCAGCCGCAGCGTCGGGTCGCCGGCCACCAGCCGGGCCAGGTTGCGGGCCAGGGCGTCCTCGTCGGCCCGGCTCTTCGCCACGATCGCCACCGGCAGCAGCGGCTCCGGCATCTCCCACGGCGCGATGAGCAGCGGCTCCTCCTTGAGGGAGATGGTGTCGCCGGTCTCCGCGCTGCCCGACTTGGTGATCGCGCAGAGGTCACCGGCGACCGCGGCGGGCACCTCGCGCAGCGTCGCGCCGAGCGGGCTGTAGAGGTGGCCGACCCGCTCGTCGGCGTCGTGGTCGGCGTGGCCCCGCTCGGCCATGCCGTGCCCCGACACGTGGATCACCTGGTCGGGGCGGAGGGTGCCGGAGAAGACCCGGACCAGGGAGACCCGCCCCACGTGCCGGTCGACGGTCGTCTTGACCACCTCGGCGACCAGCGGACCGTCCGGGTCGCAGGCCAGCGGCGGACGCGGCGAGCCGTCCACCCCGGTGACCGCCGGCAGTTCGTGCTCCAGCGGCGACGGGAACGCCGCCACCAGCCCGTCGAGCAGCACGTCCAGGCCGACGCCGGTCTCGGCGCAGACCGGCACCACCGGGTAGAAGTGGCCCCGGGCCACCGCCGTCTCCAGGTCGGTGATGAGCACCTCGGTATCGATCTCCTCGCCACCGAGGTAGCGGTCCATCAGGGTCTCGTCCTCGCTCTCCGCGATGATCCCCTCGATCAGCTCGTTGCGGGACTCCTGGATGGCCGGCAGGTGCTCCGGGTCCGGCTCGCGCACCGCCGCCGGCAGCCCGTCCGAGTAGTCGAAGACCCGGCGGGTGATCAGCCCCATCAGGCCGACCACGGACACACCGTCGTCGCCCAGCATCGGCAGGTAGAGCGGAAGCACGTTGTCGCCGAACACGCGCTGGCACAACGCCACCGCCTCGTCGAAGTCGGCCCGCGGGTGGTCCAGCCGGGTCACCGCGACCGCCCGCGGCATGTCCACCGCGGCGCACTCCTCCCAGAGCGCGGCGGTGGCGGCGTCCATCCCGTCGACGGCGGAGACCACGAACAGCGCGGCGTCGGCGGCGCGCAGCCCGGCGCGCAGCTCGCCGACGAAGTCGGCGTAGCCGGGGGTGTCCAGGAGATTGACCTTGACGTCGTGGTGCAGCAGGGGGGCGCAGCACAGACTCACCGAGCGCTGCTGGCGTACGGCGGCGGGATCGTGGTCGCAGACCGTGGTGCCGTCGGTCACGGTGCCGGCCCGGCTGATCGTGCCGCTGGCTGCGAGGAGCGCCTCGACCAGTGTCGTCTTGCCGGCTCCCGAGTGCCCGACCAGCACCACGTTGCGAATCCTGTCGGGCTCGCTCACCACCGGCGTGCCGCCGGTGACACCCTTCTCCTGATTTTTCTGCGCCATCGCGGCGCACCTCCCTCAGCCGGTGGTGGGTGGCGACCGCCGCGCGCGACGGGGAAGCGGGCCCGGGCGGGTACCGCGGCGATATCCTCCGGTGGTCTCCTGGGCGACGGGTTCTCGGACGGGGGGTCGGTGAGCTGGCTCACCTCCCTGGCTCGATCTCACACCCGATGCCGACCCGGCACAAGCCCGCCAGGCGGGTCGGGACGCCCGGCCGTGTCGTGAGCGGCTGCCGGCCGTTATCGTGAGACCGCCATGGCGAAGATCTTCCAAGTGACGGCCCGGGCGGGCATGACCCGCGTCGTGGAGCCGATCGCGCGCGGGCTGCTCCGCGCGGGCGTGTCCCCCAACGCGGTCACCGTGACCGGCACCCTCGGCGTACTCGTCGGCGCGCTCGGCTTCGGCGCGCGCGGCCACCTGGTCGCCGGCGCGCTGATCGTCACGGTCTTCGCGCTCACCGACCTGCTCGACGGCACGATGGCCCGGATGAGCGGCGGCTCCACCCGGTTCGGGGCCTTCCTCGACTCGAGCATGGACCGGATCGCCGACAGCGCCGTCTTCGGCGCGGTCGCATACTGGCTGGCCACCGAGCACCACTACTCGGGGGTGGCGGCGGCGCTGCTCTGCCTGGCCGCCGGCGGGCTGGTGTCGTACGTCAAGGCCCGCGCCGAGGGGCTGGGCATGACCGCGAACGTGGGCGTCGCCGAGCGGACCGAGCGGCTGCTGATCGTCGGGGTGGGCGGCCTGCTCACCGGCCTCGGCCTCGGCCCGGCGCTGCCGATCGCGCTCTGGCTGCTCGCCGCGGTCTCGATCTTCACGGTCGGGCAGCGCATGGTCCACGTGTACCGGCAGGCGGTCAGCCCGGAGTGAACCTCACCGAGCTGGGCCTGGTCGCCGGCTGGCGGGTGGCCAGGGCGCTGCCCCGGCCGGTGGTCGCCGCCGCCTTCCGGGCGGGCGCCGACCGCGCCCACCGCAAGGGCGGCGGGGCTACGGCCCGACTCCGCGCCAACCTGCGCCGGGTGGTCGGCCCGCAGGTGAGCGAGGCGGAGCTGGACGAGCTGGTCCGGGCCGGCCTGCGGTCGTACGCCCGGTACTGGATGGAGGCGTTCCGGCTGCCCGCCCTGGACCGTCAGCAGATCCTCGCCGGGTTCCGCCTGGACGGCGCCGACCTGCTCGGCGCCGACGTGGCGGCCGGCCGGGGCGCGGTGGTGGCGCTGCCGCACGCCGGCAACTGGGACGCCGCGGGCGCCTGGGTGGCCGCCTCCCGATGGCCGATCACCACCGTCGCCGAACGACTCAAGCCGGAGGCCGTCTACGAGCGCTTCCTCGCCTTCCGGCAGGGCCTCGGCATGGAGATCCTGCCCACCCACGGCGGCGACCGGCCGGCGTTCGACGTGCTGCTGGACCGAATCCGGGCGGGCGCGGTGGTGCCGCTGCTGGCCGACCGGGACCTCTCCGCCCGCGGGGTGGAGGTCGACTTCTTCGGCGCCCGGACCCGGATGCCGGCCGGCCCGGCCCTGCTGGCGATCCGCACCGGCGCGCCGCTCTACGTCACGTCGATGTGGTTCGAGCCGGACATCGCCCGCGGCGCCCTGACCCCGGTGGAGCTGCCCGACCCGGCGAGCGGCCCGCTGGACGAGCGGGTCCGCGCGCTCACCCAGCGCATTGCCGACGGTCTGGCGGCGGGCATCGCGCGGCATCCGGAAGACTGGCACATGTTGCAGCGGATGTGGCTGGACCAGCGCAGGACGACCGACGGCGGCACGGACGCCCCGGCGCAGCCGCCGGCCAGCCCCGGGACCATCTGAGGAAGCGGGCGCAAATGCGGATCGGCATCGTGTGCCCGTACTCCTTCGACGTCCCGGGCGGGGTGCAGAACCACGTCATGGACCTGGCCGAGGCGCTGATCGGGCTGGGGCACGAGGTGAGCGTCCTGGCCCCGGCCGACGAGGACGCGCCGCTGCCCGCGTACGTGGTGCCGGCCGGGCGGGCGGTGCCGCTGCCGTACAACGGCTCGGTGGCCCGGATCGCGTTCGGCCCGGTCTCCACCGCCCGGGTGCGGCGCTGGATCACCCGGGGCGACTTCGACGTGCTGCACGTGCACGAGCCGCTCACGCCCAGCCTGTCGATGCTGGCCGTGCTCTGCGCGCGCGGCCCGGTGGTGGCCACCTTCCACACCGCGATGACCCGGTCCCGGGTGCTCTCGGCGGCGCAGGGGGTGCTGCAGATCCTGCTGGAGCGGATCACCGCCCGGATCGCGGTCAGTGCCCTGGCACGCAAGGTGCAGGTCGAGCACATGGACGGCGGGGCGGTGGAGATCCCCAACGGGGTGGCGGTGGCGAAGTTCGCCGGCGTCGAGCCGCTGCCCGGCTGGCCGGGGGAGTGCCGGCCGGGCACCGGGGGGACGGTCGGGTTCCTGGGCCGGTTCACCGAGCCCCGCAAGGGCTTCCCGATCCTGCGGGACGCCTTCGTCGCGCTCGCCCCGCACCGGCCCGGGCTGCGGCTGCTGGTGGCCGGGCCGGGCGACCCGGACGACCTGTACGGGCAGTTCCCGGCCGAGCTGCGGGACCGGGTCAGCTTCCTCGGCCGGGTCTCCGAGGCGGACAAAGCTCGCATGCTGCGCAGCCTGCACCTGTACGTGGCGCCGAACACCGGCGGGGAGTCCTTCGGCATGATCCTCACCGAGGCGCTCGCCGCCGGGACCACCGTGGTGGCCAGCGACCTCGACGCCTTCCGCCGGGTGCTGGACGGCGGGCGGGCCGGGCAGCTGTTCCCGACCGGCGACGCGGCGGCGCTGCGCACCGCCCTGGCCGAGCTGCTCGACGACGCGGACCGGCGGGCGGCGCTGACCGCCTGCGGCGACCAGGTCGTGGCGAATTTCGACTGGCCCGTGGTCGCCCGCCGAGTGGTGGAGGTGTACGCGGCCGCGATCGAGGCCACCGACGGTCGGGTGATGGACCAGGAGTGGGCGGGGCTGGGCTGAGCCACGTGGCCGATGGGGCCGATGTGACGGGCGCGCCGGCCGGAGGCCGCGCCGGACCGGACGGGAACGGAGCAGCACTACGATGCCGGGCATGTGGTGGGTGGTGGGCACGGTCCTGGCCGTCGGGCTCGTCGCGGCGTACCTGACCTGGACGGCCGGCCGGGTCGAGCGGCTGCAGGCCCGCGCGGAGTCCGCGGCCCGGGCGCTCGACGCCCACCTGCTGCGCCGCGCGGCCGCCGCCGCGGTGCTGGCCGAGCGGCGCTACGGCGTGGAGCTGTACGCGGCCGCCCGGATCGCCCTGGACGCCGTGCCCGAGGAGCGAGAGGCCGCCGAGAACGACCTCACCCGCCAGCTGCGCGCGGTCGAGCTGGACCCGGACGAACCGGCCTGCGAGGCGGTGATCGCCGCCAGCCGGCGGCTGGCGCTGGCCCGGCAGGTGCACACCGACCTGGTCCGGGACGCCCGGACGGCCCGCGGCCGCCCGCTGGTACGCCTGTTCCGGATGGGGCGCCGGCACGAGTGGCCGCAGTACTTCGACATCGACGACCCCACCCTCACCACCCGGGCCGACGTCACCACCGCCTGACTCCCGGCCCCGGCGCTCCCCGGTCGTGACACCGACCACAGAGCAGGCCACCCGGGGTCTGATTGGCTGTCGGATCCTCGTTGACCCCGTCGTAGCCTTTTCGCAGCCACCCCCCGAGCAGGTCAAGGAGCGATGACCCGTGCCCGAATCCACCTCCCCGAACACCAACGCCACCTCCGTCGTCGGCACCGCCCGCGTCAAGCGGGGCATGGCCGAGATGCTCAAGGGCGGCGTGATCATGGACGTGGTCACCCCCGAGCAGGCCAAGATCGCCGAGGACGCCGGAGCGGTCGCCGTCATGGCACTGGAGCGGGTGCCCGCCGACATCCGCGCGCAGGGCGGCGTGTCCCGGATGAGCGACCCGGACATGATCGACGGCATCATCAACGCCGTCTCGATCCCGGTCATGGCCAAGGCCCGGATCGGCCACTTCGTCGAGGCGCAGATCCTGCAGTCCCTCGGCGTGGACTACATCGACGAGTCCGAGGTGCTGACCCCGGCGGACTACGAGAACCACATCGACAAGTGGGCGTTCACCGTCCCCTTCGTCTGCGGCGCGACCAACCTGGGCGAGGCGCTGCGCCGGATCACCGAGGGCGCGGCCATGATCCGCTCCAAGGGCGAGGCCGGCACCGGTGACGTCTCCAACGCCACCACCCACATGCGCAAGATCCGCAAGGAGATCCGCCGGCTCCAGTCGCTGCCGGCCGACGAGCTGTTCGTCGCCGCCAAGGAGCTCCAGGCGCCGTACGAGCTGGTCAAGGAGATCGCCGAGACCGGCAAGCTGCCGGTGGTGCTGTTCACCGCGGGCGGCATCGCCACCCCGGCCGACGCGGCCATGATGATGCAGCTCGGCGCCGAGGGCGTCTTCGTCGGCTCGGGCATCTTCAAGTCGGGCAACCCGGCCCAGCGCGCTGCCGCGATCGTGAAGGCCACCACCTTCCACGACGACCCGGACGTGCTAGCCAAGGTCTCCCGCGGCCTCGGCGAGGCGATGGTCGGCATCAACGTCGACGAGATCCCGCAGCCGCACCGGCTGGCCGAGCGCGGCTGGTGACAGGCAAGGCGGGGCCCCTGCTTAACGCCTGAGGCAGAGCAGGGGCCCCCTCTTGACAGCGAGAGGAGCGAAGGTGACCACACCCGTCATCGGGGTGCTCGCCCTGCAGGGCGACGTGCGGGAGCACGTCGCCGCCCTGGCCGGAGCCGGCGCGGACGCCCGCCCGGTACGCCGTCCCGCTGAGCTGGACGCGGTCGACGGGCTGGTCATCCCCGGCGGCGAGTCCACCACCATCAGCAAGCTGGCCGACATCTTCGAGCTGCGCGAGCCGATCGACAAGCGGATCGCCGCCGGCATGCCGGTGTACGGATCCTGCGCCGGCATGATCATGCTGGCCGCCGAGGTGCTCGACGGCCGCCCCGACCAGCGGGGCTTCCAGGGCATCGAGATGACCGTCCGGCGCAACGCCTTCGGCCGTCAGGTCGACTCGTTCGAGGCGCCGGTGGAGATCGACGGGGTCGAGGGCGAGCCGTTCCACGCCGTCTTCATCCGAGCCCCCTGGGTCGAGCGGGTCGGCGCGGGCGTCGAGGTGCTCGGCCGGGTCACCGAGGGGCCGGCCGCCGACCGGATCGTCGCGGTCCGGCAGGACAACCTGCTGGCCACCTCGTTCCACCCGGAACTCACCGGCGACCTGCGGGTGCACCGCTACTTCGTGGACCTGGTCCGGTCCGCGGCCTGAGGCCGGGAGCAGCCCTTCCGTACCCTCCTGGGCATGTTTTCGGGCCGGCGGTTGTTGTCTCCCGGCGGCGGCCGGGCCACCCGCGGGCCCGTCCCGGCGTCCCGGCACGGGTGCCGGGTGTGACATGCGGGGACGCCCTCTCGGTAGGATTGCCGCGGTTCGGCAGGGCCATCGCTCGCCGCAGCCGTCCACGCGGAGCCGACCGGCCAGCTCCATCCGTACCGGTTGACCGTGGATTCGGCGCGGGCAGTCGACGCAGGCGTGGATCATCAAACGGAGGTATGAGATGTCTGGCCACTCAAAGTGGGCGACCACCAAGCACAAGAAGGCCGTCATCGACGCCAAGCGCGGCAAGATGTTCGCCAAGCTGATCAAGAACGTCGAGGTGGCGGCCCGGACCGGCGGCGGCGACCCGGCCGGCAACCCGACCCTCTACGACGCGATCCAGAAGGCGAAGAAGAACTCCGTCCCGAACGACAACATCGACCGCGCGGTCAAGCGCGGCTCCGGCCTGGAGGCCGGCGGGGCCGACTACCAGACGATCATGTATGAGGGCTACGGCCCGAACGGCGTCGCGCTGCTCATCGAGTGCCTCACCGACAACCGCAACCGCGCCGCCACCGAGGTACGCACCGCGCTGACCCGCAACGGCGGCTCGTTCGCCGACGCCGGCTCGGTGTCGTACCTGTTCTCCCGCAAGGGCGTGGTGATCGTCCCCAAGGCGGGCACCACCGAGGACGACGTGATGATGGCGGTCCTCGACGCCGGCGCCGAGGAGGTCAACGACCTGGGTGAGGCGTACGAGGTGGTCTCCGAGCCGGGTGACCTGATCGCGGTGCGCACCGCCCTGCAGGACGCCGGCATCGAGTACGAGTCGGCCGAGTCCTCCCTCGTGCCCAGCGTCAACGTGCCGCTGGACGAGGAGGGCGCGCGCAAGATCTTCAAGCTGATCGACGTCCTCGAGGACTGCGACGACGTGCAGAACGTCTACGCGAACTTCGACGTCTCCGACGAGGTCATGGCGGCCGTCGGCTGACCCAAGTGGGCCTGGATATATGCACCTCCCGGATATGTCATCGTCCGGGAGGTGTTGGCCCGATCTTCAGGAGGTCGCCGACGGCCACCGCCCCGACCGCGGCCGTCAGTCGGCGGCGAACCGGCGGGCCACCGCGTCGAAGGCGGCCTTGCGGCGTACGGAGCCGTCGGGCAGCACCGCGACCAGGCCGTAGCCGGCGGTGTCCAGGTCGAGCTCCGGCTCGGGCCGGTGCGGATAGCTGAACGACGCGTAGGTGAAGACGAAGGCGCCGTCGACGCCGGCCGCGTCGGCCCGGTCCAGCAGGAGGCCGACCTCCTCGGCCTGCGCCCGCTCGTCCCGGACCACCGGCTCGCGCAGCCGGGGCGGGTCCGCGCCCCGGTCGACCACCGTCCAGGCGAGGGCGCCCCGGGCCTCGGCGCCCGCGTACGTGGCGCAGCCGAGCTCGGTGAGCACCACCGGCTTGCCGGGCCGGCGCCACCGCCCGATCGCCGCCGCCCACGCCTCCGGCGACTGCCCGCTGCGGTAGTGGTCCACGCCGACGAGGTCGAAGGGCCGCCAGTCGACGCTCTCGAAACCGAGCGCCGCGTACGTCACCGGACCCTGGAACCGGGACCGTGCCGTGGCGGCGGCCCGGCGCAGGTGCCGGTTGAGCGCCCACGGGAACGGGCCGTGGCGCAGGGTGCTCCACAGCAGCCGGCGCGGGCTGGCCATGGTGGCCATCCGGTCGGTGGTGGTGGCCCCGGCGACGATGCCGCGCTGGAACAGGGTCGTCTCCCAGCCGGCCACCAGCACCACCTCGGCGCCCCGGGCGCGCAGCCGCTCCCCGATGTCGGCGCAGCTGCCGAGTTGGAGGCGGGCGGCGGCCGACGTCGCGTCCGGCAGCGCGGGGGAGAGCCAGACCGCCAGCCCCGCCTCGGCGGCGGCCTCGGCCGCCACGCGCAGCCGGTCCAGGTTCTCCCCGACGAGTCGTACCGCGGTGGCGTGCAGCTCGGTGGCGATCACCCGCAGGTCGGCGCGGACCTGGTCGGGGTCGAAGTCCGGCCGGGACGGCCGGCCGGGCAGCAGTTCGACGCCCGTGTCGTAGGCGATGCCCCGGACCCGCATGGCCACTCCTCATCGATACGAAACTCAGCTGACCGTACGCCGGTCGCGCTCGTACCCTTCGCGGATGCTCGTCCCCGATCTGCCGCTGCGCACCGACCGGCTCCTGCTGCGCCCGTTCACCGCCGACGACCTCGCCGCCCTGACCGCCTACCGCTCCCGGCCGGACGTCACCCGCTACCTCTACCACGAGCCGTACGACGATGTCGCCGCCCGGGCGGCGATCGAGCGCCTGCGGGGACGCACCGCGCTGCGCGCGCCGGGCGACGTGCTGAACCTGGCGGTGGTGCTGCCGGCGACCGGCGAGCTGGTCGGCGACGTGTTGCTGACCTGGACCAGCGGCGAGCACCGGCAGGGCGAGATCGGGTACGTGCTGCACCCGGAGCACACCGGCCGCGGGTACGTCACCGAGGCAGCCCGGGAGATGCTGCGGCTCGGCTTCGAGGGCCTCGGCCTGCACCGGATCGTCGGCCGCCTCGACGGCCGCAACACCGCGTCGGCGCGGGTGCTGGAACGGCTCGGCATGCGCCGCGAGGCGCACCTGCGGGAGAACGAGTTCGTCAAGGGCGAGTGGACCGACGAGGTGGTCTACGCCCTGTTGGGCCGGGAGTGGCGGGCTGGAGCGGCCGAGCGCTGAGGCGGACACGTCCGGCCCGGCGCCCCCGTGTGCGCCGGGCCGGGACCGCCTCAGGCGGCCTGCCGTCGGGCCTTGACGGCGCTGTCGATGAGGCCCCAGACGGTGACGGCCGCGGTGAGGACGACGGCCACCCGGGCCACGTCCTGCGCCCCTCCCTCACGCAGCCACTCGAACCGCTGGACCAGCTCCGGGTTGAGCAGCCGGTCGGTGAGCAGCAGCCAGACGAGTGGCACGGCGAACGCGAGGTCGAGCACCGCCTTGACCGCGACCAGCGGCCAGGTCCAGCGGCGGGCCCGGTACTTCGCGACCTCCAGGCCGATGTCGGCGACCAGGACCGCCAGCAGCAGCGGCAGCCAGAAGCTCCACAGCGCCGGGTCGATCATCGGCAGCCGCGAGCCGTCGCCCGACACCCAGGGCTGGAAGTGCTGCCAGGGGAAGAAGGCGATAGCGAGCACCAGGAAAACGATCGACGCGCAGCTATCGACCAGCGTCACCTGCCGCTCCTCGGGTGCCTCGGGCAGTTGGTCGACGCTCCACTCGGGCAGGTTCAGCGGCGTGTTGGTGCGTTCGAGCACGGCGAAGCAGAGGGTGACCCAGAACGCGATCTGCACCGCGGTCTGCAGGGCGCTGCTCACCCCGACGCCGATCGCCCCGCCGGCGTCGCCCTCGACGGTGGCCTTGACCACGCCGGCGACGACGCCGACGATGGCCGGAATGAAGGTGAGCAGCGTCCGCAGCAGCCGCCACCAGAGCAGGTAGTAGCGCGGACCGATGAGCTGCAACCGGCGGTCGGTGTAGCGGGCGGCGAGCTGCTCGGGGTTGCCCAGTTCGGTGAGCACCTCGCGCTCCGCGGTGCCGCGCTCCTGCCCGGCGTCGGTGCGCCCGTCGATCATGTCCTCGATGGACGCGCGCAGCTCGGTCGCGATCTCGGTGCGGCGTTGCGCCGGGACCGTGCGGAGGGTGGCGGCGACGTAGCGGTCGGTCAGGGAACTCATCGGTCCACTCCTTCGACAAGGCTGGCGACGGAGGTCTGCACGGCGGCGAGGTCGTCGAGGAGACGGTCCAGCACCGCCTCGCCCTCGTCGCTGGTGCGATAGAACTTGCGCGGCCGGCTCTCCTCGGTGTTCCACTCGCTGGTCAGCAGCCCCTGCTCCTCCAGCCGCCGGAGCAGGGGATAGAGCGTGTTGGCGTCGACCGGGAAGCCGTGCTCGCCGAGCCGTTGCAGCAGCGCGTAGCCGTAGTCGGGCCGGCGCAGGGCGACCAGGCTCGCCACCACCACCGTGCCGCGTCGCAGCTCCTGGAGATGGGTCCGGAGGACCTCCTCACTCACCATGCGTCACACGATACTGTGTGGCACACACTATTTCAATCGGATGCAGCATCGTGTGGCACGCGGGCATCGGAAGAGAGACCCGGAACACCCTCGGCGCGGACGGTGGAGCCGGTCCCGGGACCTGGGTAGGGTGAGTCGTCGACTCTGACGCAGCCTTGATCCACACCCCGGGGGGCGCCACGCATGGGCGATTCGTTCGCGCATCTGCACGTGCACACTGAGTACTCGATGCTCGACGGGGCGGCGCGGCTCAAGGACCTCTTCGCCGAGGCGGCCCGGCTCGGCATGCCGGCGGTGGCGATCACCGACCACGGCAACATGCACGGCGCGAACGACTTCTACAAGCAGGCGACGGCGGCGGGCGTCAAGCCCATCCTCGGGGTCGAGGCGTACGTGGCGCCGGAGTCGCGCTTCCACAAGCAGCGGGTCAAGTGGGGCCGCCCCGAGCAGAAGAGCGACGACGTCTCGGGTAACGGCGCGATCACCCACATGACCATGTGGGCGGCCAACAAGACCGGCCTGCACAACCTCTTCACGCTCAACTCCCGCGCCTCCATGGAGGGCCACTACGTCAAGTGGCCCCGGATGGACATGGAGCTGATCGCCGAGCACGCCGAGGGCATCATGGCGACCACCGGCTGCCCGTCCGGCGCGGTGCAGACCCGGCTGCGGCTGGGTCAGTTCGACGAGGCGCTCAAGGTCGCCGCCGCGTACCAGGACATCTTCGGCAAGGAGAACTACTTCCTGGAGATCATGGACCACGGCCTGGACATCGAGAAGCGGGTCCGGGACGGGTTGATCGAGGTCGGCCGCAAGCTCGACATCCCGCCGGTGGTCACCAACGACTCGCACTACACCCGCGAGGAGCAGGCCGAGGCGCACGACGTGCTGCTCTGCGTGCAGACCGCCAGCAACATCGACGACCCCAACCGGTTCCGCCTCGAGGGTGGCGGCTACTACATCAAATCGGCCGATCAGATGCGCGCGGTCAACACCTCGGAGCTCTGGCAGCTGGGCTGTCGCAACACCCTGCTGGTCGCCGAGAAGGTCGACCCGACCGGGATGTTCGAGTTCCACAACCTGATGCCGCGGTTCCCGATCCCCGAGGGGGAGACCGAGGAGTCCTGGTTCCGCAAGGAGACGTTCAAGGGGTTGGCCCGCCGCTTCCCCAACGGCATCCCGGAGGGGCACGTCGCCCAGGCGGAGTACGAGCTGGGCGTCATCGTGCAGATGGGCTTCCCGTCGTACTTCCTCGTGGTCGCGGACTTCATCCAGTGGGCAAAGAGCCAGGGCATCGCCGTCGGTCCGGGCCGTGGCTCCGCCGCCGGCTCGCTGGTCGCGTACGCCCTGGGCATCACCGACCTGGACCCGATCCCGCACGGCCTGATCTTCGAGCGGTTCCTCAACCCCGAGCGCGTCTCGATGCCGGACGTCGACATCGACTTCGACGAGCGCCGGCGCGGCGAGGTGATCCGGTACGTCACCGACAAGTGGGGCGAGGACAAGGTCGCGCAGATCGCCACCTTCGGCACGATCAAGGCGAAGGCCGCGATCAAGGACTCGGCCCGGGTGCTCGGCTACCCGTACGCGGTGGGCGACCGGATCACCAAGGCGATGCCCCCGGCGGTGATGGGCAAGGACATCCCGCTGTCCGGCATCTTCGACCCGAAGCACCCGCGCTACGCCGAGGCGGGCGAGATCCGCGGCCTCTACGAGTCCGACCCGGACGTCAAGAAGGTCATCGAGACCGCGAAGGGCATCGAGGGGCTGATCCGGCAGACCGGCGTACACGCCGCCGGCGTGATCATGTCCGCCGAGCCGATCATCGAGCACATCCCGCTGATGCGCCGGGACGCCGACGGGGCCATCATCACCCAGTTCGACTACCCGACGTGCGAGTCGCTCGGGCTGTTGAAGATGGACTTCCTCGGCCTGCGCAACCTCACGATCATCGACGACGCGGTCAAGAACATCCAGCTCAACCACGGCAAGGAGCTGGATCTGCTGGCCCTTCCGCTGGACGACAAGGCCGCCTACGAGCTGCTCGCCCGCGGTGACACCCTGGGCGTGTTCCAGCTCGACGGCGGGCCGATGCGCTCGCTGCTGCGGCTCATGAAGCCGGACAACTTCGAGGACATCTCCGCCGTGCTGGCGCTCTACCGGCCCGGCCCGATGGGCGTGGACTCGCACACCAACTACGCGCTGCGCAAGAACGGTCTCCAGGAGATCACGCCGATCCACCCGGAGCTGGAGGAGCCGCTGCGGGAGATCCTCGCCCCCACCTACGGCCTGATCGTCTATCAGGAGCAGGTGCAGCGCGCCGCGCAGATCCTCGCCGGCTACAGCCTCGGCCAGGCCGACCTGCTGCGCCGCGCGATGGGTAAGAAGAAGAAGGAGATCCTCGACAAGGAGTTCATCCCGTTCCGGGACGGCTGCCGTGAGCGCGGCTACTCCGACGAGGCGATCCAGGCGGTGTGGGACGTCCTCGTCCCGTTCGCCGGCTACGCCTTCAACAAGGCCCACTCGGCCGCGTACGGCCTGGTGTCGTACTGGACGGCGTACCTCAAGGCGCACTACCCGGCCGAGTACATGGCGGCGCTGCTCACCTCCGTCGGCGACGACAAGGACAAGATGGCGCTCTACCTGTCCGAGTGCCGGCGGATGGGCATCCAGGTGCTGCCGCCCGACGTGAACACCTCGGCCGGGCCGTTCACCCCGGTCGGCCGGGACATCCGTTTCGGCCTGGCCGCCATCCGCAACGTCGGCGCGAACGTGGTCACCTCGATCATGCGCTGCCGCGAGGAGAAGGGCGCGTACGCCGACTTCTACGACTTCCTGTCGAAGGTGGACGCGGTGGTCTGCAACAAGAAGACCATCGAATCCCTGATCAAGGCCGGCGCCTTCGACTCGCTGCAGCACCCGCGCAAGGGCCTGCTCGCCGTGCACGCGGACGCCATCGACGCGTACGCCGACGTCAAGCGTAAGGAGGCGGTCGGCCAGTACGACCTCTTCGGCGCCGGTTTCGGCGACGCGGACGCCGGCAGCAGCACCACGGTGATGCCGGTCATCGGCGAGGGGGAGTGGGACAAGCGGGACAAGCTCGCCTTCGAGCGCGAGATGCTCGGCCTGTACGTCTCCGACCACCCGCTGTTCGGCTTGGAGCACGTGCTCGGCGCGGCGGCCGACTGCACCATCGCCGCCCTCTCCGAGGAGGGGACCGTGCCCGACGGCGCGGTGGTGACGCTGGCCGGGATCCTCTCCGGCGTGCAGCGCCGGGTCACCAAGCAGGGCCGGGCCTGGGCCTCGGCCACGCTGGAGGACCTGGCCGGTGGCGTCGAGACGCTGTTCTTCCCCAACACCTACGAGGTGATCGGCCAGTACATCGCCGAGGACGCGATCGTGGTGGTCAAGGGGCGGGTGGACCGCCGCGACGACACCCCGCGGATCATGGCGATGGACATGTCCATGCCGGACATCAGCAGCAACCCGGCGAACAAGCCGGTCACCCTGACCATCCCGGTGCACCGCTGCACGCCGCCGCTGGTGGAGAAGCTCAAGGAGACCCTGGTGCTGCACCCGGGCGACACCGAGGTGCACGTCAAGCTGCTCAACGGCGGCAAGGTGACCACGCTGCGCCTCGGGCCGTTCCGGGTGGCGGCCACCACCGCGCTGATGGGCGACCTGAAGAGCGTCCTCGGCCCGGCCAACGTCAGCTGACCGCAGCGGGCCACGCCAAGATCGCCCGCCTGAGCCGGTCGCACGCTCGAACCGGCCGATGCTCGACCGCTAGGGGTCCGAGGTTTGGCGCTCTCGTCGGGCTGGTCGAT
>NZ_JBUEGB010000054.1:0-45887 GCF_054963695.1 Micromonospora sp. RTBAU3-60 | reverse complement strand
ACGGCCAGCGCAGTCAACCTGGTCCGCATAGACGCGTGGCTCACCGAAACCCCCCCTGGGCCAGACCAGAACAAGCCACCTCACCCACCTCGCAGCCCAGATCGGATGAAGAATCCCCCTTCAGCCATTTCCCAACGGAGTCCTGAAGGACCGGGATTCCTCGCCAAATCACGTTGAACGCCAGGGCGGTCCGGCCGCCGGGCAACGCGACCGCCCGGATCGAGGAGTTGTTGTTCGGCAAGCTGGGGTGCGGCGGTTCCCAGGTGATCCCGTCCGGGGAGGTACTGCGGTACACGTGGTCGGCCCAGCGGCTGCGGAAGTAGGCAGTGAAGGTCCCGCCGGGCCGCGGCACGATGTTCATGTGACCAGTCCGGTCGACGCCGGCACGGGCGACTCCCGCCAGCTGCCGCCGTCGTCGGAGAACCACACGCTGCTCATGTCGTGCTCCCCGCTCCACGCCCGGCCGGCGAGCCGTGGGCAGGCGAACGCCGGCAGCAGCCACCGCCCGGACGGCAGGACGACCGGGGGCTGCCGCACAAGAGGCCGCCGTGCGGGGAGGCCAACAACTCTCGCATCGGCCCCCAGTTGCGGCCTGAGTCGACCGAGACGCGGGCGCGGACCACTGCCGTGTCCTGGTCCCCGGCGTGCTGCGCGGTGTGCAGCAGCCACAGCTCGCCGGTCGGCGCGGCGAACAGCACCGGGTTCTGCTCGGAGCGGGTGGCGTCGTCGCTGAGCGGCACCGGATCGCTCCACCGGTCGGTGCCGGCCGGCAGGCGGGAGAACCAGACGCCGTTGTCGGCCACCCCCTCTTGCGTGCCGCCGAACCACACGCAGCCCAGGTCGCCGTCGGGCAGCACGGCCAGGTTGGCCGCGTGGGACTAAACCGTCTGGGTGGGCAGGTATGCCTCGCCGAGGCCGTCCGGCCGGGTCCGCACCAGCCAGTCGGTGGCCAGCGAGGTGGGGGCGCTCACCGCGCCCCCGCCCGCGGCGCGCAGGTGGTCGGCCGCCGCGCGTTCCAGGTGTACGAGGTCCGAGGAGACCGTGGCGAACGTGAAGCCCTCGGCCAGCCGGCGGGCGGCGTCCTGACCGGCTGTGGTGTGGATGCCGGCGGCCACGCCCGCGTCGGCGGCGGCCCGGCTGATCCGCCGCAGCGCCGCCTCGAGCACCTCCGCCACCGCCGGGTCTCCCGGATAGGCCCCGCCGACGGCCAGGCAGAGGTCGGACGGGCCGACATAGACGCCGGTGAGACCGGGCACGGCACAGATCTTTTCGACGTTCTCCAACCCCTCCGGAGTCTCGATCATGGCCAGGCAGGCGACCGACGCGTCGGCCTCCGCCGGCACCGGGCCTGCCCGCAGCGCCGAACGCATCGGCCCGTACGACCGGACGCCGCGCGGCGGGTACGTCGCCGCGGCGACCGCGCGCCGCGTCGTCCGCCGAGTTGACCAGCGGCACGATCACCCCGGCGGCGCCGGCGTCGAGGGCCTGGCCGATGTGGAACGGGTCGTTCGCACCGACCCGCACCATCCCCACCGAGGCGCCGCCGGCGTCGATCGCGGTCAGCGCGCAGGATCCCGCCGTACTCGACCAGTCCGTGCTGGGCGTCGATGCAGACGTAGTCGTAGCCCAGCCGGGCGATGCGCTCGGTGCACACCGGCGAGTCCATGATCACCCAGTAGCCCAGCGCGCGCTCGCGGCGGCGGAGCCGGGCGGTGAAGGCGCGGGCGGTGGGCCGGGCGGCTGGTGGGTGCTCGATGGTCACGATGGTCCTTCCTGGTCGGGTCACCGGTTGTAGGCGGGCATCGGGCCGGCGAGGACGCGGCCGACCTCGTCGCAGGCGTCGAGCACGTCGCGCGGCAGCGGCCCGCGCGCCTCGGCCCGGATGTTGTCGCGCAGCTGCTGCGGCTTGGAACCACCGAGCAGGACCGCCGACACCACCTCCCGGGACAGCAGCCAGCGCAGCGACAGCTCGGGCAGTGGGATCCCGGCGCCGTCGGCGATACGCGACAGGGCGTCCCCGGCCTCGAAGATCGGCCGGTTCCAGTACCGGTCGCGGTACATGCCCGACAGCGCGGAGCTGCCGAACCGGCCCTGGACCGGCACCGCGTCGAACGAGTGCCGGCCGGTCAGCAGACCACCGCCGAGCGGGTTGTACACGACGGTGGCCAGTTCGTGGGTCCGCGCGTACTCGACGTACTCGTCCTCGATGCGGCGGGCCACCAGGTTGTACAGCTGCTGCGCCACGACCGGCCGGGGTGCTCCGGCTGCCGCGCACGCCGCCGCGACGTCGCTGCGGTCCCGCCGTACTGGCCCTGCAGGTTGGTGATGGCCAGGCCGGTCTGGTTGCCGTAGCCGTTGCCGAGGACGTCCCAGTCGCCGGCCTCGCCGCGGCGCCCTTCCACGCGTGGGCGGTGATGCCGCCGCGATGAACCCTCGTCACGGACGATTCCGCGCCCGCCGACGAGGTGGCCAAGTTCCGCGACAAGGGCATCCAGGTGGTCATCGTCGAGCCGACCCCGGCCGGCGGCGGGCCGGCTGGCGTCCGGCGACGCCCCGCCGGGGCAGACCACCGGTACGCCGGGGCGACGGAGGGACCGATCTGATCGTTTACCCCAATGCAACTGGCAAACGCGGGAGACTCGGCGCAGAGCCGCACGTACCGGAGGAGAACCCGTGCGACCAACGCACCGGCGGCTGCTGGCGCTGCTCGGGATCGCCGCGGCGGTCCCGGTGGCGGAGGTCCTCGTGCTAGTGCTGGTCGGGTTCATCACGGCCGAGGGGCTGGCGCCGCAGAGTACGGCGGTCTGGCCGTACGACTCCTACCACGACATGCGCTGGCTGCTGGTCTACCACAACTCCTGGCTCATGTTCGGCTCCGGCCTGCTGGCCCTGATTGCGCTGCGTGGGCTGCTGTCCGCGACGATAGTCAGCCTGGCCTGGCCAGCGCGCAGCCCACGGCCGGCGTACCGGGCGCTGCTCCTGCGCAACGTCGGGGTAGCGGCGTTCGGAGCGGTCCTCGTCCTGCCGTACGCCGCCTATGCGATAGCCGCGTCGGTGGTTTCGCTGTCCTGGTTCCTGTTCTCCGCCCTGATTCCGATGCTGCTGCTCGCCCCCTTCCTGCAGCGGATGTCGGTGGGCCCGGGATGGTGGCGCGGGCTGCCGTCGGTCGAACTGGTCGGCTGGTCGCTGCTCGACTTCGTGGTGATCACCGTTCTCGGCGGGCTGGTGTGGCGTACTCCGGAGGTGTGGACGCCCGTGGTCACCGTCGCCGCCGGCGCGCTCAACGGTCTGCTCTGGCGGCAGACGGTGCGCGCGGCCGTCCTGCAACAGCGGGTACGTTGGGCGCGGATGCCGGTCGTGCCGATCGTCGTGGTGCTCGCCCTGGCCGTTCCGCTGGCGTCGCAGGTGATCTCCCAGCCCCGCAACCAGGCCAACACCCTCATGGCGCCGATTCTCAACCAGCCGCTACCGCCGCAGGTGCCCTACGCGGTGATCGTGCTCGACGGGCACGACTCGGCGTACGACGGCCGGCCCACAGCGGATCCGAACCTGGAGCGGTTCTCCTACCTCGGCCTGGACTCAGCTGGCCGTCCAATGCCGTACCGGTCGGACGCCACCCACCGGTCGCTGGAGTCCAGCTCACAGCTGCTCGCCGCGCAGATCGAGACGCTCCACCGGCGGACCGGACGGCCGATCGCCCTGGTCGCACGGAGCGAGGGGGTGATGGTGGCCCGCACCTACCTGCGGGACCGGCCCGACTCTCCGGTGCGGGCGCTGGCGATGTTCAGCCCGCTGGTCCGCGCCGGACGAACCTACTATCCCCCACCGGAGGCCAATGCCGGCTGGGGGCTGGCCGCCGGGTGGCTGCTGCGGGTGATGTTCAAGGTGACGACCATCGGCAACCGGGCCGCCAGCACACCCGACGAGCCGTTCGTCCGCTCACTGCTGGACGGGGCGACCTTCTACCGCTACCAGATCCTGTGCCCGGTCCCGGGCGTACGCGTTGTCGCCTTCCTGCCGACGGTGAGCGCCGCCGAGGCCCCACCCGGCCAGAAGCTCCAAATCCCGGTGGTCGAGGTGCCGACCTTCCACGCGGGAATCATCGGCCGAAAGGGCACCGACGACGTGCTAATCAGCTTCCTCGCCGGCGCGAACGTCAATCACCCCCGCCGCGAGTTCGGCCCGCTCCAGCAACTGGGGGATGCCTGGCATGCCCCCGCCCTGGCGATCCAGCTGAACCCGGTCTGGCGGCCCACCGCGCCACCCGGTCCGCCGTTCAGCATGGCCCGCTTCTGCGCCAAGTAAGAGATCCTCAGGTCTTCTACCTCGCGGCGACCGACATCGGCGCGCTCAGCGGGCCCTCGTTCCCGCTGCGGTCCAGCCCGGACACGCAGTAGGACAGGGAGGGGCCGGCCGGGGCGGTGCGGTCGACCCAGCCGTCACCTCGGGCGGTGCCGACGAGCCGGGCCGCGTCGCCGTCCACCCGGTAGACGGCGAAGCTCGTCGCACCGTCCCCGCGCCAGGTCAGCGCCACCCCGCCGCCGTCCGCACGGCGTACGCCCGTGACCGCGGGCGCGGCCGGTGGCGCTGCTGGTAGCTGCGCCATCGTGGGCACCAGCGCCGGACCGGCGTAGTGCGCCTCGCTGTACCGGCTGACCGCCCCGAGCTTGTCGGCACGCACCTGCTTGGCGCTGAAGTGCACGCTCCCGCTCACTCCGTGCCGCCGGTTGAGGGCGAGCTGGCGGTCCAGTTCGGCCGGGTCACGCCAGGCGCCGCGTTCGCCCACCCGGTAGTCGGCCTGGCCGATGTAGAGCTGCACTCGGGTACCCCGCACCGTCGCCACCCACCACGGCAGCAACTTGGCGTAGTCGGCCTTGCCGAACCCGATCTGCCAGTAAAGCTGCGGCACGACGTAGTCCAGCCACTGCTGCCGTACCCACAGTCGGGTGTCCGCGTAGATGTCGTCGTAGCTCTGCAAACCGGCCGTCGCCGAGCCGGCCGGGTCGGAGCGCTTGTTGCGCCAGATTCCGAACGGGCTGATGCCGAACTTCACCCACGGCTTGATCGTTTTGATCCGCTCGCTCATCTCCCGGACCAGCGTGTTCACGTTGTCCCGGCGCCAGGCGTGCTTGTCCGCGAACCCCCGGCCGTAGCGGGCGAACGCCGCGCCGTCGGGAAAGTCCTGCCCGGCCTCCGGGTACGGATAGAAGAAGTCGTCGAAGTGCACCCCGTCGACGTCGTACCGCTGGACCGCCTCCAGCATCGAATCCTCGACGAACGTGCGCGCCTCCGGAATCCCCGGGTTGAAGTAGAGGCGACTGCCGGGCCGGTCGGCGCTGGGATAGGTCACCGCCCAGTCGCGGTGCTGGCGCAGCGGATGGGTCGGGGCGAGCTGGTCCAGTCGCGGGCCCGGCCCGCCCACCGTGGCCGGCTGCCCACCCCGGTACGGGTTGAACCAGGCGTGGAACTCCAGGTTGCGGGCGTGCGCCTCGGCGACCATGAACTCCATCGGGTCCCAGCCCGGGTCGCGGCCGTCGCGGCTCCCGGTCAGCCACTCCGACCAGGACGCGTACCTGGACGGCCAGAGCGCGTCCCCGCTCGGCCGCACGTGCACGAACACCGCGTTGTGGTTGCGCCGCACGGCCAGGTCCAGCCAGCCCCGGAACTCCGCCCGCACCGTCTCGGCGGGCAGCCCGCGCCGGCTCGGCCAGTCGATGTTGTTCACCGTCGTGATCCACATGCCGCGCAACTCCCGGGGAGCCCGGACCGGCCGGCCCGCGCAGACCGGCGTGCCGGACGCCGGACCGGAGGCAGCGACGTCGCCCGCCACCGATGCACCGCCAACCCGATCCCGCAGCGACCAGGCGCCCACCCCAAGCACCACGGCGAGCGCGGCGACCACGGCGACGAGCGCCTGGGTACGACGGCGGCGGAACGTGGGAGTGAGCGGACCGGCGGCGGGCATTGATCCAGTCTGCCCGGCGCCGCCCGCCGGATGAACCGAATGGGCCGTTACTTAACGACCAGCTAAGGCGAGCCCGCCGACGCCTGCCGCTACGGGGCCACCCCGGTTGACTAACCTGATCGCCGTGACCACCATCGAGCAGCTTGAGTTCGACGTGTGGCCGGATCCCGGTCCGGACGCCTCGTTCCTCGTCAGGCGTTGCTGGGATCTACGACGCAAGCCGCTGGCCGGGTTCACGGTCGAAGATCTGCGCATCATGCTCGGCCAGGAGATCGGCGTGCCGGCTCTGCTGCCCATCGCGATGCAGGTCCTGCGCCGCGATCCCCTGGCCGAGGGCGACTACTACCCAGGCGATCTGCTCTCGAACGTGCTGCGCCTACCCGACTCGGCATGGTCGACGCTGCCCGCGGACCGGAAGCGACTCGCCGCAGTTCTGGCGCAGCTCGTCGCCGGTCCCCCGTTCACCGACCCTGACCTTCGACCGCGCGACCCGGACCGACTGCTTCGCGACGCGATCCTCCGGTTTCTCGGGCGTTGAGAGCGGATCCGGTCCGTACCCCTCAGGGGCGCCCCCAGCGGCCGACCACCGCCGCCGCGCCCCCGCCCCGGCGGACCGGCTCGGCCGCCGCGACCATCCGGCCGTCGTTCAGGAACTCGATACCGGTCGCGGCACCGATCTCCTCGGTGGGTGAGAAGGCGTGACCCGGGGGCAGGCCGCCGGCGTACGCCGTGATGAACGCCGGCTCGGCCTGGGTGCTGGCGCCGTTGCGCTGTGATGCCCGCGGCGCCGCCAGCGCCTCCGGCAGGGTCATGCCCAGGTCGATCCGGTTGACCAGCATCTGCAGGACCGTGGTGATGATCGTCGCGCCGCCGGGCGTGCCGACCGCCAGGAACGGCCGCCCGTCGGCCAGCACGATGGTGGGCGACATGGAACTGCGCGGACGCTTGCCCGGCGCCGGCAGGTTCGGGTCGGGCGCGGTGCCCTGGGTCGGCGCGAAGTTGAAGTCGGTCAGCTCGTTGTTGAGCAGGAATCCCCGACCGGGTACGACCATGCCGTTGCCGCCGGTCGCCTCGATGGTCAGCGTGTACTCCACCACGTTGCCCCACCGGTCGGCCACCGTCAGGTTGGTGGTGCTCTTGCGGTCGTCGCGGGTGTCGGCGACCGCCGCCGCCGAACAGCCGCCGTAGGCGCCGTCGGGAACGCCGGGTGCGACCGGCTTGGGCAGCGCCGCCGACGGGGCGATCAGGCAGGCCCGTTCCTTGGCGAACCCGTCGCTGAGCAGTTCGCGAAGCACGTTCGGCTGGGTGTAGTCACCGACGTACCGGTTGCGGTCGGCGAACGCCAGCGCGCTGGCCTCCAAGTAGCGGTGCATCGCCTGCGCCGGGGTCATCGACCGCAGGTCGAACTGCTCCAGGATGTTGAGCGCCTCCCCCACCGCGGTGCCGCCACTCGACGGGGTGGACATGCCGTACACCTCGAGGCCGCGGTAGTCCGACCGGGTGGGCTCGGGGAAGCGGGTGCGGTAGGCGGCGAGGTCCGCGGAGGTCATCCCGGCCGGGCGGATCGGGTACGGCCACGAGCCGACCGGCTGCGCCGCCACCGGCGGGTGCTGGACGGTGGCAACGACGTCGCGGCCGACCTCGCCCCGGTAGAGCACGTCGGTGCCCTGCTTGGCGATCAGCCGGTACGTCTCGGCGAGGTCCGGGTTGCGGAAGGTGCTGCCGACCGCCGGCGGCTGGCCGCCGGGCAGGTACAGCGCGCTGGTCGAGCTGAACTGCCCGAACGCGGCCTGGTTCCCGGCGATCTGGCCGGCGAAGGTCTCGTCGACGGTGAAGCCGTCCTCGGCGACCCGCTCGGCGGGCTTGAGCATCTGCGCCAGTGATCGGGTGCCCCAGCGATCCAGCGCGTCCTGCCAGGTGAGCAGCGTGCCCGGCACGCCGGCCGACAGCCCGCTGATCCGGGCCTCGTCGAACCGGTACGGCTGCCCAGTGGCCGGGTTGACGAAGCTGGTCTCGGTCATCGACGCCGGTGCCGCCTCGCGGCCGTCGATGGTGTGCACCCGGCCGCGCTTCGCGTCGTAGTAGACGAAGAAGCCGCCGCCGCCGATGCCGGCCGAGAACGGTTCGGTGACGCCGAGGGTCGCCGCGGCGGCGACCGCCGCGTCGACCGCGTTGCCCCCGCGCCGCAGCACGTCCAGCCCGACGGCCGTGGCCGTCGCATCCACCGTGGACATCGCGCCGCCGTAACCGACGGCCACCGGCTCCTTGGGCGGGTCGGCCGGCTTCGCCTGCGCGGGAACTGCGGTCCCGGCCACCAGCGTGCCCAGCGCGATGGTCGTGGTGAGGATGGCCCGAGGTCTCACGTGCGCTCCCGCGATCGGCGTGTGTGGACCTCCTGCCTACCTCCCAGGCCGGCGGTAGGCAACCCGAACATGTCAACTTTTCGAATTCCGGCTCGGCCGCCGCACCCCCGGCAGCCGTGACGCTCGACCGGCCGTCGGCGACTCTTCCGTTCGGTCCACGCGCAGGTTACGGTCGCTTCACATCGCCAGCGTCCGCCTTGCTGGCTGTCCGGTCGTTCACCTCGGTCGCGGCGTTGCGACCGCGGAAGGGGTCGCCGCCATGACGATCAGCCACAGCAGCACCGATGACTCCGGCGCCGGTCCGATCAGCCTCGGTCACGGCCCCCGCAAGGTGCTGGCCCTGCACGGGTGGTTCGGGTCCGCGCAGGGCTGGGGCTGGCTGCCGGAGTTGATCGACACCGAACGCTTCACCTGGGCGTTCCTGGACTACCGCGGGTACGGGGCGCGCAGGGCGGTCGCGGGCGAGCACACGATCGCCGAGATCTCCCGCGACGCCCTGGCGCTCGCCGACTCCCTCGGCTGGGACACGTTCTCCGTGGTTGGGCACTCCATGGGCGGCAGTGCTGCCCAGCGGGTGCTCGCCGACGCCCCCGGGCGGGTGGAACGCCTCGTCGGCATCAGCCCGGTCCCGGCCGGCGGGGTGCCCTTCGACCTGCAGGGCTGGGCGCTGTTCGACGGTGCGGCCGCCAACCCGGCCAACCGGCGCGCCATCATCGACCTCACCACCGGCAACCGGCTGTCCGGCCGTTGGCTGGACGAGATGGTCCGGTTCTCCCTCGATCACTCCAACCCGGAGGCGTTCGGCGCATACCTGACCGCCTGGGCGCGTACCGACTTCACCGACGAGGTGAAGGGCAACCCGGTGCCGGCGCTCGCCGTCGTCGGCGAGCACGACCCGGCGCTGGGCGCCGACACGATGCGCGAGACCTGGCTGCGCCACTACCCCAACGCGCGGCTCGAGGTGCTCGCCAACGCGGGACACTACGCGATGTACGAGACCCCGGTCCGGTTGGCCACGGTGCTCGAGGAGTTCCTCGGGCAGTGACCGCCGATTCGGCGCCCCTGGTCGACCCCCGCACCTACGTCGACGGCGTCCCGTACGACCTGCTCGCCGAGCTGCGCGCGGCCAGCCCGGTGGTGTGGGTCGAGGAGCCGCCGCTGCTCGGGCTGCCCGGCGGGCCGGGCTTCTGGCTGGTGCTCCGGCACGCCGATGTGCAGGACGTGCTCAAGCAGCCACGGCTCTTCTCGTCCTGGCTCGGCGCCACCCAGATCCGTGACCCGGCCAAGCCGGAGGATCTCGGGTATGTGCGGCGGATGATGCTCAACATGGACCCGCCGGAGCACGGCCGGCTGCGTCGCCCGGTCGCCCGCTCGTTCACCCCGCGGGCGGTTGCCGTGCTGGAGGCGTCGATCCGTGCGAACGCGGCGGCGCTCGTCGAGCGTGTGCTGGGTGACGCGGACGAGGGTACCTGCGACTTCGCCCGTGATCTCGCCGCCGACCTGCCGCTGCTCACGCTCGCGGACGTGCTCGGGGTGCCGGAGCCCGACCGCTGGCTGCTGTACGACTGGTCGAACCGGGTGATCGGCTTCCAGGATCCGGACTACGCGGTGTCGGCCGCGTTCGACCCGCGGGCCGGCACCGCCGCGGCCCGCGAGGCGCTGCGGCACCGACCGGCCCCGGACGCCGACGGCCGGATGCCGGATCCACGGACCCGGGCCGGCATGGCCGACCTCTACGTGTACGCGCACCTGCTGGCCGAGGCGAAGCGCCGCGACCCGGGACCGGATGTCATGTCCATCCTGCTGGGGCAGCAGGGCGACGACCGGCTCTCGGTGGACGAGTTCGAGAACATGTTCTGGCTGTTCGCCGTGGCCGGCAACGAGACGATCCGCAACGGGCTGCCGGGCGCGATGATCGCCCTGCTGGAGCACCCGGCGGAGCTGGAGCGGCTACGCCGGGACCTGGCTCTGTTCGACACCGCCGTCGACGAGCTGCTGCGCTGGTGGACGCCGGTGATGGTGTTCCGGCGTACCGCCACGACGGACACCGCCGTCGGCGGGGTGCCGGTGCGGGCCGGGGACAAGGTGGTGGTCTCGTTCGCGTCGGCCAACCGGGACGAACGCGTCTTCGCCGACGCCGACCGGCTCGACCTCACCCGCCGCCCCAACCCGCACCTCGTCTTCGGCCACGGACCGCATTTCTGTCTCGGCGCGCACCTGGCCCGGTGCCAGCTACGCGCCCTGTTCGAGGCCCTCCTGGCGCGCACCGCCAGCATCACGTACGCGGGTTCGCCCGCCTATCTGCGGTCGAACTTCCAGCGCGGCGTCAAGCGCCTGCCGATCCACTGGCGGCGCCGCTGATCGGGCTCCCGCCCGACCTCCTCGCTCGCCGGGAAACCCAATAGCCACACCGACTTTCGTCTGGACGTGACGAAAGTCAGCGCCTGGCAGGTGAAAGCTATGGACATATCGACATTAGTTTTGTAGCGTCGGCCACCACGTGTTTCGTCGATGTAAACCGACCGGCCGCGCAGCTGGCCGCGTACGCCGCGGGCAGCGCTGGTCGACGCCGTGCCGGGCGGCGCAGCGCTGCCCAACCGCCCGGATCCGTCCCCTGAGAACAACAAGCAGTACGTCCCCGACCTGCCCCGACCAGTCCTCACTCAAAGGAGCGGCAGATGAAGAGACGACTCGCGCTCGCCGTAGCGGGCCTGACGGCAACCGCCCTCGTCGCCACACCAGCCGTCTCGATGGCCGAGCCCGGCACCACGGGCGCGCCCCCCGAGTCGAGCTTCCAGAAGGTGACCCTCAACGACCACCCGGGCGAGCCGATGGACCTCGCCGTGCTGCCCGACAGCCGGGTGCTGCACGTGACCCGAGCGGGTGAGGTCTGGCTGCACGACCCCACCTCGGGCCGCAACACCCTCGCCGCGACGCTGGATGTCTACCGGCACGACGAGGAGGGCCTGCAGAACGTCGCGATCGATCCGAACTTCGGCAAGGCCGGGAACAACTGGGTCTACCTCTACTACTCGCCGCCGATGAACACCCCGGTCGACGACCCGTCGACCCCGAACGTCAACGAGGGCGACGCGCCGGCCTGGGGCACGGCCGCGGACTTCGCGCCGTTCAAGGGCGCGATCCGGCTCTCCCGGTTCCGGTTGGTCAAGGACACCCTGGACCTGTCCACCGAGCAGCAGATCCTCGACGTACCGGTCGACCGGGGCATCTGCTGCCACGTCGGCGGGGACATCGTCTTCGACGCCAAGGGCAACCTGTACCTGTCCACCGGTGACGACACCAACCCGTTCGAGTCCGGCGGCTACACCCCCATCGACGAGCGCGCCGGCCGCAACCCGGCGTACGACGCGCAGCGCAGCTCGGCCAACACCAACGACCTGCGCGGCAAGATCCTGCGCATCAAGCCGCGTGACGGCGGGGGATACACCATCCCCGACGGGAACCTCTTCCCGGCGGGCACGCCTAAGACCCGGCCCGAGATCTACCTGATGGGCCTGCGCAACCCGTTCCGGATCGAGTTCGACCGCCAGGCCGACGAGCTCTACGTCGCCGACTACTCACCCGACGCGGGGGAAGCGGATCCGCTGCGCGGGCCGGCCGGGCACGGCAAGTGGGCCGCCGTCCGCAAGGCCGCAAACTACGGCTGGCCCTACTGCGCCACCGCGCAGCTGCCGTACGTGGACTACGACTTCGCCACCGGCCGGTCCGGGCAACCGTTCAACTGCTCCGCGCCGATCAACGAGTCGCCGCACAACACCGGCCTGCGCGACCTGCCGCCGGTGCAGCAGCCGGACGTCTGGTACGGCTACGGCGCCTCTGCGCAGTTCCCGGAGCTGGGCACCGGCGGCATCGGGCCGATGGCCGGGCCGGCGTACCACTTCTCCTTCCCGACCACGCGGGGCCGCGCCCCGGTGGCGTGGCCTGCCTACTACGACGGCGTTCCGCTGTTCCACGAGTGGACGCGGGACTACGTGAAGGGCTTCCGGCTGAACGCCAGCCGTGACCTCACCGGCATCGAGCCGGTGCTGCCCTCGTTCACCTTCGACAACCCGATGGACCTGGAGTTCGGTCCCGACGGCGCGCTCTACGTGCTCGAGTACGGCGACGGTTTCTTCAGCGAGAACCCGGACGCGCAGCTGGCCCGGATCGACTACATCGGCTGGACGGGCAACCACACCCCGGTGCCTCAGGTATCGGCCACGCCCACCAACGGGCTCGCGCCGCTGACGGTCACGTTCTCCAGCGAGGGCACCACGGACTACGACGGCGACCGGCTGTCGTACGCGTGGGACTTCGACAACGACGGCAAGGTCGACTCGCGGGTGGCGAACCCGACGTTCACGTACCAGAAGAACGGCCTCTACCACGCCACGCTCAAGGTGAGCGACCCCGGCGGGCTCTCGGCCGCCGCGTCGGTCCGGGTCGTGGTCGGCAACGCCGAACCCGTGGTGGAGCTGGTCAAGCCCGTCGCGGGCCAGCCGTTCACGTTCGGCGACACCGTGCAGTTCGAGGTACGGGTGACCGACGACCAGCCGGTGGACTGCGCCCGGGTCAGCGTCACGTACATCCTCGGCCACGACTCGCACGGCCACCCGCAGACCACCGCCAACGGCTGCACCGGCTCGATCCAGACGACGGTGCCGTCCGGCCACGACCCGGAGAAGGACAACCTGACCGCCGTGTTCGTGGCGTCCTACACCGACCCGGGTGACAGCGGGCTGCCCGCCCTGACCGGATCGGACGAGGTCGTCCTGGTTCCCTCGAAGTAACCCCATTGAAGGAGTCACCATGTGTTACGGATACGACGGGCAGGCCGCGCTGCGGCGGTCCGTCATGGACCGGCGGAGCCTGCTGCGCGGGTCGCTGGCGGCGCTGGCCGGTGTCGGGTTGGCGTCGACGGGGATCGGTGCGACGGCTGCGGCGGCGACCACCCGCCCCACCGGACGGTCGCAGGTGCCACCGGGCCTGATCAGCATCCAGCTGTGGACGGTACGTGACGCGCTGTGGGGCGCGCCGGGCTACGACGCGACCCTCACCGACCTCGCCCGGATCGGCTACCCGAAGGTGGAGCTGGCCCTCGGCTACTTCGGTCGTACCGCTGCCGAGCTGCGCCGGTTCCTGGACAGCATCGGCATCAAGGCCAGCTCCAGCCACGACGGGATCAGCGACAACGCCGCCGGCCTGGCGCAGAAGATCCAGAACGCGGCCACGCTGGGCCAGTCCTACCTGGTGGTGCCGTACCTGTACTCCGAGCGCGAGGACGACTGGAAGCGCTGGGCGGAACAGATGAATGTCGAGGCCGCGGCGGCAGCCGAGGCCGGCCTGCGCTACGGATATCACAACCACGCCCACGAGTTCACCATCGACCTCGGTGGTGGCAAGCGCCCCTGGGACGTGCTGACCGCGGAGCTGGACCCCAAGCTCGTGCACCTGGAGGTCGACATCTACTGGGCCGTCACCGGCGGCATCAACTCCGGCGACGGCGTGGCCGACCCCGAGGGCTTCACCCTGGACGTCATTCGCTCCGCGCCGCAGCGGGTCCTGCAGTACCACGTCAAGGACCGGCACGCGTCCGACGGCGACATGGCCGACCTGGGCACCGGGATGATCGATTTCGCCCGGATCTTCCGGGCTCACTCCGTGCAGGAGTACATCGTCGAGAACGACACCCCCGATGTGACGCCCCAGCGGACGGCCGAGGTCGGCTACCGCTACCTGCGCAACGTGCGGTTCTGACGAACCCCGGAAAGGAGCCTTGACGGACACCAGGGCCGGCGGGCGGACCAGCCATTCTGCCGCGCTGCCGGAACTGCCGGCCCTGGTGTTCACCTACCACGATATTGCGGCCACTCAGTTGGCCGACCCGGAGCAGATAATCGACCCGGCCAGCTCCCTCGACGGAGGGGGCATTCAACTGTGCAAAAGGAACTCGACGGCACCGGCGATCGCATATTTTCCACGCCGTTTGGCGGCCCCGTCGAAATGGTCGGGGGTATCGCCAGCATCCCGCCGTCCCCTCGGCATCCGCCGCCCTCGCGTCGGCTGACCGCGCCCGCTCCCCAGGGCGGCGGCGCAGGTCGTGGCGCTGAGCGGCCACCCGCAGGGCGAGTAACCGCAGCGGGCGCCGCGCCGCCAGAATTCTCGTCGAGACACCTTCACCCGAAATATGGGCCCCTCCAAATATTGACCCATGGAAATAGATCTCGTAGGGTGCAGGCAACGTGAAAGCGCTTTCCTACCACCGTCCCCCCGTTGAGGAGCGCGTGTATGAGACGCCAACGCACGCTACTTTTCGCCCTACTCGCGGCCGTCGCACTCGTGCTGCCGAGCACGGCAGCGACCGCCGCCGAATCCAGCACCGCCACCGATTTCCGGGTACTGGTCTTCTCCAAGGTCACGAACTTCTATCACGACTCCATCCCCGCCGGCCTCGCCGCCATCCAACAACTCGGCGACCAGCACGGCTTCGCCGTCGAGGCGACCACGGACGCGGCCGCCTTCAACGACGCCAACCTCGCCCGGTTCGACGCCCTCGTGTTCAACAACACCAACTCCACCCCGGCCTCCGGCGACCTGCTCAACGCCGACCAGCGGGCCGCGCTGCAGAAGTTCATCCGCGACGGTGGCGGTTGGGTCGGCCTGCACGCCGCCTCGGCGAGCGAGCGAGACTGGACCTGGTACGAGGGACTGGTGGGGGCCATCTTCGACCACCACCCGGACTTCTCCGGCACCGGCGGCACCTTCCCCGGCCGGATCAAGGTCCTCGACCACGCCCACCCATCCACCAAGAACCTCCCAGAGCTGTGGGAGCGCAGCGAGGAGTGGTACAACTGGCGGACCAACCCCACCGGCAAGGTCCACACCCTCGCCCAGATCAAGGTGCGCGACGGCATCCCCGGGCTGGACGAGGGCATCGACCACGCCTACTCGTGGTGCCAGAACTACGACGGCGGTCGGTCCTGGTTCACCGCCGGCGGGCACAGCTCCTCGTCGTTCCAGGAGCCGGCCTTCCTCCAGCACCTCCTCGGCGGCATCAAATGGGCGGCGGGCGCCGCCCCCGGTGACTGCGGCGCCACCAGGACCGACAACTTCGAGCGGATCCCCCTGGTCAACCAGGACCTCTCCGACCCGTTCGAACTGGCGGTGGCACCGGACCGCCGCGTCTTCTACATCGAACGCACCGGCGCGCTGAAAGTCGTCAACCAGGACAGCCTCGCGGTCACCACCCTCCTGGACTTCGCCTACACGCCCGAGCAGACCAGTCAGTCCGACGGCCTGCTCGGCATGACCCTGGACCGGCACTTCGGCACGAACAACAACTGGATCTACCTGCTCTGGTCCGACCGGGTGGAGAAGCAGCTGAACCTGTCCCGGTTCACCGTCGACGGCAACAGCGTCAGCCTCGACTCGGAGAAGCGGCTGCTCACGATCCCCACCTGGCGCGGTGAAGCGCGCGCCAACTCGCACATGGGCGGCTCGCTGACGATGGACAAGCAGGGCAACCTGTACGCCGCCATCGGCGACAACACCGACCCGTTCGAGTCCAGCGGCTTCAACCCCATCGACGAGCGGGCCGGCCGCCGCGCCTACGACGCGCAGGGCACCGCCGGCAACACCAACGACCTGCGCGGCAAGATCCTGCGGATCAAGCCCCTGTCCAACGGCGGGTACGCCATCCCGGACGGCAACCTCTTCGCCCCGGGCACGGCCAGGACCAAGCCCGAGATCTACGCGATGGGCATGCGCAACCCGTTCCGCATCACCGTGGACTCGAAGACCAACGCGCTGCTCGTGGCCGACTACGGCCCCGACGCCCGGTCCGCCAACCCGAACCGCGGGCCCGAAGGGACCGTCGAGTTCAACCGGATCACCAGCGCCGGCAACTACGGCTGGCCCTACTGCATCGGCAACAACACCCCGTTCAACGACTACGACTTCGCCACCTCCACCTCCGGGCCGAAGTTCGACTGCGCCGCGCCGGTCAACGACTCCCCCAACAACACCGGCCTGACCAACCTCCCGGCGGCCAAGCCGGCCCTGGTCTGGTACGCCTACTCGGCCTCCCCGCAGTTCCCCGAACTCGGCACGGGCGGCGGCGGCCCGATGAGCGGACCCGTCTACGACTACGACCCGTCCAACAAGCGGCTGACCAAGTTCCCCCAGTACTTCGACGGCAAGTGGATCGTCTACGAGCTGACCCGCAGGTGGTTCAAGACACTGTCGATCCACTCCACCGCCCAGACCTTCAACGATCCCCGCTTCGGCCCCACCAACGTCGGTGACCTGCAGTCCATCAACGGGCTCTTCGGCAACATGTCGTGGATCCAGCCGTTCGAGGCGGAGTTCGGGCCGGACGGCTCGCTCTACGTCATCGACTTCGGCGCCGGCAGCGGCAGCGGCCGGGGCGGCAGCAACGAGGGCGCGGGCATCTACCGCATCGACTACGTCGCCAACAGCCGGCCCCCCGTGGCCAAGCTGACCGTCGACAAGGACAGCGGACCCGCGCCGCTGACCGTCGCCTTCTCCAGCGCCGGCACCAGCGGGCCGGACGGCACCGCCGTCCAGTACGCCTGGGACTTCGACGGCAACGGCAGCGTCGACTCCACCGCCGCCAACCCCAGCCACACCTACAGCACGCCGGGACGCTTCACGGCCCGGCTCACCGTCACCGCCACCAACGGGCAGACCGCCGTCGCCGTACAGGAAATCACGGCCGGCAACACCCGCCCGACGGTGACCCTCAGCGTCCCCGACGGCGCCTTCTTCGACTTCGGTGACCGCATCCCGTACACGGTGACGGTCACCGACCCGGAGGAGAACAGCATCGACTGCGCCAAGGTGGTCGTGCAGACCCAGCTCGGCCACGACTCACACACGCACCCGCTGGACAACTACGTCGGATGCACCGGCGTCGCGGTCACCGAGAGCAACGGCGGCGACGGGCACGGCCCGGGACAGAACCTCTACACCGTGCTCACCGCGCAATACACCGACGGCGGGGCGGCCGGAGCACCGGCACTGGTCGGCTCGACCCGGGTGGAGCTGCAGACCAAGAGCAAGGAGGCCGAGCACTTCGACGGCCAGAGCGGCATCCAGGTGATCGACCGGGCGACCGCGAGCGCCGGCAAGCGCATCGGTGACATCGACAACGGAGACTGGATCAGGTTCAGCCCGGTCAACCTCCGCAACGTCGACTCGGTCACCCTCGGCGTCGCCTCGGGCAGCAGCGGCGGCGACATCGAAGTCAGAGCCGACTCTCCCACCGGCGAGCTCCTCGGCCGGGCCACCATCGCCGGCACCGGCGGCTGGGACAACCTCGTCTCACCCACCGTCGAGCTGACCGATCCGGGCCGGACGTGCACGCTCTACCTGGTCTTCGTCAACCCGAACCAGACGGGCGGCACGCCCGACCTGATGACGCTGGACTGGCTGCGCTTCAACGGCGCCGGGGTGCGTGAACAGACCGACGCCACGGTGTCGGCCTCGGCGACGCCCACCACCGGCACCGCACCACTGGCGGTGGCATTCACCGGGACAGCCTCGCCGGCGGCCGGGCGCAGCATCACGGACTACGCGTGGGACTTCGGCGACAACGCCGCCGTCGCGCACGGCGCGTCCACCAGCCACACCTACGCCCGCAAGGGCACGTACACCGCACGGCTGACCGTCACCGACAGCCTCGGGGCGACCATGTCCTCGAGCGTGGTCGTGACGGTGCGCTGAGCGTCCGGAGCGGTGGCGGGGTGGGACGGCACCCCGCCACCACCGAACCGGCCCACCCGCCCTCTGTCGCACGGGCCCGTTGGCCGTACCCACCCGACCATTCCGAATTCCTCAGCCATCTGGGAGACGACATGCACGCCAGCTCCACCCGCCCGCCCCACCACCGATCGAGAAGAGTGCGTCACCTGCTCGCCGCATCGCTGGCCGCGGCCCTCCTGCCGTTCACACCGGCGCCGGCGGCGGCCGCCGAAACAGCGACCGACGAGTCGAGCGCGCCAGTCACCGAACAGACCACCACGGACCGCTGCCCCTGGGGTTACACCACCTCGTCCACGGTCTTCTTCGGCCGGGACCGCGCCGACTCGGGCGTACCCAACCGCGACCTCGGCGACGGATGCACGATCATGGACGCCGTCTGGGCCGCCGCACCGTTCACCAACCACGGCAGCTTCGTCAGTACGGTCAGCGGGCTCGCCAACGCACTCCGGCAGGCCGACATCCTCACGCCCGAGGAGAGCAGCAACATCGTACGGGCGGCGGCCGACTCCGAGATCGGCACGCCGCAGCCAGCCCCGGGGACCCGCGCGGTGCCCGACGACCGGATCGGCCTCGTCCTCTACACGGTGCGGGCCACCATGCCGACCGCGCCCGAAGCCACCCTGGCCGCGCTCGCCGCCTGCGGCTACCGCAACGCGGAACCCTCGGGTGCGGTGAACAACTTCTACGGTAAGACGGCCACAGCGCTGGCGCCCCTGGTGGCCGACGCCGGGCTCTCGGCTCCATCCATCGGGATCGGCCTCGGCGACCTCCGGAACAACCTCGACGGCGTCATCGCCAACGCCCGGGCCTTCGGCGCCAGGTACGTCCGGATCTCAGGCTCGGCCTCCTGGGACCTCGACGACTACGCGGAGGTCGCGGCCACCCTCAACACCGTCGGCGCCACGCTCAAGCAGGCCAGCATCACGGTCGCCTACCACAACCACGGGTTCGAGTTCACCGCCCAGGAAGGTGGCGTACGCGGCTACGACGTGCTGGTCCGCGAGACCGACCCGAACCTGGTGGCGATGGAGCTGGACCTGTACTGGGCGTCCAGCGTCGGCGCCGATCCGGTGGACCTGATCAAGCAGTACCCGGGCCGGTTCTCCCTGTTCCACGTCAAGGACATGGCCGCCAACGGGTCGTTCGCCGACGTGGGTGAGGGCACCATCGACTTCGCCCGCATCTTCGCCTACAGCGAGATGGCCGGCGTCGACTACTACCTCACCGAGAACGACAGCCCGCGCCCCGACGGCGTCTCGTCCGCCTGCGACAGCTACGCCAATCTCCGCGCGCTCCGCTACTGACGGAACTCGCCGGCCCGCGAGACCCCGCGGGCCGGCGACGCCGTCCGTCAGGTCACGATTCAGCGGTTGTCGCCGCTGCCACTCAGCACGCCACGGTCCTGGCGGCTGGCCAACTTGGCCAGGTTGGCCGCCGCGATGTCGTCCAGCGACAGATCGAGATAGTCGGCGAGCACCGCCACGTACCAGAGCACGTCACCGAGTTCCTTGGCGATGTCGGCCCGGTCGATCCGCGACTCGTCGCTGTCGAGGTCTCGGACCCACTTCTTGAACTTCTCGGCGATCTCCCCCGATTCGCCGACCAGCCCGAGCACCAGATGGAGCAGCTCGTTCGGCTTGTCACGGGGAGCGGCAGTACGGAGGGCGCCGCGCTGATACTCGTCCAGGTCCATGGCGGACCAGTATGGTGCGAGCCCCTCCCACCCGACCAGCCGGGTCTTAGTACGACCGCGAGAAAGCCGCCAGCAGGAACCACCACGCCGCGATCATCTGCCTGGCCCGCCGCGTCGCATCAGGTCGCATCACATCGACCACCCTCCCCACCTCTGTCGAAATTGTTCGATCGAGAGTGAACCGGGCGCACCTGGGACGCGTGCCTACCGATAGGACCCGACGTCCTGGCACGGCTCCGCCGGCGGCCTGCCGGTGAGCGGTGTCACCTCGGGCCCTGCCAGCACCAGCGGTCGCGAAGGACGGTCGTCACCAGCGGTTTCGTCCGACATAACGGCCCGCCTGCACCGACGTTGGACAGAGGAGGGCCAGCGCACCGAACGGCACCACGCGGCGGCAGCCGGGCTTCGCGACCGCCGGCGCCGTCCGCGGCACACGCTTCACCACTCGGCCGAAGAAGGGAACCAGGCATGCACGTACGACCTCGCCGCACCGTCGTCCCACGCCGCGAGACCCGGCAAGGACCGAACGGATCACCTGGCTGCGGTGTGTCACCGACGCGCACCCGCCACCGAACGCGAGCGATCGCCGCGGTGCTGGCCCTGGCCGCGTCGGGACTGTCCATGACCGCGGTCGGTACCCCGGCGAACGCCGAGCCGGGCGGCCCGACGATGCTCGACCCGAAGCTGGCGGTGCGGACGGCGGCCACGGGGTTGGTCAGCCCCACCGGGCTGGCATTCATCGGCGACGACGACATGTTCGTGCTCGAGAAGACGACCGGGCGCGTCCAGCGCGTCGTCAACGGGGCCATCGCCGGCACGCCACTGGACCTCGCCGTCAATTCCGGCTCCGAGCGAGGCCTGCTCGGAATTGCCCTGCACCCGGGCTTCCCGGCGAATCCCGGGGTCTACCTGTACTGGACGGAGAGCACGACCGGCACGGACACCAGCGTCCTCAGCGAAACTCCCCTGCTCGGCAACCGGGTCGACCGGTTCGTGTGGAACGGCAGCACACTCACCTTCGACCGCAACCTGATCCGCATCCGCGCCCGTCAAGAGGACGCCGGCCAGCCCGCACGCGCCAACCACAACGGCGGGGTGATCAGCTTTGGTCGCGACGGGAAGCTGTACACCTTCACCGGTGACCTCGGTCGGCGTGGCCAACTGCAGAACCTCACCTGCGGCCCCACCGCCGTCTGCCCGGGCCCGACCGTGCCGGACGACCAGTTCGGCGGACCGACACCGGACAACGCCCACCTCAGCGGCGTCGTCCTGCGCCTCAATGACGACGGCACCACGCCGACCGACAACCCCTTCTTCCGTGCCGGCGCGGCCATGGGCGGCGAGGTCGGCGACACCGTCCAGAAGATCTTCTCGTACGGCCATCGCAACGGATTCGGCATGGCGGTCGACCCCGCCACCGGGAACGTGTGGATGCAGGAGAACGGTGACGACAGCTTCAGCGAGATCAACCGGCTCGAGCCCGGCATGAACGGCGGCTGGGTCCAGCTCGCCGGGCCGGTGCAGCGGGTCGCCCAGTTCAAGCAGACCGAGACGACGTTCGGCGGGCAGAACCTCCAGCAACTACGCTGGCCGCCGAGCAACATCGCCGACAGCCCGCAGGAGGCGCTCGACAGGCTGTTCATGCTGCCCGGGGCGCATTACCGCGATCCCGAGTTCAGCTGGAGGTGGGAGGTCGCCCCCGGCGGAATGGGCTTCCTCAACAGCCGAGCGCTCGGGCCACAGTTCCAGGGCGACCTGTTCATGGGCGCCGCGACGGGCGCCCTCAACGGCGGCTACCTCTTCCACTTCAACCTGACCGGCAACCGGAAGAAGATCGCCGTCGACGACCCTCGACTGGAAGACCGGGTCGCGGACAACCTCGCCAAACACGAGATCACGGAAAGCGAAAGCCTCCTGATCGGCCGGGACTTCGGCGTCGTCACGGACATCGAAACCAGCCCGGACGGCAACCTGTCCGTCCTTTCGCTGACCAACGGCGCGGTCTACACGATCCACCGCCGCTGACGACATCAGCCGACGGGGTGACCCGCCTGTCCGCCGTACCGGACGAGCGGGTCACCCTCGCGCAGCGACCGCGCGCGGCCATCGCTGAGCGGCGCCTGGACGTCCAGGCCAGCCCCACGAGGACCGGCCTGGACGTGCGGATCAGGCCAGGTCGAACCGGTCGAGGTTCATCACCTTGACCCACGCGGCGACGAAGTCGTGCACGAACTTCTCCCGCGCGTCGTCACCCGCGTACACCTCGGCGAGCGCACGCAGCTCCGAGTTCGAACCGAAGACGAGGTCGACCCGGCTGCCGGTCCACTTGACCTCGCCCGTGGCGAGGTCACGGCCCTCGAAGGTGTTCGCGTCCTCGGACGTCGGCTGCCACGCCGTGCCCAGGTCGAGCAGGTTGACGAAGAAGTCGTTCGTCAGCGACCCCGGGGTCGTGGTGAAGACACCCAGCGGCGACTGCTGGTGGTTCGCCCCCAGGACGCGCAGACCGCCGACGAGGACCGTCATCTCAGGCGCGCTCAGGGTCAGCAGGTTCGCCTTGTCGACCAGCAGGAACTCCGCCGGCAGGCGGTGCCCCTTGCCGAGGTAGTTGCGGAACCCGTCCACGGTCGGCTCCAGCGCGGCGAACGACTCCACGTCGGTCTGCTCCTGCGACGCGTCCGTACGCCCCGCCGTGAAGGGAACCTCGACGGCGTAGCCGGCGTTCCGGGCGGCCTCCTCGACGCCGACCCCACCGGCCAGCACGATCAGGTCGGCCAGGGAGATCCGCTTGCCGCCGGCCTGGGCGGCGTTGAACGCCTCCTGGATCTTCTCCAGGGTGTGCAGCACCGTCGCCAGCTCGTCGGGGTTGTTGACCTCCCAGCCGTTCTGCGGCTCGAGGCGGATACGCGCCCCGTTGGCGCCGCCGCGCTTGTCGCTGCCGCGGAACGTCGACGCCGATGCCCAGGCGGTGGAGACCAGCTGGGAGACCGTCAGGCCGGAGGCGAGGATCTGGCCCTTGAGGGTGGCCACGTCCTCCGCGTCGACGAGCTCGTGGGTCACCGGCGGCAGCGGGTCCTGCCACAGCAGGGTCTCGGTCGGGACCTCCGGGCCGAGGTAGCGCGCGACCGGCCCCATGTCGCGGTGGGTCAGCTTGAACCAGGCCCGGGCGAAGGCGTCCGCGAACTCGGCCGGGTTCGCCAGGAAGCGCCGCGAGATCTGCTCGTAGACCGGGTCGAACCGCAGCGCGAGGTCGCTCGTGAGCATCCGCGGTTCGCGGCGCTTCGACGGGTCATGCGCCTCGGGCACCATGTCGGCGCCCGCGCCGTTCTTGGGCCGCCACTGGTGCGCGCCGGCCGGCGACTGCATCAGTTCCCACTCGTACGCGAAGAGGATGTGGAAGAACTCGTTGTCCCACCGGGTCGGGTGGTAGGTCCAGGTGACCTCGATCCCGCTGGTGATGGTGTCGGCGCCCTTGCCGGTGCCGAAGCTGTTCTTCCAACCCAGGCCCTGCTCCTCGAGCGGGGCGCCCTCGGGCTCCGGGCCGACGTGGTCCGCTGGGCCCGCGCCGTGGGTCTTGCCGAAGGTGTGACCGCCGGCGATCAGGGCGACAGTTTCCTCGTCGTTCATCGCCATCCGGCGGAACGTCTCGCGGATGTCCCGGGCCGAGGCGATCGGGTCCGGGTTGCCGTTCGGCCCCTCCGGGTTGACGTAGATGAGGCCCATCTGCACCGCCGCGAGCGGGTTCTCCAGTTCCCGGTCGCCGGTGTAGCGCGCGTCGCCGAGCCACGTGCTCTCGGGGCCCCAGTAGACGTCCTCGTCGGGCTCCCAGACGTCCTCGCGGCCACCGGCGAAGCCGAAGGTCTTGAAGCCCATCGACTCGAGGGCCACGTTGCCGGCGAGGATCATCAGGTCGGCCCACGACAGGTTCTGGCCGTACTTCTTCTTGACCGGCCACAGCAGGCGGCGAGCCTTGTCGAGGTTGCCGTTGTCCGGCCAGCTGTTGAGCGGCGCGAAGCGCTGCTGCCCGGCACCGGCGCCACCGCGGCCGTCGCTGATGCGGTAGGTGCCCGCGCTGTGCCACGCCATCCGGATCATAAAGGGGCCGTAGTGGCCGAAGTCGGCCGGCCACCAGTCCTGCGAGGTCGTCAGGACCTCCGCGATGTCGCGCTTGACGGCGGCGAGGTCGAGGGACTTGAACGCCTCGGCGTAGTTGAACTGCGCACCGAGGGGGTTGGCCACGGCGGGGTTCTTGGCGAGGATCTTCAGGTTGAGCCGGTTGGGCCACCAGCCGCGGTTGCCGCCGCCCTGGGTCGGGTGGGGGGCGCGTCCGTGCGCGACCGGGCAGCGGGACTCGCTGCCCGCCTCCGCGTCGTGGACGACGGCGTCGTGGTTCTCGGACATCGGTTTCCTTCCGTGACGTGGCGGATCAAGGGGAAATCAGGACTTGCCGGCGGTGGAACAGTCGGGGCACAGGCCCCGGTAGACGACCTCGGCCTCGTCGATCACGAAGCCGCTGTCGTCGGACGCAGTCAGGCACGGTGCCTCGCCGACGGCGCAGTCGACGTCGGCGATGACACCGCACGACCGGCACACGACGTGGTGGTGGTTGTCCCCGACCCGCGACTCGTAGCGCGCCACGGAGCCGGAGGGCTCGATGCGCCGCACCAGCCTCGCGGCGGTGAGCGCGTGCAGCACGTCGTACACGGCCTGGCGGGACACCCCGGGGAGATCCTGGCGCACGGCACCGATGATCGAGTCCGTGTCGGCGTGCGGGTGCGCGTGCACCGCGTTCAGCACAGCCACCCGGGGACGGGTCACGCGCAACGCGGCCCCGCGCAGCATCTGCTGGAAGTCCAGGCTGGTGACCACGTCACGCAGTCTGGCCTCTTTTCTGGAATGAGTCAAGAATATAGGCCGAACATCACTCCGCGCCCAAGCCCGGTCACCCACCGTCGCCCCACGCCACGATGAGCTGCTGCGACAGTTGGACTCGTTGGCCTATACGATCTGCCGGATGATGGCGGCGGCTGGCACGTACCGGATCTCTGCCGCGCTCCGGGCTGAGCCCGAACGGGCCGCCGCCGGCGCGCCGAACCGCGCCGGTTCTCCCGGTGACGTCCGCCGCGAGGTCCCGGAAGCCGTCCGGCATCGGCTCTCGCCGTTCGACGCGGGCGGCGACCGCTACTCGTGGTGGGCGACCGCGCTGATCGTCGTCATCGCCGGTGTGCTGCGCCTGGTCAACCTGGACAGTCCAAAGGGCAAGATCTTCGACGAGCTCTACTACGCCACCGAGGCGCACCACCTGCTGCTACGCGGCTTCGAGTGGAACGAGAAGACCAACAGCGCCGCGTACGTCGTCCACCCACCACTCGGTAAGTGGATGATCGGGCTCGGCGAACTGGTGTTCGGCTACAACGAGACCGGTTGGCGGATCTCCGCCGCCGTCGTCGGCACCCTGTCGGTGCTGATCCTCGTACGCGTGGCGCGGCGGATGTTCCGGTCCACCGTGCTGGGCTGCGCGGCGGGGCTGCTGATGGCGCTGGACGGCATGCACCTGGTGCTGTCCCGGGTGGCGCTGCTCGACATCTTCCTGATGTTCTTCATCCTCGCCGCGTTCGGCACGCTGCTGCTCGACCGCGACGCCCACCGGCGCCGCTGGCTGACGGCACTCGAAGCCGGCCTCGACCCGGCCGCGCCAGGCCCGGCCGGCCGCCTGCCGTTCGCGGTGCCGTGGTGGCGCCTGGCCACCTTCGTCCTGCTCGGCTGCGCATGCGCGGTCAAGTGGAGCGGCATCTGGTACGTGCTCGTCTTCACGGCGCTGATGCTCCACTGGGCGATCCAGGCACGCCGCTCCGCCGGCGTACCGCGACCGTGGCGGGACGCTCTGGTCGGAGAGGTCGGCTGGGTGACACTCGGCGGCGCGCTTCTCCTCCTGGTCTACCTCGCGAGCTGGTCAGGGTGGCTGCTCACCGACGGGGGACACTTCCGGCACTGGCTGCGCGACACCGGCGGCACCGAGTTGCCGGTCGTCGGCGCCCTGCAGAACCTCTGGCACTACCACGTGGAGGCGCTGCAGTTCCACACCACGCTGGAGAAGAAGCACGCCTACCAGTCCTGGCCGTGGCAGTGGCTGCTGCTCGGGCGCCCGGTCGCGTTCGACTGGTGGTGTCCCGCACCATGCTCCGGGTCGGCCCCCGCCAGGGAGGTCCTGCTGTTGGGGACGCCGCTGCTGTGGTGGTCGTTCCTCCCGGCGCTGGGCGCGCTGACCTGGTTCGGGATCGCGCGGCGGGACTGGCGGGCCGGCACCATCTGGCTCGGCGTCCTCGCCGGCCTGCTGCCGTGGTTCTACTTCGCCGTCGCCGACCACCGGACGATGTTCTACTTCTACGCCCTCCCCGCAGAGCCGTTCCTGGTCCTCGCCGTCGTCCACGTCCTCGGCATGATCATGACCCCGCGCCCGCTCCCGTCGGCTGCGGCCGACGGCGCCCCGTCCGGGCAGGACCGACGGCTGATCGGCGCGATCGTCGCCGGGGCGTACGTGCTCCTGATCGCGGCGTGCTTCGCGTACTTCTACCCGATCTACGTCGGCAGAGTTCTGCCGTACACCGACTGGGCCGCCCGGATCTGGTTGGGCAACCACTGGATCTAACCGACGGCGGCACGCCGGCCACCTGCCCGGCGCCCGCCTGCTCAGCCGTCCTCGCCGCGCACCCGCTGCCGGGCAGCAACGAAGGAGCCGACCGCATCGCTCGAGTGGTACTGCCACGGCCACTCCGTCACGAGGCCACCGATGACCTCGAACTGCTCGACGGCCGAGGGGAAGTCACCGGCCATGGCGAAGCTCATCGCGAACAGGTTGTGCACCACCGGCCAACCCGGTCGACGCTGATAGTCCGGATGCCGTACCGAATGATCGGCCGCGGCGTTGAGCTCAGCCACCACCCCCGCCCCACCGATGTACTCGGCGTCCTCGCCCACCGGAAGATCGAGCCACATCTCCAGGTGCGCGGCCGGGACGAGCTGCCCCAGCGTGGAGCCCGCGGGCGCATTCGCCGCCGCGCCCCGGGCGAACTCGAACATCTCCTCGTGGCTGCCGAACCACTTCCGGCACCGGTACTGCAGCATGTGCTCGTGGGCGATCCGGTGCCACGGATGCCGTTCGATCACCGCGTCGAAGCGTCGTTGTGCCTCGTCCCGGTCGACCTGCCGGCCACGGGCCGACGTGACCAGGAACGTGCGGGCGGTGGTGTCGTCCGGGTCCCGGTCGGCCACCTCGTCGAGGCAGTTCTCGGCGAGCGTGAGCCGCTTCCGAAACTCCCGGAACTGCTCCTGCCTGGTCTGCGACGCCCGGGCGCCACCCCGCGCCTCCCACGCCCAGTAGACCGCGTGCACGCCGCGGACCAGCAGCGGCAGGGTCGACCGCGGCTCGGCCTCGATCCACTCGCCGATCCAGTCCTGCACGCCGGACACGTCTCCCGTGACCCCCAGGTAGTACGCGTGGTCGTCCGGGTCGGTGATCGGACTGAGCAGATCCCGAGCGGTGTGCCAGTCCCGCTGCTGCAACGCCGCCCGCAGGGCGGCGGCCGTCGGATCGCCCATGGCCGGGTCGATCGACAGCGTGCCGGTGACAGCCTGCTTCGCCCTGCGCCGGAATGGCCACATGCCCGGTCTCCCCTCCCCCGTGATCTTGGCGCAGATCCTAGACGGCCGGATGGTCAGTCCTCGGGCCACCCGTCCGGATTGCTGACCGACTCCCGCGAGATGCCGGAACGGGTCTCGGGCCACGCGCCGAAGCACTCCTCGTAGAGGTGGGCGAACAGGTAGCAGAGTCCCTCGCAGTCGGCGTCGAGCACGGCCATCGCCGGATCCGCCCGGACCGCCTCGTAGAACTCGCGGCCCATCGCCACGATGAAACCGCGGGCGTACAGGAAGCCGTCGTCGGAGCCGTCCGTGACCTCCTGGATGTCGGCGCGGTCGATGTCGTACAGCTTCCGCTCGACGACCCGGTCGAGGTCGACCAACTCCGGGCCCGACAGCTCGGCGCACAACTCACGCAAGGTCCCGAGGAACGGGTCGAGCCACCTGTCGATCGCGTACAGCTCACCCTGCTCGTCGTCCTCCGGATCCCGGTCGAGCAGCGCGCGGCGCAGCACCGCCGGCTCCGGACCGAGCCGGGCCCACGCCTCCTCCACGAGCGCCCAGAAACGGCTCTCTTCCTCGGGCGTCGGCAACCGCGGCGAAGCCGCGAGATCGGTGTCGGTCACCGGCGGAGGTTAACCGAGCCCACCGACACGCAGCCGGCCCCGTCGCACGACCGAAAGTCGCTTGCCGCGCCCGGCGGGGTCCGGGATGGTGTGTCCCATGACGTTCTGACGGACAGCCCCGTTGCTCCCCGGTTCCACGGCACCGACCCGTGCCGTCCTGCCGTCCGCCCACACCTTTCCGCGAGAAGCGAGCGTCTTTGTCTCAGCACCCCTCCCGGCCGGAGGCTGCGCCGCAGTCCACCCCGGCCACCCTCACCGTGTTCGCGTCCCCCACCAGCTGGATCGAGTCCGATGCCATCGCGCAGTGTCAGCAGGTGGCCGCCCTCGACGGCATGATCCACGTCGCCGCCATGCCCGACCTGCATCCCGGCAAGGGCGCCCCCATCGGTGCCGCCATGGCGTCGACCGTGTTGTACCCCTTCCTGGTGGGCTCCGACATCGGGTGCGGCATCGCCGTGTTCCCCATCAAGCTCAAACGCCCCGTACCCGAGAAACTCGCCGCCCGGTTCCCCGACCTCGACCGCCCGCTGGACCCGGAGCGGGATGCCGACGACCCCGCGTGGGCCGTCGTGGACGGTGATGTTCCGGCCGGCCACGTCGAGGGCCTCGGCACCGTCGGTCGGGGTAACCATTTCGTCGAGCTGGCACGGATCGGCACCGTCTTCGACACCGGCCACGCGAGCCGTCTCGGACTCGACGCCGGCGACCTCGTGCTCGTGGTCCACAGCGGCTCCCGAGGCCTCGGCGAGCGGATCCTGCGGGCGCACACCGAGGTCCACGGCGCGGGCCCCGCCCCTGACCCCGCCGCCTATTTGTCCAGGCACGACCAGGCCGTACGCTGGGGCTCGCTCAACCGGCGCCTGCTGGCCGCCAGGGTCGCCCACGCCCTGGGCGCCCAGCCCACCGACCCAATCGTCGACCAGTGCCACAACCAGGTCGAGATACGCGACGGCGGGTACCTGCACCGCAAAGGCGCGGCCCCGGGCGACGGCCGCGACGTGCTCATCGCCGGCACACGCGGCACCCCGTCCTACCTCGTGGCCGCCCACGCCGGCCCGGCGGCCAACCACTCCGTGGCCCACGGCGCGGGCCGCAAGATGTCCCGCGCCGACGCCCTGCGCCGCGGCCGGGCCAAGCACACCGTCGAGGAACTGCGCCGTACCCCGGTCGGCTCGCTGGTGGTGTGCGGCGACCGTCAACTGCTCTTCGAGGAGGCACCCACGGCCTACAAACACATCGAGCAGGTGATCAGCGACCTCGTCGACCACAACCTCGCCACCCCCGTGGCTACCACGATCCCCCTGGTCACCTACAAGACACCCGACATCGGATCCACCGCCCGACCGGACCGCCGCGACAACCGCCGCAGGCGAGGCCGATCATGAGCGTCCACCTGCTCCTGTCCGCCGGGCGCGGCTCGCAGGAGTGCGCCTGGGCGCTGGCTCGGCTGCTGTCCCGACTGGAAGCTGACGCGACCCGGCACGAGGTGACCATCCACCGGGTGCAGACGGTGCCCGGTGATCGGCCCGGCACCTATCGATCGGTCATGGTGCAGATCCTCGGCGCCGGCGTCGAGGCGTTCGCCGCCTCATGGACCGGAACCCTGTGCTGGCAGGCGCCCAGCCCTTACCGGGCGAGCACCGGGCGGAAGAACTGGTACGTGACCGCCCGGCCGTGCCAGGTCGACACCCCGGCCACGACCTTCACCGAGGCGGACGTCGAGATCGTCGCCTGCCGCACCGGCGGCCCCGGCGGCCAGCACCGGAACAAGGCCAGCACGGCGGTACGGGCGACCCACCGCCCCTCCGGCATCGTCGTCGTGGTCGACACCGAACGGCAGTTGAGCCTCAACCGCCGCATCGCCATTCAACTGCTACGACAGCGGATCGAGCACGGCGATGAGGCAGCCCGGCGGGCCGCCACCACCGACCGGTGGCGCGTCCACGACGAACTAATCCGTGGCAATCCCACCCGGATTGAGCGCCCGGAACCAACAGCCACAGTGTCACCACACCGGACCCGCCAGCGACGATGATGCCGGTCCACCCGGCAACGCCTGCCGCGGCAGCGGTTCACGGCGATCATCGTCCGGCAGCGGCATCGGCGTACACCGTGGTCCGGCTGACCGGACGCGGCCCGGCGCGGAAGGCCCGCGCCCGGGCCGCGCCTGCGCGCCACACCGCGTCCGGCCCGACCACGGCGGGTTGGCCCGGTCACCACCGCGGCGGTGTCAGAGCGACACTGCGACCTCGACCAGCTGGTCCAGCGCCGCTGCCCGATGCTTCCGGACCATGTTGCGGCTGGTGTTCGGCGGCAGGCCGTAGGTCCGGTACTTCCCAGCCCGGCGCGCGCAGGCGATGATGCGGCATGCGGAGAAACTGGCAGAACCTCGTGGGCGGGCTGGCCGGAGTGGCTGGCGCGGTGATCTGGGCGCTCGCGACGGCCGTCTATCAGCCGCTCATGCAGCCGCACGGCTTCTGGACCGACACCAGCACCGGGCAGACGTTCCCGGAGGTCGGCGGCAACAACACCTACTGGCCACGCGACATCCGCCAGTTGGCGATCTTGCTGGCCTTCGGCGCAGTGATCCTGATCTGTCGCACGAACGTACGCGGCGTCCTCGCCGGCGCGATCGCCACGATCAGCTGGCTCGCCGTGGACCTGTGGCTGGACCGCATTGACGTGGCGGGTAGCACCACCGCAGCGTGGCTCGCCGTCGGTGCGGTCGCCCTGTTCTCGGCAACCGCCGTCGTCGCTGCCCGGGTCTCGACGGGTCAGGCCGGGACGGCGCTGGCCCGCCAACTGTCCGCTGGCGTCGCCGCAGTGCTCGCCGTGGCCACGATGGTGGTCACCACCCCGTGGGACGAGCCGGTCACCGACCCCGATCAGGTACGGATCGAGAACGCGCTGTCGATGCTCAAGGCGGGGTTGGTGGTGTTGTTCGTCGCCGTCGTCCTGGGACTCGTCGCGGTTCAGCTCACCTTCCTCCGTGCCCGGCGGGTGGTCGCCTTCGTCGTGGTGGCCGCGCTGGCCGCCTGGCTTGCGACCGGCAACCACGGATCTCTCACCGCTGTCGGGCTGATCGGCATGCCGGTGGCGGCAGCGCTCGCTGTCGTCGCGGTCCGGGAGGTCTCCCTGATCCGGCTGCTTCCCGTCGCGGTCGCCTGTTGTGTGGCGCTGCTTCCCGCAGCCGTGATTCTCTACCTGGCCGGTTCAGCGGTCGGCACCGCGATGACCTCTCTGGCCGGCAATCCACCGGTCAACTCTGCCGACACTGATCTCTCGATCGCCCTCTCTGGCCTGCTCCTCGGCCTGTTGCTGGCATCGGTCAGCCACGTGATGACCCGACCCACCCACGATTCCGACAGCCTGGAGCGCGACTCCGGCCCCGTGTTGAAGGGAGCATGACGCGGTGCGGCCGGTGGGACGCACCCTCGACGGGGCTGACGGCGCGGTCGGGTCGCCGGGACGGATGCCCCCGAAGGGGTAACCGTCGCCGTTTGCGGCCCCGCGTGCACCCCGGGCGTCTACCGTCCGATCGGAGGCAGGCGACGTGGGGAGGGCGGCGTGGACAAGTACCCCGCCATCGAGGACCACGGCCTCATCGGTGACCTCCAGACGGCCGCCCTGGTGACGTGTGACGGCTCCATCGACTGGTTCTGCGCGCCGCGCTTCGACTCACCCAGCGTCTTCGCCGCCCTGCTGGACCGGACGAAGGGTGGCTACTTCCGCATCGCCCCGGACGGCGTCCGGTACGTCACCAAACAGCTCTACCAGCCCGACACGCCGATCCTGATCACCCGCTTCATCAGCGCGGACGGGGTCGCGGAGATCATCGACTACATGCCGGTCGCCGGTGAGCGGCCCACCGAACAGCACCGCCTGGTACGCATGGTCCGCATGATCCGGGGCAGCATGCACTTCAGGCTGGAGTGCCGGCCCCGGTTCAACTACGGCCGGGACCGTCACAACCTGGAGGTACACCCCGAGGGCTACGTCTTCCGCAGCCCGTCGCTGAGCCTGACGCTCAATCCGGTCCGTCCGGTCCCGCGGCTGCTTCGCGAGCGGGAGGCCGCCACCGACAGCCACGACCTGGTCGGCCGGGTCACCCTGCAGGAGGGCGAGACCGGCGGCGTCATCTTGGAGACGGCCTCCGTTCGGCCGCCGCGCGTGGTCCCGGCCGAGGAGGTCGCGGCGATGTTCGAGCAGAACATCGAATACTGGCGCCGCTGGCTCGACCGCTCCCGGTACGGCGGGCGTTGGCGGGAGATGGTGGAGCGGTCCGCGATGACCCTCAAGCTCATGACGTACGCGCCGACCGGCGCGATGATCGCCGCCCCGACCACCGCCCTGCCCGAGCAGATCGGCGGCACCCGCAACTGGGACTACCGCTATACCTGGATCCGGGACACGTCCTTCTCGGTGCACGCCCTGCTGGGGCTCGGCTTCACCAACGAGGCCAGCCGGTACGTGGAGTGGCTCGACGAGCGCGTCCGCGAGGCTGGCGACAACGACGCCCCCCTGAAGATCATGTACCGCGTTGACGGCTCATCCGACCTGCACGAGGAGATCCTCGACCACTTCGAGGGCTACCGTGGCTCCGGCCCGGTCCGGATCGGCAACGGCGCGGCCGAACAGTTGCAACTCGACATCCACGGCGAGGCCCTCTACGCGATGCACCTCGCCGACGAGCAGGGCATCCGGCCGTCGCACCAGGTCTGGCGCAGCACCGTCCGGCTCGTCGACTGGCTCTGCCACAACTGGGACCAGCCCGACGCAGGCATCTGGGAGAGCCGCCACCACCCCCGCAACTACACCTACAGCCGCCTGATGTCCTGGGTCGCCTTCGACCGGGCGATCCGTCTGGCCAACCGCCACGGCCGGCCGGGGGACGTGACCCACTGGGCCCAACAGCGCGACGCCATCTACAACCAGATCATGGAGCGCGGCTATCACTTGGGCCGCCGCTCCTTCATTCAGAGCTACGGGGAGCCCGTCCTCGACGCGGCGCTGCTCATCATGCCGGCGGTCGGCTTCGTCACCCCCACCGATCCGCTGTGGCAGTCGACCCTGCGGGCCATCGAGGAGGACCTTGTCTCCGACAGCCTGGTCCACCGGTACGACCCGGCCACCGCGCCCGACGGCCTCCCCGGCGACGAGGGCACCTTCAACATGTGCACCTTCTGGTACGTCGCCGCCCTCGCCGGTGCCGGCCGGCTTGACGACGCCCGCCTCACCTTCGAGAAGATGTTCACCTTCAGCAGCAACCTTCGCCTCTACGCGGAGGAGATTGCCCTCACCGGTGAACAGATCGGCAACTTCCCCCAGGCGTTCAGCCACCTTGCCCTGATCACCACCGCGCTGCAGCTCAACGAACTCCTCGACAACCGTCAGCGGTGACCCCCGGCTGAATGCCTGGGCGGGGAAGTCGGATGATTTCCGAACCGATCAGTACCGGTCGGACCGGACGGGACGGGAAGACAGCGGACAAAGGCGTACCTTCGCTTCGCCTTTGCCTCAGGGGCCGCCCACCCGACGGCCGGGAGCCACAAATTGCACCGGAACCCGGTGAACGTGAGTGTGCATCGCATTAGATTCAGTCCGGGGTGCAGCCGTTCCTGCTGACGACGGCGAGTGACCGCGGCGAGGGCTGCACGTGGGGGGATGGCAGTCGCGGATCGCCTTCGACGGCGATCGCTGCCCGGGCGAATGGTTGCTGATTGCTGATGATGTTGCATAGCGCCACCACAGAGTGCGACGGCCGGGTGTCCGCGCGGCCCCTGAGGTACCGCCTGGCCGCTCTCCGCACGCTCGGGGTGGCGGGTTCGCTGGTGACGGTGGTGGGCGGTTTGCTGGCGGGCGTACGGCCCGTCGGCGAGGTGGCCGTTGACCTGCCGATCGTCCATCAGGTGCGCGCGTCGACGGCACTGTCGGTGGCCGTGGTCTACGTCGGGCTCACGCTGCTGCTGCTCGCGTGGTGGCGGGTGGGCCGGCAGGTTCGCTCCGGTGACATTTCCTGCCGCAGCCTGGCGACCACGGCGGCATGGTGGGCAGCCCCCTTCGCCCTCACCATCCCGATCTTCAGCGGCGACGTCCACAGCTATCTCGCCCAGGGTGCGATGACCCGGGCCGGACTGGACGCCTATCAGGTCGGGCCGGCCGCGTTGGGTGGCCCCCTCACGGTGAACGTGCCCGCCATCTGGCAGCACACTCCGGCACCGTACGGTCCGGTCTTCCTCAACCTCGCCGGTGGGGTGACCGAGGTGACCGGGGGTGGGGTGTGGGTGGGCATCCTCGGGATGCGGCTGCTGGCCCTGCTCGGGGTGGCCCTGTTGGTGTGGTCGGTGCCCCGACTGGCCCGCTTCTGCGGGGTGCGCCCGGCGGCGGCGATGTGGCTGGGCGTGCTCAACCCCCTCGTGCTCCTCCATCTGATCGGCGATGCCCACAACGAGGCGGTGATGCTGGGCCTGATGTGCGTCGGCCTGGTCATGGCCCTGCGGCGTCGACCGGCGGTCGGGGTCGTGCTGCTCACCCTCGCCACGCTCGTCAAGGCGCCGGCGGCGCTGGCGATCGCCTTCGTGGTGCCCATCTGGGCGCAGCAGCTGGCGGGCAGCCGGCCACGGCTGCGGGCCGCGGCGCGGACCGGCGCGGTCGCCGGCGTCACGGCGCTGTCGGTCACGGCGCTGGCCGGGATGAGTTTCGGCTGGGTGCAGGCCCTGGGTACGCCCACCCACGCGCGTACCTGGATGTCCATCACCACCGACCTGGGCTGGGCCGTGGGCACGGTGCTGCACCACCTGACGGGCGTGGGCGTGGAACAGACGAGGCACGCTGTCTGGTTGGTGGGTCTCGTCGTCGCCGCGGGGTTGTGCCTGTCGCTGTGGCGGCGCAGCGAGCGGATCGGACCGGTCACCGCCCTCGGTATGTCTCTCGCGGTGCTCGTCATCGCCGGCCCGGTGGTACACCCGTGGTATCTGCTGTGGGCGATCGTGCCGCTCGCGGCGGCGGCTGGCACCGCGATCCGTCGGGTGGTCACGGGTGGCTCGGTGGCCCTCGTCCTGCTGGTCCTGCCGGGCGGCGTCCAGCCCGGCCTGGCCGCGCTCGTCGGCGCGCTGGCGGGAACGGTGCCCGTCCTTGCCGTGACGGCGGCGTTCCGCCGCCTGCGGCGCGGGCGCGGGTCTGCTTCGCCGGTGGCTGAGCCGGTCGGCTCGCCCGCTCGACCGGCGCTCAGGGCCGGTCGGGTGCTTGGGCGCCGTCGTGGTGGTCGACGGCTTGTCGTGCCCTCAGCGCTGCTCGCCTTCTCCGGCGGTGCTGATCAGCCGGCGCCCGCCCGCCCATTCGGGCCGGCCGGGGTCGATGCGCCGTCCGCCGCCGGACAGCGCCTCGCCCTGGGCGGTGTGGTCAGCACGCGGCGCGGTAGTCGCCCGCCGTGGCGCGCCGGAGCTCCACTCGCAGCGGCGGGTCCGGGGGTCTGTCACTGCTGGTGGTCGAGCGGGCCACACCGTCGGCATCGATGACGGTGATCTCGGTTTCCGCCCTGATCAGGTCGCCGTCCCACTCCCCGTCGAGTCGGTTGAGAAACCGGCCGGGCCCCTCCCGCACCGGGCGGATCTTCAACGAGAAGCGGGTGCCGCGGAAGTTCAGCGGATCGCCCCACACGTCGTAGGTCGTGTGCTGGGTGGCGCCGCAGACCTTGGCCTCGCCGTCGATGTCGGGGCAGTTCTGGCAGCGGTTCGGTGGGTCGCCCTTCAGGTGAAGCACGACGCGCCGGTTGTCGCCGGGTGCCACCGTCACCTCGCCCTGCCAGTAGCCGGTCAGGCCGGGCCGCCCGGGCACCGTCACCCAGGGGTTGAGCAGCCAGTGCGACCCGTAGATGAGGCCGAAGCCGACGACGAGCACGCCGATCAACCCCACGATCGGTAGGAGCCTTCGCTTCCGCCTTCGCCGTGACGGTTCCTCGATGACCATCGCCGCCTCCTCCGGGCCGCCTCACCGTACCCGTCGGGCGCGTCGGGAAAGGACGGCCGTTCGGTCGTCGGCGCATCGGTCGTCGTGCTCGGCCCCGCCGGAGCGCGCCGGGCCGCGGATCCCCGTCGGGCAGCTCATCCCGGCACCTGGTCACCGTCAGGCTGGCCGCGCCGTACCTGTTCCGCACGTGCGTCCACACGCGCACCGACCGGGGAAGGCCCACCATGGCGGGATCGAGCACCGCCATGGCGGACTCTGCGTCACACTGTGGTGACTCTACGATCCCGTCGTCGACTCGAAGAGGGTGGCCGTACTGAGCGCAACCGACCCCGCCGACCTCGTCGCGCCGCCGTCCGCACCACCCCCGCCGGCGTCACCGGCGCCGGTCACCGCACCCGCGTCACCCCGACGCGACCGGGCGATCGGTTCGCTCGAGGTGCTGTGCGTGCTGCTCATCCTCGTCGGTGTCCTGCACCGGCAGGTCGGCGGGGTGGTGGCCGATCCGCGGTTGCAGACCTGGCTGACGGTGTTCGTGTCGGTGCTGGTGCAGGCGGTCCCGTTTCTCGTGTTCGGGGTGGTGTTGTCGGCCGTGATCGCGGTGTTCGTGCCGCGCTCGTTCTGGGCCCGGGCGCTGCCCCGGCATCCGGCGTTGGCGGTCCCGATCGCTGGTGTGGCCGGGGTCGTGCTGCCCGGTTGTGAGTGCGGCTCGGTGCCGATCGCGGGGTCGTTGATCCGGCGTGGTGTCACGCCTGCCGCGGCGCTGGCGTTCCTGCTCGCCGCGCCGGCGATCAACCCGATCGTGCTGACCGCCACCGCGGTGGCGTTCCCGCATGACCCGGAGATGGTCGCCGCCCGCGGCGGCGCGAGTCTGGTCGTGGCGCTGCTGATGGGCTGGCTGTGGCTGCGGCTGGGCCGGGCCGAGTGGATCCGGCTGCCGCACCGGGCGCACCTCGACGGCCTGCCCCGGATGGAGGCGTTCTGGACCGCCTGCCGGCACGACATCGTCCACGCCGGCGGGTTCCTCGTGGTCGGCGCGATGGCCGCGGCGACCATCAACGTGGCCGTGCCCCAGCAGTTCCTGCACGACCTGGCCGCCCGGCCGGCGCTGTCGGTGCTGGCGCTGGCGGCGCTGGCCGTGCTGCTGTCGATCTGCTCCGAGGCGGACGCGTTCGTCGCCGCGTCGCTGTCCCAGTTCTCGCTGACCGCCCGGCTGGCCTTCCTCGTGGTCGGCCCGATGGTCGACCTGAAACTCGTGTCCATGCAGGCCGGCATCTTCGGCCGGCGGTTCGCCGCCCGGTTCGCACCGGCCACCTTCGCCCTCGCCGTGCTCGTCGCGGCCGCAGTCGGGACGGTGATCTGGTGAACCGGGCCGCCCAGGCCGTGGTGATGGTGTTCCTCGGCGGCGCGATCCTGCGCGCCAGCGTCACCGACCTGTATCTCCGCTACGTCAAGCAGGGACTGCGGCCCTTTCTCGTCGCCGCGGGTGTTCTGCTGGTCGTCGCCGCCGTGATGGGGCTGGCACACGAGATCCGCGACCGTCACCGGCCCACCGCAATCGAGGACGACGAGCACGGTCACTCGGGGCCGGCGGTCGGCTGGTTGCTGCTGCTGCCGGCGCTCGCGCTCCTGTTCGTCGTGCCACCGGCCCTCGGCGCCGACACCGCCGCCCGTGCCGGCTCCGCCCTCACCGACAACCAGGACGTCGCATACCCGCCCCTGCCACCCGGCGACCCGGCCCGGCTCACCCTCCTCGACTACGGCTACCGGGCGGTCTACGACCAGGGCCGGACGCTGCGCGACCGCCAGATCCAGCTCACCGGCTTCCTGGCCCCCGGCCCCGACGGCCAACCCATGCTCGCCCGGATCGTGCTGTCCTGCTGCGCCGCCGACGGCATCCCCATCAAGATCGGGCTGCGCGGCGAGGTGCCCCACCTGCCGGCGGACACCTGGGTGCGGGCCACCGGCCGATGGATCCCCCACACCGCCAAGGACCCGGTCAACGACTCCGACATCCCGTACTTCCAACTGGACACCTGGCAGCAGATCACACCACCCGCAGAACCCTACGAATAGCCGCTGCCAGGACACACCCAAGCCACGCCACGCTACGCTGTGCCGAACTCGCGAATCGTCCTCAGTGGGAGGTTGCTCGTGCGGCACGGTGACGAGGCAGTGGCAGATCAGCACCAGCCGGCGTCCGCCGGCATCGACGCCTCGATGCCGCACTCGGCGCGGATCTACGACTACTGGCTCGGCGGCAAGGACAACTTCGCCGCCGACCGCGCGGTGGCGGAGGCCCTGGTCGCCGCGATCCCCACGATCCGGTCCATGGCGGCCGAGAACCGTCGCTTCGTGCACCGGGTGGCGCGCTACCTCGTCGGGCAGGCGGGCGTGCGGCAGTTCCTCGACATCGGCACCGGCATCCCGACCAGGCCCAACCTGCACGAGATCGCCCAGCAGATCGCCCCGGAGACCCGGGTGGTCTACGTCGACAACGACCCGATCGTGCTGGTGCACGCGCGCGCCCTGATGGTCAGCACCGACGAGGGGCGCAGTGAATACATCCACGCCGACCTGCGCGAGCCGGAGAAGATCCTGCAGGACCCGGCCCTGACCGGCACGCTCGATCTCGACCAGCCGGTCGCGCTGACCCTGATCGCGATCCTCATGCTGCTCAAGGACGCCGACGACCCGTGGGGCAAGGTGCGGGTGCTGATGGACATGCTGCCGTCGGGCAGCTATGTGGCCATCACCCACCCCACTGGGGACTTCGACCCGGAGGCGATGGCCGCAGCGGTCGCCTCCGCCAGTCACGGCGGCATGACCCTCGTCCCGCGCAGCCGGGACGAGGTCGCGCGTTTCTTCGACGGATGGGAGCTGATCGAACCGGGGATCGTCCCGGTGCTGGCCTGGCAACCCGACGACGGGGCGCCGAGCGACCCGCACGCCGCCTACTACTGGGCCGGAGTCGCCCGCAAGCCGTGACGGCTCCGCGGCTCTGCCACCCGTGCGCACGATCATCCCCTGCGGACGGTGCGGCACGAACTGGAGAAAATTTCCGGCCGCGAATCGCGGGCGTAAGGATTTCTCCTGATCGATGTCGTTGATAATGTGCTGCCGTGCCTCCCCCGCCGACCGTCACCGCACCACCGGCCGAGCGCGCCCCTACCGAGCCCGGTAACTCCCGCGGACGGCGGCGGCAGCGCCTTCGCCTCCGCGAGGCCGGTCTCGGCTGGCTGCTGCTACTGCCGTCGGTCGTGGTCTTCGCCCTGTTCGTGTTCTGGCCGCTCGGGCGGACCCTGTACCTGTCCGTACACGGCAACGACATCTTCGGTGCCCCGTCGGCGTACGTCGGGGCGGCGCACTACCAGGAGATGGTGTCCGCGGAGTTCGGCCGGGTCCTGGCCACCACCGCGCTGTTCACCCTCTTCTCGGTGCTGCCGGCCGTCGCCGGCGCGCTGGTCGTGGTGCTGCTGCTGGAGGCACGCATCCGTGGTGTACGGGTGCTGCGCACCGCGTTCGCGTTGCCGTTCGCGTTCTCGGTGGCGACCGCCTCGGTCGTCTTCGCCGTCATCTACAACCCGGCGATCGGCGTGGCCAACGGCCTGCTCGGTGCGTTCGGTATCGACCGGGTCAACTGGCTGACCGACCCCTCGATCGCGCTGCCCGCCGTCTGCGCGGCGACGGTGTGGATGAACTTCGGCTACAACGTCCTCGTGCTCTCCGCCGGCGTGGCGGCCATCCCACCCGAGGTCGTCGAGGCCGCCCGGCTGGACGGCGCGACCGGCTGGCGGCTGGCGTCCCGGATCACCGTGCCGCTGCTCTCCCCGCAACTGTTCTTCCTCGTCGTGGTCTCCACGATCCACGCCCTGCAGAGCTTCGGACAGATCCACATCCTGACCAAGGGCGGACCGGACCAGGCCACCACCACCCTGGTCTACTCGATCTACGAGAAGGCGTTCGCCTTCGGCTCGGCGGACTTCGGCGCGGCCAGCGCGCAGGCCGTCGTACTCCTGGTCATCATGCTGGCCTGCACGGCCGTGCAGTTCGGCATCCTCGAACGGCGGGTCCACTACCGATGAGGAAACCCTCCCTCGGCCAGGTCGCCGTCTACGTCGTGCTCGGCGTGGCCGCGATCCCGGTCCTGTTCCCCGTCTACTACGGCTTCGTCGGCGCCGTGATGGGCCCCGGCGACCTGGCGACCTACCCGCCCGCGCTGGTGCCGAGCGAACTGCACTGGCAGAACCTCACCGACGTGTTCCGGTCGGTGCCGCTCGGCCGCTTCTATCTCAACTCCGCGATCCAGGCCGGGATCATCACCCTGGCCCAGGTGATCACCAGCATCGTCGCCGCGTACGCGTTCGCGTTCCTCCGCCTGCCGGCCAGGGCGGCCACGTTCGGCCTGTTCCTCGCCACCCTGATGGTGCCGTGGGAGTCGATCATCATCCCCAACTACCTGACGGTCTCCGGTTGGGGACTGGCCCGCGGCGGGCTGACCTACCTCGGCCTGGTCCTGCCCTTCCTCGCCTCGGCGTTCGGCACGTTCCTGCTGCGCCAGGCCTTCCTGCAGTTCCCCAGCGAACTGCGGGACGCCGCGGTGATCGACGGCTGCGGCCACTGGCGGCTGTTGTGGCGGGTCCTCGTGCCGCTGTCCAAGCCGTCCATCGCGGCGGTCGGCGTGTACGTCTTCCTCTCGGCCTGGAACCAGTACTTCTGGCCGCTGATCCTGATCCGGGACACCGAGTTCCAGACGCTGCAGATCGGCATCTCGCAGCTCAACGACGCGGAGGCCGCCCAGCCAGGTCTGATCCTCGCCGGCGTGGCGCTGTCCCTGCTCCCCACGCTGGCCGTCGTGATCCTGGGTCAGCGCTACATCGTCCGCGGGCTCACCGCCGGCGCGCTGCGTTGAACCGACAGAAGGAGAGCGCATGACCAAACTTCGGCTCCGCCGAACCATGACGGCATTCGTCGCCCTGGTCGCCGTCGCGGCGATGGGCGCGTGCGGCGGCTCGGGATCCGACGCCGGCAGCGACGCGCTCGACGCACCCGGCGCCGAGGTGCTCGAGAAGGCCTCGGGCAAGACCACCATCGAGTTCTGGCACTCGATGAAGGGGGCGAACGCCGAGGCGGTCGACCAACTGGTCGCCGACTTCAACGCCCAGAGCGGGGGCAAGGTCGAGGTCAAGGCGGTCTTCCAGGGCAGCTACGACGAGACGATCGCCAAGTACAAGGCGTCGGTCCAGCAGAAGAGCACGCCGGCGCTGGTGCAGATCTATGACATCGGCACCCGCTTCATGGTCGACTCGAAGCAGGTCGTGCCGATGTACAAGTTCGCCGAGAAGGACTCGTTCAACACGGCCGACATCGAGCCGAACATCGCCAACTACTACTCCATCGACGGCAAGCTGTGGTCGATGCCGTTCAACTCCTCCACTCCCCTGCTGTATCTGAACAAGGAGGCGTTCGAGCGGGCCCGGCTCGACCCGACGAAGCCGCCGCGGACCCTCACCGAGATCGGCGAGCTGGCGAAGAAGCTGACCGTCAAGGACGCCGGCGGCAAGACCATCCAGTACGGCTTCGGCGCCGCGATCTACGGCTGGCTGCTGGAGCAGCTGCTCGCCACCGACGGCAAGGAATACTGCGACCACGGCAACGGCCGGGCGGGCCTGGCCTCGAAGGTGCAGTTCGACCAGGAGTCCGCGGTACACGTCGCGCAGTGGTGGGCGGACCTGGTGAAGGGCGGCTACGCGACCAACACCGGGCGCAAGACCGACGACGCGCAGGCCGCGTTCAAGGCGGGTACGGTCGCCATGCACCTGGAGTCGACCAGCGTGCTGCGCGGTTACGTGGACGCGGCGAAGGGTAAGTTCACCGTGCTCACCGCCCCGTACCCGAAGTTGGACAGCTCGTCGGCGGGGGGACCGATCATCGGCGGGGCTTCGCTGTGGATCGGCGGCGTCGGTCACAGCGCGCAGCAGAAGCGGGCCGCCTGGGAGTTCGTGAAGTTCGCGTCCAGCCCGGCCGCGCAGGCCAAGTGGCACACCGGCACCGGCTACGTGCCGATCAACCCCAAGGCGCTGGACGAGCAGATCGACAAGGACTGGATGGCGAAGTTCCCCCAGTTCCGTACCGCCGTGGATCAGCTGCACGCGCTGCCCCCGTCGGTCGCGTCGGCCGGCTGCCTGCTCGGTGTGATGCCGCAGGCGCGCAAGGCGTCGGAGGACGGCCTGGAGGCCGCGATCGTCGGTAGCAAGCCGGCGGAGCAGGCCATGAAGGATGCCGCCGCGAGCGTCCAGGGCGCCATCGACGGTTACAACAAGTCGGTCGGCTGACCGTCGAACCTGTCCGGCGACGATGCGGGCCAGCTCCGTAGGGAGCTGGCCCGCACCTGTCACCCCGTGGCCGGAGGGAGCGCCCGGGTCCGGGACGCCCCCTCCGGCGTGTTACGGGTTCAGCTGGTGAACTTGAAGTAGGCGCGGTACTGGAATCCGTCGTCGAGGGTCAGGACGAACTCGCGGCAGGTGCCGGCCCAGGCGGGGTCGGTCTTCCACGGGTAGTTGTACTGACCGTTGGCGCTGACCGACATGCTCGACCCGCCCGGGTTGCGCGCGGCGACCGGGGTCGGCCGCGGGGTGACCGACCCGTCCGGGTTGACGGTCTTGAGCGTGTCGCAGTCGACCAGCCGCGAGTACGGCGACCCGGAGGCGAGGATGTCCAGGCCCCGGTTCGCCGACAGCTGGAACTTCATCGGCGCGGCGTCACCGGCGATGACGGTGTTCAGCGCCGGCTGCGCCGAGCGGCCGACGAAGTCACCCCGGCAGGACGGGTGGGTGTCGAACGCCTCCGCGTTGTCGTTGCGACCGGTGGTGCCCTGCACCGCGCTGTAGCCCAGACCACGACGGGCGAAGGAAGCCCAGAGAGTACAGGCGTTCTCCCCACCCGTAAGGGCGGCGTCCGCGGCGATGATCGCATTGCGGCCGGTCACGAAGCCCGGACCACAACCCTGCATCTTCAACCCGTCGATCACCAACTGCAGAGCCAGGTTGTTACCGCCGGTGTTCCACCCCTCGTAGACGTTCGGGTTGAACCCGTGCCGGTCAACGAGGTCCCAGGTCATGTCCCACAGCACGGCCGCCCAGCCGTGACCGATGCCGTGCGGAGCGGCCAGCGACGTGCCGTCCAGCCAGCCGCCGGTCTTGATGCTGTCGTAGGTGAACGGCTGGATCTCCATGTTCCGCGAGTACGGCCGCGGCCGAATACCCCCACCGACCCGGCTGTCCTGGAACAGCGCGTACTGCCCGTACCCGCGGGCCTTCTCCGGGTCGTCGATGGCGGGGTTGAGCAGCGCGGTGATCGCGAGGAAGTCACTCCAACCCTCGCCCATCTGCTCCTCGCCGGTGAGGCAGTTTACCGTCGGACCGCCGGTGAGCCGGTTCGAGACGCCGTGGCCGTACTCGTGGAAGATCGTCTCCGAGCGGAACGAGGCGTCCCGCATCGCCGGCCGGGCCAGGTTCCGCTGCACCCGCCCGGACGCCGGGAGCCCCGCCTTGATGCGGTTGCCGTCGGCCTGACTCACCATGACCGCGGGAATGCCGACCGCCGGGCTCATGGATCCGCTCATCACCGCCGGGGCGCCCGCGACGTTGTTGACCACCACCACTGCGGCGGCGCCGGCCTTCTCCGCGTTGGCCACCTGGGTGTAGAAGTTGCAACCGCTGGTCCGGTCGACCACGGCGATCGCGCCCTGGGTCAGGCTGTAGGCGGTGCAGCCGTCGCCGGTCGCCCCGACGCCGTCGTTGACCAGCACCACCTCGCCGGCGAAGCCGGCGCTGGTGGGCGCGGGAGTGAACCGCGCGTACTCCGCCTCGTAGGTGCCGGCGGCGGAGCCGCCGTCGATGGTCACGGTGTTGGGCAGGCCGAACTGGTTGCCCGGCCAGAGGAACATCTGCATCCGGGGGCGGCCACCGTCCAGCGCCGGCGTGGAGAAGTTGGCGTTGTTCTGGCCGGAGCCGTCGTGCGCCTCGCACTGCACGTCGTCGCCGCCGGTGCCACCCCGGCCGTAGTTGTTGACCTGGAAGTTGCCGGACGCCTCGTCGAACCCGTACCGGTAGCTCAGGTCGTGGACGATGTTGCACCAGTAGAACTGGTTCACCACCGCGGCCTGCGTGTAGGTCTGCGGGTGCTCGTTCAGGTCGGCGGGGAAGTTGAAGGTGAGGCCGGCGCCGCCCTCGGCGGAGCTGCCGGGGTCGATCTGGTTGTTGGCGTCCCGGTCGGTGTAGGCGTGCGCGTTGTTGCCCCGGGTGATGGTGTATTCGGCACCCGGGGCGCCGTCGGTGTCGTGCCAGCCGTACGGCGAGGCGTCCCCGTCCGCCGGGTTGGTGACCAGGGTCTGCGGGCCGTCGTTCGGGTCGCCCTTGGGGAACTCGAAGACGCGGTAGCTGGACCCGTCATCGGCCGGATTCGGGGGGCTGACCTTCGTCGCGGGAATGATGGCGGTGGCGACCTTCGTGGCGGGAGCCTCCCGGCGGCCGAGCGTTGCGGCCAGCTCCGCAGGACTGTCCTGATGGGTCCAGTCGTCGGCGTTGAGCAGCTCACCGGTCTGGGCGTCGATGCTGGCGTTCCACAGGTGCACGTCGGAGGAGTCGTCGATCACCAGCTGCCAGGCCAGCCGCAGTCCGTCGTCGGTGGGCTGCCAGCCCAGCTTCGCCGGGATCGGCTGATCCGAGATCCCACCACCGGACACCATCGTCCGCTGCGCCGCGCCGGCGCTGCGGCTCATCACCTTCGGGCTGGCCGGCTCGGCCAGATCCAGGGCGTCGGCGGCGGCCTGCACGGCCTCGACCGCATCCAAGGACGCGGTGCCGGAGGCCTTCTCCGACAGGCCGGACACCAGACTGTCACCGACGAAGACGACACTGCCGTCCCGGGCGACGCTCACCGTCGCGGTCGCCCCGAACACCTCCAGGTCCTTGTACCGCTGCGCCAGGTTCACGTGCGTGACCCCGTTGTGGCGACTCGTGTAGCTCGACGCCACCGCCAGATCACTCACGTCCGCGGCACGGACACCGTAGTCGTCCGGATGCGCGCGCACATAGGACACGGCGATGTCGTTCGCCGCGCCCTCGTTCGGGCCGGTCAGGAAAATCGGATTCTTCGGACCGGCCCCGTCGGGCTCCGCCCAGGCCGGTCCCCCGGCCAACGACGTCACCGACGCGACCAGGGTCGTGGACAACAACAACGCAGCGTTGCGACGACCACGGGATGGACGCCAATGCAGAGGCACCGTTGCTCCTCTCGGGGTTGGAAAAGACAGCACGGAACGCCGATCCACCACCGCCCGAGGGCGGCCCGCCACGCCCATCCGCAGCACTCACCCGGGCGGTCACGTTCAGTGACCAGACCCGCGCGAGGTGAATTGCATCGACGCTACGGTGCCCCTTGCAGCCGATCATCCGACGAGTGGCGAAACATTCATCCAGCAGCTTCTACTCCTGTCGCGACCCGCCAGTCGCCCCACTGTGGAGGCGTTCACCGCACGGGACGAATCAGCTCAACTGGATGGCGTCGTGGACGAGCTTCACCAGGCTGACTAGTTTGATTAGGGATCCTCATTGATCGTAGGATGATCGTGTGGAACTTCTTCGGCTTGCGAAGGCCGCGAAGCGGCTTGGTGTTCACCCTGCGACGCTTCGCCTGTGGGCTGATTCGGGGAAGATTCCAGTGACGTGGGTGGGCCGTGAGCGGCGGTTTTCCTCGATTGATGTCGAGGCGATGAAGGTCTCCAGCGGCGGCGGGCGTCTTCGGTTGGAGGGCCTGTACGTGCGGGTCTCCGGTTCCGCAGGGCAGGAGTCCTT
>NZ_JBUEGB010000053.1:0-45962 GCF_054963695.1 Micromonospora sp. RTBAU3-60 | reverse complement strand
GCCGCGCGCCAGGTTGTCCAAGCCGGTGTTGAACGCCTCCTTGGAACACTCAGCCCACCACGGCGCCACATCCGACTTCGCCTGGTTCCACGCCTTGCGCAACGCGGCGAGATTCCACCCGACGGCCGGAGTCAGCAGTTCCTCGGGCGTGCCGTAGGAGCGTTCCGCGGCGCGCTGGTCCATGACCGCCTTCACCCGGGCCAGGCCCCAGTTGTACGCCACCCTGGCCGCGCCCGCATGCGCCAGCACCGCCCGCTCCTGCAACGGCGTCAGGTCCAGAGCGAACCGGTACGCCTGTAACGCCTTCACGACGGCGGGTCCTGTGTGGTGGCGGCCTCGACCGCCCGGCGCGCCCGATCCGCCCCAGCCCGACGGCCGTAAAGACGCCCACACAACGAGGTCAAGATCTCCGTGACGTCCCGGACCAGGTCGTCGTCGCCCTCCGCCGGGTCGACCACCAACAACTTGCGGCCCTGCGCGGTCAGCGCCGCCTCGACATACTCGGCACCGAAGCGGACGAACCTGTCACGGTGCTCCACCACGATGGTCGTAACCGCCGGGTCGCGCAGCAGCGCGAGGAACTTCTTGCGCTGCCCGTCCAGCGCGGACCCGACCTCGGTCACCACCTGCGACACCGGCAGGTCCTGCCCGGTCGCCCACGTGACGACCCGAGCGACCTGCCGGTCAAGGTCAGCGCGCTGGTCGGCCGACGAGACCCGGGCGTACACCACCACCCGCTCGACGCCAGCCGAGGCAGCAGGCAGCGGCTCACCCACCATGATGAGTCGACCCAGCCGGTACGTAGGAACAGGCAGCGTCCCAGCCGCGTACTGCCGCCGCGCGGTGACATACGCGATGCCCTGAGACGCCGCCCACTCCTTCAAATTCACCCGATCACCATAGCACGCTCAAGGACGCCAGAGACCACCCAATCGAGAGCAGTTGTTAACCCCTTCTTCCCCCTGTTGGCCGCGCGGGTGCGGCGCTCCTTCGAGTGGCAGGGACACTGGTTCCCCCAGGGTCGCCGGGTGCTGCTCGACCTGTACGCCACCAACCACCACCTGCAGCTGTGGCCGGAGCCGGAACAGTTCCGGCCGGAGCGGTTCATCGGCTGGCGGGGCGACCCGTTCAGCCTCATCCCGCAGGGCGGTGGTGACCATTTCACCGGCCACCGCTGCCCCGGCGAGTGGCTCACCATCGAGCTGATGAAGCAGGCGGTCAGCAACCTGACCTGCGCGATGAGCTACCGGGTCCCGCCGCAGGACCTGGCGCTCGACCTGGCCCGGATGCCCACCCAGTTGCCCTCCGGGTTCGTCATCGACGGCGTCCGCCGGGCGGAGTGAACCTCCGGCCGCGCGCGGGAGCCGGCCGCCGTGGCCCGGGTCGCCGTCGACCGAGAGCGGTCAGTCCAAGCGCGGCCGGCAGCACCGAGCTGAGCAGCGCGACGAGTGCCGAGGCCGCCACCACCCCCGCGACCGGCTGCCCGGGCAGCACGACCGCTGCCGGGCCGACCAGTTGCAGTAGTGCCACCCACAGGCCGCCGAGGGTGAGTCCGGTGACGCCGCCGGCGAGCGCCACGCCCAACGCCACCACGAGGAGGGCCTCGGTGGCGACGATCCAGAGGATCTGGCGCGCCGTCGCGCCCGCCAGCCGCAGCAGGGTCAGGTCGCGGGCGCGGTCCCGGGCCGCCATGAGCATGGTGCCGGTGATGGCCAGAATCGCGTAGAGCAGCGCGATTCCGAGCACCACCCGCAGCCCGATCGCGCTGGCCCGGTTGCGGTGCGCGGCGGTCGCGGTCGACCACTGGTCCGGCGTGGTCAGGGTCGCCCCCAGCCCGGCGATCGCCGCTCGCAGGGCCCGCTCTGCCGCCGCCCGGTCGACGTCCGTCGGCAGCTGCACCTGTATGCGCTCGGCGAGCGCGGCGCCGGCGTAGCGGCCGGTCAGGTAGGCACCGTTGCCGCCCGCGCCGTCGCGGATCACCGCCGCGACCCGTAGCGACACGGGAGTGCCGTCGCCGAGCCAGATCCGTACCGGTTCGCCGACCCGGCGGCCCCATTCCTGGTCGACCACGATGGTGTCGTCGCGCAGATCGTCGAGGGATCCGTCGAGCACCGGGAGGGCCAGCAGGTCGAGCGGGGCGTCCCCGGTCGTCGCGTGGGCACCGTGTTGGATGAGCGCCTCACCGTCCTCCACGTCGTACACCGAGGTCGGGTAGACCACCCGGGTTCGCAGGCCGGGGATCTGGCGTACCCGGTCGACCACCTCTCGGTTGAGGCCCGGCGTACCGGCGGGCAGGACCAGGTAGTCACCGGCGAGCTGCGCCCGCCGCTCGACGGCCCGGGCCCGGTCCACGGTCGCGGTGGCCGAGAGCAGTCCGGCGGCCAGGCCGACGGTGAGCAGCACGGGTGCCGCTGTCGCGGCCGTGCGCCGGGCCGCGGTCAGCACGGTCTGGCCCACCACTGTCCCGGTGACGCCGCCACGGTTCGCCAGCGGCCCGGCCAACAACTGCGCCACGCGCGGTACGAGCACCGGAGCGAGCAGCGCGAAGGCCACCACCAGCAGCATGATCATGGGGATGTACTGCTTGCGTTTCAGCGCATCGGCCGGCGTGTCGAGCAGCGGCCAGAGCAGCATGGCAAGGGCCCCGACGAGCACGCCGAGTCCGCCGATCCAGCGCCCCACGCTCATCGCCCCCGATTCGACCGCGGCCTGGCGGATCGCCTCCACCGGCCGGATCCGCCCGGCCTGCCAGGCGGAGGAGCAGACTCCGATCAACGCGGCGGCCATCCCCAGTGCGAACGCGATGACCAGCGGAATCGGGGACTGGGACGCGGTGAACCAGGGCGGCGCGAGGCCGAGCTCGACCAGCCAGCCGGCCAGCCGAGGGCCGCCGAGCCGGGCCAGTTGCCAGCCTGCGGCGGACGCCAGGAGCGCGACGACCGTCGCCTCGGCGAAGATCAGTCGGCGTACCTGTCCGGGGGTGGCACCGGCCATCCGGAGCAGGGCGAGCTCCCGCCGGCGCTGGGCCAACGCGTACGCGAACGTGCCGGCGACGACGAAGATCGAAACGAAGACCGCGACGCCGCCGGCCGTACCGGCGAGCGCGTTCGCCGCGGTCAGCGCCTCGGCGTCGCGGCGCAGGTCGGGGTCGAGCCGGCGCAGCCCCGGCCCGGTGTGCAGCACCGCGTCGGCACCGATCGCCTGTCGGACGCGCGGCGCGGGTGCGGACATCACCAGCGCGTCGATTCGGGGCGAGATCCGCGCGGCTTCGGCGTCGGTGAAGAAGATGGCGCGTTCGAAGGGCACCACGGCGGTGACTCCGACCACCGTGTACGCGCGGGCGCCCGCGCCGGTCAGCACGGTCACCCGGTCGCCGACCGCGGCGGCCCGCTCGGCGACCACGATCTCCCCGGCCGCTGCCGGTGGGCGTCCGGCCAGCATCCGGTACGGCGTGACGGCCGCCGCCGACCACGGATGCCCGACCTGGTCGGCACCACCGTCGGGGAGCTGGGCGTAGAACGTGCGGTCGACGACGACCGGCCCGAGCGCGCCGAGGCGGGCGACCAGGTCCTCGGCCAACCCGCGTGGCTCGGCCAGGGGCCTGGCGGCGGGGCCGTTCACGGTGGTGACCCGCAACTCGTCGACCGGGCTGACCACCACCGGCGCGGCGGCGTACCGCTGGGCGGGGCGCGGCGGCGCGGTGAGCGTACCCCCGATGACCTGGCCGGTCGCGCCCACCAGGCCGACCCCGACGGCGAGCGCGATGAAGGTGCTGACGAGGGTGACCCACCGGGTGACGAGGGTGCGTACGGCGAGGCTCAGCATGCGGGGACCGCCCACCGGGTCATCCGGGCGGCGACGGTCTCGGCGGTCGGTGCGGTCAGCTCACCGACGAGCCTGCCGTCGGCGAGGAACACGACCCGGTCGGCGTGCCCGGCGGCGACCGGGTCGTGGGTCACCATGATGATCGTCTGCCGCTGGGTGTCGACGAGGTCGCGCAGCTTGGCCAGTACGTCCCGGCCGGTGCCGCTGTCCAGGGCGCCGGTCGGCTCGTCGGCGAACACCACCGCGGGGCGGGTGACCAGCGCGCGGGCGATGGCGACCCGCTGCTGCTGGCCCCCGGACAGCTCACCGGGCCGGTGGCGTTCCCGCCCCGCCAGCCCCACGTCGGCGAGCGCCCGGGCGATCGCGGCGCGGCCTGGTCGCCGTCCGGCCAACCGCGCCGGCAATGCCACGTTCTGCGCCGCGGTGAGCATCGGCAGGAGGTTGAACGTCTGGAACACGAACCCGATCGACTCCCGCCGTAGCAGGGTCAGCCGCTTCTCGCTGAGCCCGGTCAGCTCCACACCGGCTACCACGACGCTGCCGCTGTCCGGCCGGTCCAGGCCGGCCGCGCACTGCAGCAGCGTCGACTTGCCGGAGCCGGACGGACCCATGATCGCGGTGAAGGTCCCGGCGGCGAAGCCGATCGTCACGTCGTCGAGCGCGGTGACCGCGCCGGCCCCGGTGCCGTACGTCCGACGCACGGACCGCAACCGCACTGTTTCATCCATGTCGGCAAGCACACCGGTTCGCCGAGGCCGGGGCAGTAGGTCACGGTCGACTCTCGGGGTAGAGCTTCTTCTACCCGCACCCTCGGGCTGGCCGACTTCCGGGCCGGCGTCGATCGACCGTACCGTCACCCGCATGTCTGTTCGGAGCACCGGGAAGGCGTTGCCCCGCCGTGACCTGGTGGTGTCGGCCTGGCCGTGGCGGGCGGCGGCGTACCTGCTGAGCGGCCTGCCGGTCGGCGTCGTGGTGCTCGCGGTCCTGGTCACACTCATCGCGTTGGGTGTGGTGTCGGCCGTCGCGCTGGTCGGCGTGCCGCTGCTGGTCGCCGCCACGCTGGTCGGGCTCCCCGTCGGAGCGGTGGAGCGCCGCCGGCTGTGGCTGGTCGACGCCGAGCCGATCGCCGACCCGCACCAGGTGCCCGAACGCCCCGGGCTGCGCGCCTGGCTGCGCCAGCGGTACCGCGAGCCGGCCACCTGGCGCGAGCTGGGCTACACGGTCCTGCTGGCCACCCTGCTCTGGCCGCTCGACCTGCTGGTGGTCGGTTGCGCGCTCGGCGTACCCGGTTCACTGCTCACCGCGCCCGGGGCGCAGGCCCTCGGCGGAGACGGCGAGGTGAAGCTGCTCAAGGCCGTACTGCTGACCTCATCCGCCGCCGCGTGGGCCGCGGTGCCGATCGGCGTGGTTCTGCTGGTGCCCGCGGCGTACCTGGTCGCCGGGTACGGTGCGGCGCGCGGCGCCCTCGCCCGGGCGCTGCTGGCACCCCGCGACAACGAACTCGTCCGGCGGGTACGGGACCTGACCCGGTCACGCGCGCGGCTCGTCGACGCGTTCGACGCCGAGCGGCGCCGCATCGAGCGTGACCTGCACGACGGCGCGCAGCAGCGGCTGGTGGCCCTCGGCATCACCCTCGGACTGGCCCGGCTGGCCGCCCCCGCCGAGGTGCCGACGCTGGTGCAACGGGCGCACGACCAGGCGAACCTGGCCCTGGCGGAGTTGCGTGACCTGATCCGGGACATCCATCCGCGGATCCTCTCCGACCGGGGCCTGCCCGCCGCCGTCGCCGAACTGGCCGACCGCTCGCCGATCCCGGTCGACGTGGACGTCGCGCTGCCGACGCGCCCACCGTCCGCCGTCGAGACGGCCGCCTACTTCGTGGTCTGCGAGGCGTTGGCGAACGCCGCCAAGCACAGCGGCGCGACCCGGATCCAGGTCAGCGGCCGGATGCAGGCGGACCGGCTGGTCGTCGAGGTGGCCGACGACGGCCGCGGTGGTGCCGACGCGGCCCGGGGCAGTGGACTGACCGGCCTCGCCGACCGGATCGCGGTGGTGGCCGGCAGACTGACGCTGACCAGCCCGCTCGGCGGGCCGACCCTGCTACGCGTGGAGCTGCCATGCCATCGGACCAGCCGATCCGAGTCGTCCTCGCCGAGGACGGTGTCCTGATCCGGGAGGGCATCGCCGGCCTGCTCAGCCGATTCGGGTACGACGTGGTCAGGACCGTGGGGGATGCCGCCGCGCTCGCCTCCGCCGTCTCGGCCTACCGGCCGGACCTGGTGCTGACCGATGTACGGATGCCACCCGACTTTACCGACGAAGGGCTGCGCGCGGCGATCGCCCTGCGCACGGCGTACCCGGATCTCGCGGTACTCGTGCTGAGCCAGTACATCGAGCTGACCTATGCCGGGGAGCTGCTGGACATCGGCGGTGACGCCGGGGTCGGCTACCTACTCAAGGACCGGATCACCGATGTCACCACGTTCGCCGAGGCGGTGCGCCGCGTCGCCGCCGGCGACACGATCGTCGACCCGAAGGTGGTCCAGCAGCTGCTCCGTCGGCGCCGGGATCCGTTGCAGCGGCTCAGCGAGCGGGAGCGTGAGGTGCTGGCGCTCATGGCGGAGGGCCGGTCGAACGCGGCGATCGCGCGGACGCTGGTGGTCGGCGAGGCCGCGGTAGGCAAGCACATCACCGGCATCTTCACCAAGCTCGACCTGCCACCGGCCGAGGAGGACAACCGGCGAGTCCTCGCCGTCCTCGCTTACCTGCGCGGCCAACCACCCGCCAGCCGCGTCCCCGACTGCACCGGGCGGAACAGCTAGTCGGCGACCACCAGCGCCTGCGGGGCAGCCTGCTTCATCCGGGTACGCAGCCACTTGAGCTGGGTCGCGGTCTCCTGCTCGCCGGCCTTCACCACCCCCAGCAGCTCCTCGTCCCGGGCCCCGTACGCGGCCTGCCCCACCACCGTCCAGCTGATGTCGCACTCCGCCGCCATCAGGTAGAGGTCCTGCAGGTCCCGCAGCAGCCCGAGCCCGCCGGTCCGGGTCCCGGAGAAGAGCTGCGAGTGCAGCCGGTCCGGCTCGGCCGGGGCGTCCTCGGCGTACCGGCGGGCGACCGGCGCCAGCTGCTCCGCTTGCCGGCGGCACCGGGCGGCCAGTCGCTGGCAGAGGTGGAAGACGTCCGGCTCGTCGCGGTGGGCCTCGCCGACCTCCAGGTAGGCGTCGCCGAGCCGAGCCTGGGCCTTGTGCAGCAACCCGAGATAGTGCGCGAGATGCACGGTCACTCCTCCCTCGCGGACGCCTCGGCGGCCGGTCCGCCGACGGTGGCCGGGACACCCGAGGGGTCCACCGGAGCGGGACCGCCGACCGTGGGCGCGGGCGAGGGACGGCCACCCGAGTCCGCCTCCTTCACCACCCGGACCGCCGCCACCTTGAAGATCGGCTGCTTGGAGACCGGATCCCAGGCGGTGATCGTCAGCTCATTCGCCGCCCGGGTGTGCCCGTCGCCGTCCGCGTCCCAGTAGCCGTAGTGGAAGGGGACGAACACCACGCCGGGGCGTACCCCGCAGATGCGGGCCCGGGCCCGGAGCAGGCCGCGCGGCGACTCGACCCGGACCAGGTCCCCCTCCCCCACGCCGAGCTTCCCGGCGTCGTCCGGATTGAGCTCCACCCAGACCTCGGGCGCCGCGTGCACCAGCTGGGTGGCCCGCCCGGTCTTGGTGCGGGTGTGGAAGTGGTAGACGGTGCGGCCGGTGGTGAGCAGCAGCGGGTACGCGTCGCTGGGCACCTCGGGGGACGGCTGGTACGGCGCCGCGTGCAGGAACGCCCGCCCGCCCGGCTCCTTGGCGCGATACTCGTCGGGCAGCAGTTCCGCCCCGGTCGACAGATCCTGGCCGTACGTCTCGCAGTAGTCCGGGTCGGTGTTGAAGACGCCGTCGGTGTAGAGCCGTTCGGTGCCGTCCGGGTGCTCGTCGTTGCACGGCCACTGGATGCCGCCGGCGCGCAGCCGCTCGTAGGTGATCCCGGTGTAGTCGCAGGGCCGGCCGCGCGAGCACTCCTGCCACGCCCGGAAGGCGGATTCGGGGTCGGTCCACCTGATCAGCGGGTTTCCGTCGGCGTCCCGGAAGTCCATCCGGCGCGCGTAGTCGAGGAAGATGTCCAGGTCGGCGCGGGCCTCCCCGGGCGGGTCGACCGCCTTGTCGGAGATGTGCACGGTCCGGTCGACGCTGGTGAAGGTGCCGGTCTTCTCGCCCCAGGTGGCCGCCGGCAGCACCACGTCGGCCAGCTCGGCGGTCTCGGTGCGGAAGAGGTCCTGCACCACCACGAACAGTTCCGGCTTCGCCAGGATCCGGCGGATCCGGGCCAGGTCGGGCAGGGAGACGGCCGGGTTGGTCGCCGAGATCCAGAGCAGCTTGATCGAGCCCTGCTCGGCGTACCGGAAGATCTGCATGGCGTGGGTCGGCGGCGACCAGTGCGGGATGGTGTCGACCTCGACGTTCCAGAGCCGGGCCAGCTCGGCGACGTGCTCGGGGTTCTCCCAGTTGCGCAGGCCCGGCAGGTCGCCGTCGGCGCCGCACTCCCGGTTGTTCTGTGCGGTCGGTTGGCCGTTCATCTGGTAGATCCCGGCGCCGGGTCGGCCGATCATGCCCCGGATGAGATGCAGGTTGTTCACCTGGCAGGACGCCGCGGTGGCCTGGTTGGACTGGTAGAAGCCCTGCAGCACGGTGGAGAGCAGCCGGTCCGAGTGGCCGAGCAGCTCGGCGGCCCGCTCGATGTCGCGCGCCGGCACGTCGCAGATCTCGGCGACCTTGGCGATCGGGTAGTCCTCGACCACCTGGCACAGCTCGTCGAAGCCGAGGGTGTGCGCCCGGACGTACTCCTCGTCGTACCAGCCGCGCTGGATCAGCTCGCGGAGCAGGCCGTTGAGCAGGGCGACGTTGGTGCCGGTGCGCAGCGCGAGGTGCACGTCGGCCTCCCGGGCCACCGGGGTGGCGCGGGGGTCGACCGCGAGCATCGCCGGCGGGTTCGGCCCGCGCCGCCGGTCCAGCATCCGCATCCACAGCACCGTCTGGGTCTCCGCGACGTTGTGCCCCCAGAGCGCGATCGCGTCGCAGTGGTCCACGTCGGTGTACGACCCGGGCTGCCCGTCGGTGCCGAACGACGCCTTGAGCGCCGAGGCGGCGGTGGCGGTGCAGAGCCGGGTGTTGCCGTCCATGTGCGGGGTGCCGATCCCGGCCTTCCCGATCACCGAGAGCGTGTAGTACTCCTCCAGGAAGAGCTGCCCGGTCGTGTAGAAGCCGAAGTGTCCCCAGCCGCCGGGCCCGTTCAGCAGTTCCTTCGAGCGGGCCACGATCCGGCCCATCGCGGTGTCCCAGTCGGTCTCCACCAGGCGGTCGCCCTCGCGGACCAGTGGCCGGCGCAGCCGGTCCGGGTCGTGGTTGGCCTGCCAGCCGTACAGGTCCTTCGGGTCGACCCGGCCGTGGTTGATCCGGTCCCCGGCCCGGCCACGGACGCCGACGATCCGGTCGTCGACCACCGCGATGTCCATCGCGTCGCCGTTGGAGTGCAGGATGGAGGCGCTCGGCACCCAGCGCTGCACGTCCGCCTCGGTGTGCCCGTCGGCGAGGAAGGTGTCCACCCGCACCGGCCAGCGCTCCCCCGGCCCGTACGGGGTGCGCGGCCCCCACGGGTCGGCGATCCGGTCCACCATCGGTCAGCCCTCCTTCGGCAGCGGGGCCGCCCAACGCAACGGGGTCTCTTCGATCTGACCAGGCATGCCGCCTCCTGTACCCCGCCGCTACCTGATCGAATCGGCCGCCGCGCTGCCGTCGTGGTGGAAGCCCGAAAGACGCTCAGGCCGCCTGCGGGTGCAGGACGGTACGCAGGCAGCCGTCCTCCTTCTTCTCGAAGATCTCGTAGCCCCGGGCCCCCTGCTCGAGGGACATCGGATGGGTGGCCAGGTAGCCCGGATCGATCTCGCCGACCGCGATCCGGTCCAGCAGCATCGGGATGTAGCGCTGGGCGTGCATCTGCCCCATCCGCAGCACCAGCGCCTTGTTCATGGCCGCGCCGAGCGGGAACTTGTCGACCAGGCCGCCGTACACCCCGATGATGCTCACCGTGCCACCCTTGCGGCAGGCCATGATCGCCTGCCGGACCGAGGTCGGCCGGTCGGTGGTCACCCGGGTCGCCTGCTTCCCCTTGTCGTACGCGTGGATCGGCCCCACGTCGTGCGACTCCATGCCAACCGCCTCGATGCAGGCGTCCGGCCCCCGCCCGGCGGTCAGCTCGCGCAGCGCTTCCAGCACGTCGGTCTCCGCGTAGTTGATCGTCTCGACGCCCCACCGGCGCGCTGCGGCGGAGAGCCGATCCGGCAGCCGGTCGATGACGATCACCCGCTCGGCGCCGAGGATCTGCGCGGACCGGGCGGCCATCTGGCCCACCCCGCCGGCGCCCCAGACCGCGACCACCTCGCCGCCCTTCAGGCCGCAGAAGTCGGCCCCCATCCAGCCGGTCGGCATGGCGTCGGAGGCGAACACCACCGAGTCGTCCGGCACCCCCTCGGGGACGGTGAACGCCCCGACATCGCCGAACGGCACCCGGATGTACTCGGCATGGCTGCCCGAGTAGCCGCCGGCCGCGTGCGAGTAGCCGAGGATGCCGGCCGGCGCGTGGCCCCACAGCTTCTCGCTGAAGACCGGCTGCGGGTTGGAGTTGTCACAGAGCGAGTACTGCTCGGTGCGGCAGTACCAGCAGCCGCCACAGGCCACCACCGAGCCGACCACGACCCGGTCGCCGATCTTGATCCGGCGTACGTCCGGGCCGGTCTCCACCACTTCGCCCATGAACTCGTGGCCGAGGATGTCGCCCTCCCGCATCGCCGGCAGGTAGCCGTTGATCAGGTGCAGGTCCGAGCCGCAGACGCTGCTCGCCCGGACCCTGACGATGATGTCGCCGGCCGCGCGGATCGTCGGTTCCGGCACGTCACGTACGGCCAGCTTGCGGACGCCCTCCCAGCACAGCGCCTTCACGGCCGGCCCCCCACCGTCAGCCGCTCCCGGATCCGGTCCGTCGCCTGCTCCTGCTTCGGGCTACGCCCCGACGGGTCGTGCCGGGTGTCCAGCACCTGGCCGGTCTCGATCAGCGACTTGATCCGGCGTAGCGCGCTGCGCAGGGCCAGGTCGGGATCGTGCCGGCTGGCCAGGCCGAGCAGCCGGCGTACCCGGCCGGACCGCCAGCGCAGCTCGGCGCGGATCTCGGTGCCCCGGCCCTGCGGTGCCGGGACCAACTCGACCCGGCCCCGCTCGGCGACCGGCCCCTCCGTCACCCGCCAGCTCAGCCGGCCCGGGCCGTCGACGGTGAGCTCGGCACGCCACTCGGTGCCGCCGCCCGCCGGGTCACTGGCCACGCAGCGCCACCGGTTGTCGTCGAGCCGCTCCAGGGTCGCCCACTCGGCCAGCCCGCGGTCCAGCCGTTCCTGACCCGTCCAGAAGCCGATCACCGCGTCTCTCGGCCGGTTCACGGTGATCCCTCGGTGGACGACGTACCAGCCCCCCTCCCGGTCGGGTTGGTGCCGGCGCCGCCGCCGGGCCACCATCCGGCCGACCCCGAGCGCGGTCACCGTGGCGGCCCCGCCGAGCACCCACCTCATCCCACTGCTGGTCATCACGCCTCCTCCACCCGGGCGCCTGGGCACGCCCGCGCCCCGCAGCGCTACCCCCCGAGAAGACGTCGAAACGGCACAGGCGCACCTCCGCGCACGCGACGGCTCGCGGCCTGCCACCGCCGTTGCCCGGTCCATGCCTGATTCGTCATTTCTCTGCGGAGCCGCCCCGCCCCGATCTCACAATGGAGGGTCTGCCCCGCCCGGGCGGCGGCTGGAGCAACGGAGGTGACAGCGATGGCACGTGACGTGCGCGAACGGGCCCCGGCCGGGCACCGGCCCGCGATCCAGCAGGTCGCCCTCCTGGTGGCCGCCGTCTTCGTGCTGGTCGGCGTGCTCGGCTTCATCCCGGGCGTCACCTGGCACTCCGGCGACCTGGCCTTCGCCGGCCACCACTCCCGGGCGAAGCTGTTCAACCTGTTCCAGGTGTCGATCCTGCACAACCTGATCCATCTGGTCTTCGGCCTGGTCGGGCTGGTGCTGGCCCGCCGGGTCGGCGGGGCGCGGCTGTTCCTCGCCGGTGGCGGCGCGGTCTACCTGGTGATCTGGCTGTACGGCTTCGGCGTCGACCGGGAGAGCGACGCGAACTTCGTGCCGTTCAACGACGCCGACAACTGGCTGCACCTCTTCCTCGGCTTCGGCATGCTGCTCCTGGGGCTGCTGCTGTCCCCCCGCGCGGGCACCGGCGGCCGGCTGGACACCCCGTTCGACCGGCCCTGACCTGCGCTGCCACCCGATCGGGACGGCGCGACACACCGCGGGCGGGGTTTGCGCGATCATCGCCCGGGGCAGGAGGACCACCACCCAGAGTGATCCGGGACGAGGAGGTCCGCCATGCCGCGGTGGTTGCGGGAGAACGCGCTCACGGTCGCCATGCTCAGCGCGTTTCTGATCTTCCTGCTGTTGCAGAGCGTGTTCGGCTGGCAGACCCACAACGAGGAGCTGGCCCAGTACGGCGCGGCCCAGCTGAGCTGGTGGGCGTACCTGGGCAGCGGGCACTTCGCCGAGGCGGTCTTCGAGAACTGGGAGTCGGAGTTCCTCCAGATGGGCGGGTACGTGCTGCTCACCGCGTACCTGGTGCAGAAGGGGTCGGCCGAGTCGAAGCCGGAGGACCAGGGCGACCGCCCCGAGGACGACGCGCGCCGGGCCACGCCCGACTCGCCCTGGCCGGTGCGGGTCGGCGGCCTCCCGCTGGTGATCTACCGCAACAGCCTGTCCCTGGCCCTGCTGCTGATCTTCGCCGGCTCGTTCTGCGGCCACCTGCTCGGCGGCGTGGTCGAGTACAACGAGGAGCAGGCGTTGCAGAGCGGGGCCGCCCCGATCAGCGCCTGGCAGTTCCTCGGCACCAGCGACTTCTGGTTCCAGTCCATGCAGAACTGGCAGAGCGAGTTCCTCGCCGTGGGCGTGCTGATCCTTCTGAGCATCGTGCTGCGCCAGCACGCCAGCCCCGAGTCGAAGCCGGTCACCGCCGCGCACGCCGAGACCAGCGCCTGAGCGCGGCCGGCGCCCCGCCGCCGTCCGGCCGGGCCGCCGCCCGGGGCGGACCACTGCCCGGGCCGGGCCGCCGTCAGACGGCCACCGGCAGGCGCTTGGCGAAGCAGACGCGGTACGGGTGGTGGCCGTGCTCCCCGTACACCGGGATGGGCTGGTAGCCGCAGGACCGGTAGAGGCCGATGGCGGCCGGGAGGTACGTGCCGGTCTTCAGGCACAGCGTGGTGTGCCCCTGCCGGAAGGCCAACTCCTCCAGGGCGGCCAGGAGCTGCCGGGCGATGCCCCGCCCCCGGTACGCGGGCCGCACGTACATCCGCTGCAGCTCGCCGGTCCCGGCGTCGAGGGCCTGGATCCCTCCGCAGGCGATCGCCCGCCCGCCGTCGACCACGACCAGGTAGCACCCGTCGTCGTGGGTGACGGTCGCCTGGCCGTCCAGGCCGCCGTCGGCCTCGCGCAGCTCGCGCTGCTGCGCGGTGACCAGGGCGGCGAGCTCGGGGTCCGTGGCGGGGCGGGATTCGATCAGCACCCCCGAACGGTAGGTCGGCCGGTTTTCGCGGAGGTTTCCGGCCAACGACCCGATCACGGACGGAAAGGGACCACTCGCTACGCCCAGTCCTCGTCGTCGTCCGCGTCCTGCGCCGCCGCCTCGATCTCGTCGGCGGGCCGCTGCCGCCGCGCCTTACGGGCGGCCAGCCGCTCGGCGGCCGGCACGCGGGTCGGCTTCTCCTCCAGCCGGATGTCGGCACCACGGACGCTCGGGGTGAAGTCCACCCCGGCATAGAGGGTGGGCTGCCAGTCGAACTCCCGCTCGCCGATGCGGACCAGGTCGCCGGCCTGGGCGCCGGCCTTGGCCAGCTTCTCCTCGACGCCCAGCCGGGCCAGCCGGTCGGCCAGGTAGCCCACCGCCTCGTCGTTGTCGAAGTTGGTCTGCTTGACCCAGCGCTCCGGCCGGTTGCCCCGGACGGTGAACGAGCCGTCCTCCTCCGCCTCGATGGTGAAGCCGGCGTCGTCGACCGCCTTGGGGCGGATCACGATCCGGGTGGGCTCGGCCGGCGGCGCCGCGCTGCGGGCCTGCTCGACCAGCTCGGCCATCGCGTACGTGAGCTCCTTGAGCCCCTCCCGGGTGGCGCTGGAGATCTCGAACACCCGGAAACCGCGTGCCTCCAGGTCGGGCCGGACGATCTCGGCGAGGTCCCGCCCGTCCGGCACGTCGACCTTGTTGAGCGCGACGAGCCGGGGCCGGTCGGCAAGCCCGCCGTACTCGGTCAGCTCGGCCTCGATGGTGTCGATGTCCGCGAGGGGGTCCCGGCCGGGCTCCAGCGTCGCGGTGTCGACCACGTGCACCAGCACGGCGCAGCGCTCGACGTGGCGGAGGAACTCCAGACCCAACCCCTTGCCGGTGGCCGCCCCGGGGATCAGGCCCGGCACGTCGGCGACGGTGAAGGTGTGGTTGTCCACCCGTACCACGCCCAGGTTGGGGACCAGGGTGGTGAACGGGTAGTCGGCGATCTTCGGCTTGGCGGCGGAGATCACCGAGATCAGCGAGGACTTGCCGGCGGACGGGAAGCCGACCAGGCCGACGTCGGCGACGCTCTTCAGCTCCAGCACCACGTCCAGCCGGTCGCCGGGCTCACCCAGCTCGGCGAAACCGGGGGCCTTGCGCCGGGCGTTGGCCAGCGAGGCGTTGCCCCGGCCGCCCCGGCCGCCCCGGGCCGCCTCGAAGGTGGTCCCCACGCCGACCAGGTCGGCCAGCACCTCGCCGTCCGAGGTCTGCACCACGGTGCCGTTCGGCACCTTGATCACCAGGTCCCGGCCGTTGGCGCCGTCCCGGTTCGAGCCGGCGCCGCCCTTGCCGTTCTCGGCCTTCTGGTGCGGCCGGAAGTGGAAGTCGAGCAGCGTGGTCACCTGCGGGTCGACGACCAGCGACACGCTGCCGCCGTGCCCGCCGTTGCCGCCGTCCGGGCCACCGAAGGGCTTGAACTTCTCCCGGTGGATCGAGACACAGCCGTGCCCGCCGTCGCCGGCCTGCAGATGCAGGACGACCCGGTCAACGAACGTCGTCACGACGCCAATCCTTCCAGCGGGGCCCACCCCGCACCTGAAAAAGCGAAGCGGGCCGGGACTCGAGGTCCACGGCCCGCAACGCCTGCGAACTACTGCTGCGGCACGATGCTGACGGTCTTGCGACCGCGCTTGGTGCCGAACTGGACCGCACCGGCGGCCAGCGCGAACAGCGTGTCGTCGCCACCGCGGCCGACCAGGTCACCGGGGTGGAACTTGGTGCCCCGCTGGCGGATGATGATCTCGCCGGCGTTGACGACCTGACCACCGAAGCGCTTCACGCCGAGCCGCTGGGCCGCGGAGTCGCGACCGTTACGCGAGCTGGACGCACCCTTTTTGTGAGCCATTGGAGGACGACCTACTTCCCGCTGGAGATGCCGGTCACCTTGACCTGGGTCAGCGGCTGGCGGTGACCCTGGCGCTTGTGGTAGCCGGTCTTGTTCTTGAACTTGTGGATCCGGATCTTCGGGCCCTTGGTGTGCGCGGCGATCTCGCCGGACACCGCGACCTTGGCAAGCTGCGCCGCGTCGGTCACCAGGTCGTCACCGTCGACGAGGAGCACCGCGGTGAGCTTCACCGCGTCGCCGGGGACACCGGCGAGCTTCTCGACCTCGATCACGTCGCCCTCGGCGACCTTGTACTGCTTGCCGCCGGTCTTGACGATCGCGTACATCGGAGGCGGACTCCCTGTCGTTGAGGCTGCTGGCGGTCGTTCCCACGGCGACTCGCCGGGTAGCTGTGACACCGGCGGCGCGGGCACGCGGGAACTCGGCACACCAAAGTGCGCCGCAGGCAAGCGTACGCCATACCAGGCCCGCCACCCAAACCGGGCCACCGGTCAACCCGCGGAACTGCGCGTCGCCGGTGCCGGTGGGGGTCACTTCCCGCCCGCGACGCCGTCGGCGAAGGGGCCGACGGATACGACGAGGCCCCTCCCCCGGGCTCTGTCGCCGGAGAAGGGGCCCCGTCAAACGCCACGCTGGTCAGCGCCTCACGGCCGGGTACGCCGCCGCGCACCGCCCCGCCGGGAGCGCCGCCGGCCGAGGCCGGTCTCGGGGCTCTCCTCCTCGCCCTCGCCGAGCGCGTCCGGGTCGTCCGGCGCGGCCAGCCGGGCCGAATCGCCCTCCTGGCTGTCCGCCACGGCCGGGGCGGCCGGCGTCTCGGTCTCGTACCGGGACAGGTCGTAGCCCATCGTGTCGTGGTAGTCGGCGTCCGCCTGGGCGTCGGTCACCTCGGCGACGGTCTTCTCCGGCGCGGCCTTGCGGCCCCGGCGCCGGGACGGCCCACCCTTCTCCTCGATGGCCGGGGTGGTGACGGCCGAGGCGACCGCCTTGACCTTCTCCCCCGCACCGCCGCGCGGCTTCTCCGGCACCGGCTCGGTGTGGATGATCACGCCGCGGCCCTTGCAGCACTCGCAGGTCTCGCTGAACGCCTCCAGCAGGCCGGCGCCGATCCGCTTGCGGGTCATCTGGACCAGGCCCAGCGAGGTGATCTCGGTGACCTGGTGCTTGGTCCGGTCCCGGCCCAGGCACTCGGTGAGCCGGCGCAGCACCAGCTCCCGGTTCGACTCCAGGACCATGTCGATGAAGTCGATGACCACGATGCCGCCGAGGTCACGCAGCCGCAGCTGGCGCACGATCTCCTCGGCCGCCTCCAGGTTGTTGCGGGTGACCGTCTCCTCCAGGTTGCCCCCGGAGCCGGTGTACTTGCCGGTGTTGACGTCGATGACGGTCATCGCCTCGGTCCGGTCGATCACCAGCGACCCGCCGGAGGGGAGGAAGACCTTGCGGTCCAGCCCCTTGAGGATCTGCTCGTCGATCCGGTACTCGGCGAAGACGTCGGTGGTGCCGGCGTGCCGGCGCAGCCGGGCGACCAAGTCCGGCGAGACGTGCGACAGGTACGACTCGACCATGTCGTACGACTGCTCACCCTCGATGACCAGCTCGCGGAAGTCCTCGTTGAACAGGTCCCGGACCACCCGGATGACCAGGTCCGGCTCCTCGTAGAGCAGCACCGGGGCGCCGCCCTCGGCCGCCTTGGCCTGGATGTCCTCCCACTGCGCCTGGAGCCGCTTGACGTCGCGGGCCAGCTCGTCCTCGCTGGCGCCCTCGGCGGCGGTCCGCACGATCACCCCGGCGCCGTCCGGCACCAGCTTCTTGAGGATGTCCCGCAGCCGCTTGCGCTCGGTGTCCGGCAGCTTCCGGCTGATGCCCGAGGCGTTGCCGTTGGGCACATACACCAGGTGCCGGCCGGAGAGCGCGATGTGGCTGGTCAGCCGGGCGCCCTTGTGCCCGATCGGGTCCTTGGTGACCTGCACCAGCACCGAGTCGCCGGACTTGAGCGCCTGCTCGATCGAGCGGGCCCGGCCCTCCAGGCCGGTGGTGTCCCAGTTGACCTCGCCGGCGTAGAGCACCGCGTTGCGACCCCGCCCGATGTCGACGAAGGCCGCCTCCATGCTGGGCAGGACGTTCTGCACCTTGCCCAGGTAGACGTTGCCGGCCATGGTGCCGGAGGAGTTGCGGGTGACGTAGTGCTCGACCAGCACGCCGTCCTCGAGGACGGCGATCTGGGTCCGGTCGCCGCGCTGGCGGACCGCCATCACCCGGTCGACCGCCTCCCGGCGGGCCAGGAACTCCGACTCGCTGAGGATCGGCGGCCGGGTACGCCGCTGCTCCCGGCCGTCCCGGCGGCGCTGCCGCTTGGCCTCCAGCCGGGTCGAGCCGGAGACGCCCTGCACCTCGTCGACGGGCCGGCGCGGCTCGCGGATCTTGACGACCGTGGGGACGCCGTCCTCGGCGGCGACCTCGACGTCGCCCGCGCCCCGGCGGCGCCGGCGGCGCCGGCGCCGGGTCATCCCGTCGCCCTCGGCCTCCTCCTCCTCGGCTTCGTCCGCCTCGGCCTCGGCGCTCTCGGCGTGGACCGCCTCCTCGGCCTCGTCCTCCTCGAGGTCCTCCACGCCGCCCTTGCCCCGGCCCCGGCCGCGGCGGCCTCGACGGCGGCGGCGACGGCCAGCGGCCGTCTCCTCCTCGTCCTCCTCCGCCTCGGCGGGTTCCTCGGCCTCGGCGGTCGGCTCCTCCTCGGCCTCGACCTCGACCTCGACCGGCTCCGCCTCGCGGCGGCCCCGCCGGCGTCGCCGGCCGGTCTCCACCGGCTCCTCGGCCGGCTCCTCGACGGCCGGCGCGGGCGGCCGGACGACCGGTGCCTCCTCGGGCTGCGGCGCCATGAACAGGACGGTCGGCGCGGACAGCGCGGCCCGGCGGCGACGGGTGGTCGGTGCCGGCTCCTCGACGGGTTCCTCGGCGGGCCCCGGTACGGCGGCGCCCGGTGCGATCTCGCCGGTCCGATCCTCCGGCCCACCGGCGCGGGCCAGGGTCGCCTCGGTGGCCGGCGACACCTCGGCCACGCCCTCGACGGTCGGGGTGGGCGCGGCGGCGCGCTCCCGGGTCGTGGTCTCCTCTTCCTCGGTCTCCTCCGCGATCTCCTCCTCGGCCGGCGTGGCGGCGGCGGAGGGCTCGGCCTGCTCGCCACCCTCCTCCGCCTGCGGCTCGGCCGCGGCCTCAGGCTCGGCGGCTGCGGCCTCGGCGGGCGCCTCGGTGGCCGACTCCTCGATCGTCTCGGCGGGCGGCGGCGTGGCCTTCCGCCGCCGGCTACGGGTCACCTTGACCGGCGGGACGACCTCGTCGGAGGTCCCCTCCACGCCGGTGGCGACCGTCGGCTCCTCGACCGCCTTCGCACTGGTCGCCTTGCGGCGCCGCCGGGTGGTCTTGGGCGCGGTGTCCTGTTCCCCGGCGACCGGGGCGAAGACCTCGGCCTGCGGGGCCTCCCCGCTGGTGGTGCCGGCACTGGTGGGCGCCTCGGCGGGCGCGTCGGTCTGCTCCGGCTGGTTGAGCGGGGCGGCCTTGCGCCGGCTGGTCCGCTTGCGCGCCGGCTTGGCCTCGGGAGTGCTGTCGGTGCTGTTGGCGGTTGCCTCGGCCGGTTCCGAACCGGTCCGTTCGCCGCCCTCGGGCTCGTTCTCGAGCATGGACGTTCTCCAGTTCTGGCTACCCCGGGCGCGGGTGAGCGCTGCCACGCAGGGTCGCCGCAAAAGGTGTTTCCGCCGGGCGCAGGTGCGCGACCGCCGAAGTCTGCCTGCCAGAGCGCTGACCGTCGGTCAGCGCTCTCCGATGGCTGCCCCGTCGCGATCCGCATCCAACGGATCGACGATCTCGCCCTGCGCGGTCAGCGTGCCCTGTGCCAGCCGGATCACCCTCGGCGAGACCGGCGGCTCCAGGTCGGCCACCACGCGGAGGCCGGAAAGGACGTCATCGGGCCGTACGGACGGGGTGACCTGCCGTACGACCACTTCGAGTATCGCACACGGTACGGCCATCGCCCCGGAAGGCGTCTCGGACGGGGGCAGCACATCGATGCTGATGACGGCCGCCCGCGCGTCGAAGGTCCGCCGGCCCTGCTTGGTCATCCGCTCGACCTGGATCTCCCCGGCGGCGGTGAAGGCCGCCACCGCCCGCTCCAACACGGCCGGGTCGACCTCGGGCAGCTCGATCCGCCAGTGCGACGCCTCGATCCGGTCGGGCAGGCTGCCGCCGGCGGCCTCCACCGCGTCGAGCACGTCGAGCCCGGGCGAGAGCGCGGCGTCCAGGGCGATCCGCAGCTGCTCCGGGTCGACCGGCTCGCGCAGGCCGATCTCCAGGTACTCGGCCTCGCTGGCGACGCCGGTCGGCGCGGCGGAGGCGTACGAGATCTTCGGGTGCGGGGTGAAGCCCTGGGAGAAGGCGATCGGTACGCCGGCCCGGCGCAGCGCCCGCTCGAAGGCCCGGGCGAAGTCCCGGTGCGAGGTGAATCGCAGCGGCCCGCGCTTGGCATACCGGATCCGGACCCGCTGGACGACCGGCGCCTGGCCGCCCTCGGGTTGAGGCTTTCTGGCGATCGTGAACTCCTCGGGTGCTGCCTGCGTGTCCGTCCCATCCTGGCGCAGTGCCGGAGACGGTACACAGCCGGGGCGGCCGGAGGAGTCCGGAAAGCCGGTCCGAACCGGTCAGGCGACCCCTTACCGCCCACGCCGCAGACGCCGGTGGCCGGCCGGTGACGCGCAGGTCACCCGGCCGGCCACGACGACGAGGGCCGGCGCGCCGACGGCGGCGGCGATCAGGACCGGTTACCGCCCCCGGGCGGCGGGTACGTCCCCGGCGGTCCCGGTGGCGGGACGTGGCCGGGGGGCGGGGCGTAGCCACCCGGGGCAGGGTTGCTACCCGGCGCCGGGTAGCCCGGGGCGGGCGGCGCACCCGGCGGGTGGTAGCCGGCCGGAACGGGCGGGGCGTATCCGCCGCCGGGCGGGACCCCGTCGAGCAGGTCGTCCGGGACGGCGGCGGCGCGGGCCGCGTCGCGCCGGTACCGGCGACGGTTCCAGATCAGGAAGACCGCCAGCGCCAGCAGGACCACCAGCACCACGGCAATGCCGATGCCGATCACCATCACCTGCTGGTCGGTGGGGCCGCCCCGGTCGCCGTACTTGGTCACGTCGAAGTTGTCGTCCTCGGCCGCCTGACCAGGCGGCTGGCTGGCCGCGGCGGCCGGCTCGAGCAGCGGGTTCGCGGAGACGGCCGGCACGTCCGCGGTCAGCGCGGCGGCCGGGTCGATCCGCCCGAAGCCGTACTGCGGGTCGCGGCCGGCCGGTCCAGCGTCCCGCACGGTGCGGATGATCCGGTTGATCACGTTGGGCGCGTCGAGGTCCGGGTACTTCGACCGGATCAGCGCCGCGATGCCGGAGACGATCGCGGTGGCGTCCGAGGTGCCGTCACCCCAGCCGTACCCGGGCTGGCCGTCGACGGAGTTCACGGTGTTGAAGATGCGAACTGCGGGTGCGGCCACCACTGCCTCCGGCCCCTGCGCCGACCCGCCCCAGAACGTGCCCTGCTGGTCGTACCCCACCACTGCGATCACGCCGGGAACGTTCGCTGGTGACCCGACATCGGGGCCGGTCTGGGCGACGTTACCGACACCCGCCACGACCACGGCATCCTTCGACAGCGCGTAGGCGACAGCTTCGGTCTCCGCCGCAGTGGCGCCCCCGCCGCTGTACGAGACGTTGATGACCTTCGCGCCACGGTCCGCCGCCAGCCGGATCCCAAGGGCCACGGCCTCCCGGTCGGCGTTGCCGGCACCCTGCCGCGTCTTGATCGGCAGGATCCGGGCATCGGGCGCGATGCCGAGCACGCCGTCCCGGTTGGCCCCGGTGGCCGCGATGATGCCCGCTATGTGGGTGCCATGGCCGTCCTCGTCCGCGCGTCCGTCGCCTCGCCCACCGTCACTGCGCCCGCCCGCGAGCACCTGCCCGGCAAGATCCGGGTGGTTGGCCTCGACGCCGGTATCCACGACCGCCACCACCACGCCCCGACCAGTGGAAACCTTGTGCACCGCCTCGATCCGCAGCGTGTCGAGGTACCACTGTTGTTCCCGCCGCGAGCCGGCCGCCGCCGGTTGGGCCGCTGCCAGCACCATGAGCCCGGCCAGCAGGCCGGCCGCGACCGGCCGAAGCGCGCCGACGTTCAACCTCATCCGTCCGTCCTCACCGCAGGATGCCCGGGGATGCGGCGTCACCGGTGCCCCACGGATCGTCGTCCTCAGTCAACCACGACGAGTGCTCCGAGCCCGTGCCGCCGTGCCCACCGGCGCCGTGGCCGCCCATCATGCCGCCACCCATCATCCCGGCGCCGCCGCCCCGCAGGCCTGCAGCGCCGGCCGCGTTGCGCAGCGCGCTGGCCGCGCTGGTCATCGGCGGCACCTTGCCGTTACCGCCACCGACCATGCCGGGGATGCCGCCCATCATCCCGCCGGCCGCGCCGACACCGCCGCCGCCGGGGCCGCCGGCCGAGCTGATCCCACCGCCGCCTCCGCCGAGCCCGGGGCCGCCGCCGAGGCCGGGACCACCGCCGTACCCGGGGCTGACCGTGGTGGGGTTGCCGGCGCCGGCCAGGCCGGTGCCGTAGTCGTGGTCGCTCCCCGGGTACCTGGAACCGGTGGTGGGTGGCGTGTAGGAGTCCGTGCGGCCGGGGTCGCTGTGGCCGAAGTTCGTATCGGTGGACGGCGGCGAGATGGACGTGGGGTCGCTGCTGTAGGGGCGACCGGTACCGGTACCGATGCCGGTGCTGCCGATGGACGGGGTCCGGCCACCGAAATCGGAGCCGACACCCGTCTTGTCGCCGCCGCCACCGGGCGGCACCGTCTTGGGCGGCTCACGCTCGATATTGGGGTCGATCTGGCTGCCGTCCGGTGCCGGCACGACCAGCTTGGGCCGCTCGGTCTCCACCGCGGTGGGCAGCGGCGACATCGCCGAGTTCGCCGCCTTCTGATTGTCGTTGTACCAGTTGTCCAGGTGGGACTTGGTGTCCCACCAGCCGCCCCGCTTGTTGTCGTTGGCCTGGCCGTCGATCTTCATCGTCGCTTCCAGGTCGTCGGCCTTGTCGCGGAACGCGCCGTCGGCGTACGAGGCCGAGTTGCTCTGATAGTCCTTGCGCAGCGCGGCGAGGAAGCCCGAGGCGCTCTCGCCGTCGCGGGCGTCGTCGAGCTCGGTGCCGTTCGGCAGGCTCCACTCGTTCCACCCGAAGTCGTCCATCAACGGGATCGGGATGCTGGCCACCGCCGTGCGGATGTCGCCCTCGATCCGGGACAGCGCCCCGCTGACGTTGCTCGCGTGGGTGATCAGCTCTTCGATGTCCTTGCCGATCTCGCCCAGGTGCTCCCGGTACGCGTCACCGCCGCTGCCCTTCCAGCCGGCGAGCATGGCGGGCAGACCGTCGACGTGCGGGCGCTCCTGGCCTGCCGCGATCGGACCGACGAACGAGCGCCCGACCAGCGCGTCCCGTAGGTAGCCCAGCTCGGTGGAGAGGTTCTTCCACCCCACGCCCACCGAGCCGACCGTCTCCGGGTCCGCCGACAGCGTCACCTCGCGGACGCACCGCTCCCAGGTTCCTCCAGCCATGACCGTCTCCCCCTCAGGCCGTGTACGGGTAGGTGGGCGGCTGCGTACCCGTCGCCGGCGGTTGCGCCGCGGACTCCAGCATCCGCTCGATCTGCTTACCGTTGGCGGCGTTGCGCGCCTCGACGTCGCGGAACGCCTTCACGATGTCCTCGGTGCCCTTCTTGAGCCCGGCGAGCTTCGAGGAGAGCTGCTTGAGGTGAGCCTCCATGTTGGCCGTCGACCGGGTCAACGCCTGCCACTGCATGCGGGCGTCCTCATACGCGCCGAAGGGGGTGCCGTTCGGCACGGTCTGCGCATTGTTGCTGTCGCCCTTCATCCGCTCCTTGATGCGTTCCATCTCGTAGCTGATGGTGTCGTCGATGTACTGCTTCAGACGCTCGACGTACTCCGCCGCGGCATCCAGGTCCTCGACGCTGACCTTGAGGTCACCGGTGTCCGGCGGCCTGATGTCACCCATGCTGCTGTCCTCCCCGTTGCCGACCCGCCGATCGGTCTATGTCGGACGCAGCGTATCGAGTGGCGACCAATCGAGGCACCCCCACCCCGCGTCACCGTACCGTCAACCGGCGCCCCGTCCGGGAAACGGCGAAGGGCGGGAACCGTGCGGTTCCCGCCCTTCGGACGCGCCGATCGCGCTACTGCCGCGCGCTGGTCGGCACCTTCAAGCCGTTGACCGGGGTCAGCGGCAGCAGCTTCTTCCCGGTCGGGCCGATCTGGATCTCGGTGTCCATGGCCGGGCAGACCCCGCAGTCGAAGCACGGGGTCCACCGGCAGTCGTCCTGCTCGTACTCGGACAGGGCGTCCTGCCAGTCCTGCCAGAGCCAGTCCTTGTCCAGGCCCGAGTCCAGGTGGTCCCAGGGCAGGACCTCCAGCTCGTCGCGCTCCCGGGTGGTGTACCAGTCGAGGTCCACCCCGAAGGTCGGCAGCACCTCGGCGGCGGCGTCCACCCAGCGCTGGTACGAGAAGTGCTCGCTCCAGCCGTCGAACCGGCCGCCGTTCTCCCAGACCCTGCGGATCACCGCGCCGACCCGGCGGTCACCCCGGGACAGCAGGCCCTCGATCAGCGACGGCTCGCCGTCGTGGTAGCGGAAGCCGATCGCCCGGCCCAGCGAGCGGTCCGCGTTGATCGCCTGCTTGAGCAGCTTGAGCCGGGCGTCGATGACCTCCGGCCGCTCCATGGCCGCCCACTGGAACGGGGTGTGCGGCTTCGGCACGAACCCGCCGATGGAGACCGTGCAGCGGATGTCCTTGGACCCGGTCGCCGCCCGGCCGGCCTTGATCACCTCGTGGGCCATCCGGGCGATCTGCAGCACGTCGTCGTCGGTCTCCGTGGGCAGGCCGCACATGAAGTAGAGCTTCACCTGCCGCCAGCCGTTCGTGTACGCGGTGACCACGGTGCGGATGAGGTCCTCCTCCGACACCATCTTGTTGATCACCTTGCGGATCCGCTCGGACCCGCCCTCGGGGGCGAAGGTCAGACCGGTACGCCGGCCGTTGCGGGACAGCTCCTGCGCCAGGTCGATGTTGAACGCGTCCACCCGGGTCGACGGCAGCGACAGCGAGACGTTGGTGCCCTCGTACTGCTGGGCCAGGCCGGAGCACATGTCACCGATCTCGGAGTGGTCGGCCGACGACAGCGACAGCAGGCCCACCTCGTGGAAGCCGGAGAACTCCAGCCCCTGCTGCACCATCTGGCCGACCGTGGTGATCGAGCGCTCCCGCACCGGGCGGGTGATCATGCCGGCCTGGCAGAACCGGCAGCCCCGGGTGCAGCCGCGGAAGATCTCCACCGCGTACCGCTCGTGGACCGTCTCGGCGAGCGGGACCAGCGGCTTCTTCGGGTACGGCCAGGCGTCCAGGTCCATGGTTGTGCGCTTGTGCACCCGGAACGGCACGTCGGGGCGGTTCGGCACGACCCGCTGGATCCGGCCGTCCGGCAGGTAGTCCACGTCGTAGAAGCGCGGCACGTAGACGCTCTCGGTGCGGGCCAGCCGCAGCAGCAGCTCGTCCCGCCCGCCCGGGCAGCCCTCGGCCTTCCACTCCCGGACGATCCCGGTGATCTCGAGTACGGCCTCCTCGCCGTCGCCGAGCACCGCGGCGTCGACGAAGTCGGCGATCGGCTCCGGGTTGAACGCGGCGTGCCCGCCGGCCACGATCACCGGGTCGGCGTCGGTGCGGTCGGCGGCGAGCAGCGGGATGCCGGCCAGGTCGATCGCGGTGAGCAGGTTGGTGTAGCCCAGCTCGGTGGAGAAGGAGACGCCGAACACGTCGAAGTCGCGCACCGAGCGGTGCGCGTCGACGGTGAACTGCGGCACGCCGTGGGCGCGCATCAGCTTCTCCAGGTCCGGCCAGACCGCGTAGGTCCGCTCGGCGAGCACGTCGGGTAGCTCGTTGAGCACCTCGTAGAGGATCTGCACGCCCTGGTTGGGCAGGCCCACCTCGTACGCGTCCGGATACATCAGCGCCCAGCGGACGGTCGCCGCGTCCCAGTCCTTGACCACGGCACCCAGCTCGCCACCGACGTACTGGATGGGCTTGGTCACCTGGGGCAGCAGCGGCTCCAGCCGGGGCCACACGGAATTGGCCGCGACGGGATGCGGCGTCGTGGACGGGGCACTCATGATGCCCAAGGGTACGCGGTGCCCCACCCACCACCGCGCCGCACCGCAGCAGGCCGCCGGCCACCCTTCTGGATCTTGGACAGTTTCCGGCCGCGGCGCACGGTAACTGTCCAAGATCGGCAAGGTGACGGGCCGACGAGCGGATTCGGCGGCGGTGGCACGCCGGTACTAACCTCGCAACGGCGCGAGAGGAGATGCCGCGATGCCGGAGCCGCTGCCGGACACGGACCGTCCGGCCGACGGGGGCACCCCGGCCACGGCCCGGGATCCGGGCACCGACGAGCCGAGCCGCGCCCCCGTACCGCCGGCCACCCCGGCCACCGGCTCGGACGCGGCGACGACGCCGACCCCGGACGACGGCACCCCCGACGAGGAGCCGACCGGGACCGCCCCGACCACCGACAGCGCGGAGCCGGACGGCGCGGAGGTCGACGGCAGCGGTTCGCCGAGCACGCCGCACGAGGCGACCGCTGCCGCACCCGCCGGACCCGCCCTGACCGATCCGGTCGACGACGAAACGCCGGGCACGGAGATCCCCGCGCCCGAGCCCGGCGAACACCAGACCGCCGGCACCGAGACCGTCCCGCCCCAGCCGGTCGACCGACAGATCACCGGCACGGAGACGGCCGTGCCGGAGCCCGCCGAGGAGCGCACCGAGGCGGCGCCCGACCAGGAAGGGGCAGGCGCCGAGCCGCCGGTCACCCCGGCCCGCGGCTCGGCCGCCGTCCCCATCCGCCCGGCCGGTTCCGCTACCGTCCCGGGCCGCGCGGCCGGCTCGGCTGCGGTCCCGGGCCGCCTCGACCCCGCAGCGGAGACGGATCGCCCCGAGCCGGCGCGGGAGGCGGAGCAGCCGGACCCGACCCGGGTGGCGGGCCGACCGGACCCGACCCGGGTGGAGACGCGCGTCGAGCCGCCCGCGCCCCGGTGGAGCGGGTCCGCGCCGGTGCCGCCCCCGCCGCCGCGCAAGCGGTCCTGGGGCGAGTCCGCCGAGCCCACCCCGCTGCCGCCGGTGGACTCCCCCGAGCACCTGGTCCCGGTCGATCCCTGGGAGGGGGTGGACACCACCGGCTGGGACCTGCACTCGGCCGACTTCCCCGCGCTGCCGCCGACGCTGCCCTACCCGGCGCCGGCCGGCCCGCCGCCGGCCGCCCACCCGCACGCCCCGCACCCGCCGGCCGCCCACCCGCCTGTCGCCCACCGGCACGCCGCGCACTCACCGATCGCGCACCCGCCGGCCGCCCTGCCCCCGCCCGTCGCCGCCCGCCCGGTGCCGTCGCCCGCCCCGGTGTCGCCACCCCGGCCCGCGCCGCCGCGGCCACCGAAGCAGCGCCGCCGCCCGGCGCCCCCGCCCGTCGCGCCGCCGCCCGGGTTCCAGCCCCCCAAGGGGTACGTGGCCGTCCCGGTCCGCCGCCGACGCCGCTGGCCCTGGGTGCTGCTGCTCACCGTCGCCTGCTGCTGCGGCGTGCCCATCTGGTGGGCCCAGCCGCTCTCCGCCCAGTACCCGGCGAGCGCGACCCTGCCGGACCGGATGGCCGACCTACGGCTGCGGCAGGACCAGCGCAGCCAGGCCGCCGCCGAGGAGCTGAAGACCGAGGTACGCCAGGCGCACCTGCTCGCCGAGGACACCTTCGCCGGGATCTACACCACGAACGACGGCAAGCGGGTGACCCTCTTCGGCGGCACCGGGTTTCGGCTGAGTCCCGAGGCGGACGCCGACGCCGAGATCGACCGCCTCCGGGAGCGGTACGCGCTGGGCGACGCCGAAGCGGTGGAGACCGGTGTCCGGGGCCGGTACGAGCGCTGCGCGGTCGGCCGGGCGGACGGCGACGCGGTGGTGGTGTGCACCTCGGTCGACCACGGCAGCCTGACCACCGGCGTCTTCACCCGGCTCTCGCTGACGGACAGCGGCCGCCTGCTGAATGACCTGCGCCAGCAGGTGGTGACCCCGAAGCAGTCCTGAGCGCCACCCTGCGCAAGGTATCGATCACATAAAGCCCCTCGCGTCACTCCGCCCATAACGGGTGGTTGACTCACAATCAGGACATGTCGCGGCGTTGGCTCTTCGCCGACCAGTTGGGTTCGCACTTCCTCGACGACCGGCAGCAACCGGTCCTGCTGATCGAGTCGAAGGCGGTCTTCCGGCGTCGCGTCCACCACCGGCAGAAGGCCCACCTGATCCTCTCCGCGCTGCGGCACCGCGCCGCCGAACTGGGCGACCAGGCGATCTTCCTGCGCGCCGAGACGTACGGGCAGGCGCTCAGGAGGGTCCGCGAGCCGCTGGAGGTGTGTCACCCGACCTCGCGGCGGGCGCTGCAGTTCGTCCGCGGCCTGGACCGGGTCACCGTGCTGCCGGCCCGGGGGTACGTGACCAGCATGGCGGACTTCGCGGACTGGGCCGACGGCCGGCGGGGCACGCTGCGGATGGAGGCGTTCTACCGCTTCGCCCGGGAGCGGCACGGGGTGCTCATGGCGGGCGGCGACCCGGTGGGCGGCCGGTGGAGCCTGGACCCGGAGAAGCGCGAGCCGCCACCGAAGGACGGCAGGCGGGACGTGCCGCCCCCGCCGATGCCCAGCGAGGACGACATCGACGCGGAGGTCCGGGCCGACCTGGACCGCTGGGAGCGGGAGGGCATCCGGTTCGTCGGCCGGGACGGCCCGCGCCGCTTCCCGGCCACCGTCAAGGAGGCGAAGGCCCGGCTGCGGCACTTCCTCCGGCACCGCCTCGCCGCGTTCGGCCGGTACGAGGACGCCATGCTCGCTTCCGACCCGTGGCTGGCGCACAGCATGCTGTCCGCCGCGTTCAACCTCGGCCTGCTGGATCCGATGGAGGCGGTCCGGGGCGCCGAGCAGGCGTACCGCGGGGAGGCCGCGCCGCTGGCCAGCGCGGAGGGCTTCATCCGGCAGCTCATGGGCTGGCGGGACTACATCTGGCACACCTACTGGTACGTCGAGCCGGGTTGGCGCAACAGCAACGCGTTGGCCGCCCGGCGGTCGCTGCCGGGCTGGTGGCAGGAGCTGGACGCCGACGTGGTCGACGCGCACTGCCTCTCCGACGTGCTCGCCGGCGTCCGGGACCGGGGCTGGGTGCACCACACTCCGCGGCTGATGGTGCTCGGCAACTACGCGCTGCAGCGCGGCTGGCGCCCGGCGGAGCTGGTCGAGTGGTTCCACACCCGGTTCGTGGACGGCTACGAGTGGGTGATGACCGGAAACGTGGTCGGCGTGAGCCAGTACGCCGACCTGGCCCGGATGACCACCAGGCCGTACGTCTCCGGGGGCGCGTACATCAACCGGATGAGCGACTACTGCGGCGACTGCCGCTACGACCCGAGGCAGCGGCTCGGCGAGACGGCGTGCCCGTTCACCGCGGGCTACTGGGCGTTCCTGTCCACCAACCGCCCCCGGATCCCGGCCAACGCCCGGCTGGCCCGGACCATGAAGCAGCTGGAACGCCTCGGCGACCTGGACGCCGTGGTCGCCCAGGAGCGGCGGCGCGGCAGCGACCCGCCGTGACGGCCGGAGTCAGGACGCGACCGGCGGCTCGCCGCTGACCGGCGGGTGCGCGCGGGGCGGGGCGTAGCGGGGCACGTACTCCTGGCCGGTGAGCTTCTGGATCTCGCTCATCATCTCGTCGGTCATCGCGCGCAGCGAGGTCCGGTCGTCCGACCGGCCGGTGAAGTCCAGCGGCTTGCCGAACCGCACGATGATCTCGGCCTTTCGCGGCCGGGGCACCCGGGCCCCGATCGGCTGGGCCTTGTCGGTGCCGATCATGCCGACCGGGATGATCGGCACGCCGGCGGCCACGGCCAGCCGGGCCGCCCCGGTGCGCCCTCGATAGAGCCGCCCGTCCGGGGAGCGGGTGCCCTCCGGGTAGACGGCGACCAGGTCCCCGGCCTTCAGCGCGGGAATGGCCGCGTCGAACGCGGAGAGCGCGGCCCGCCCGCCGGCCCGCTCGACCGGGATGGCACCCAGGCCGGTGAGCACGAACTTGGAGAACCGCCCCTTCACGCCGGTGCCCTTGAAGTATTCGGACTTGGCCCAGAAGGCCAGGTGGCGGGGCACCACGGTGCCGAGGAAGAGCTCGTCGGCGACGGAGAGGTGGTTGCCCGCGAAAATCGCGCCGCCGGTCGCCGGGATGTGCTCCAGCCCCTCCACGGTCGGACGGAAAGCCAGCCGGAGCGTGGGGCCCACGACGAGCTTGCCGATGGTGTAGAGCAGCGGCACGGGTCCTCCGGCGGTCGTACGGGACAGGCGGTGTCACGGTAGCGGACGGCTCCACGCCGGCCCGATCGGGTGGCCGGCCGCCCCGGTGGTGGCCCGGCGAACCTCGGCCCGCCGGACCACCACCATCAGGAGGTCATACCCGCCGCACGGCGACCGTCACCCACTCGCCCTCGCCGACCTCGCCGGCGAAGCCCTCGATCCCCTCGGCGAAGTCGACCGTGTCGGCCAGCACCTCCCGGGCCACGAAGTCGGTGTACGCGGACACCGCCGCGCGCACCTCCTCGGACGCCGACAGCGCCACCACGATCCGGTCCGAGACGTCCAGGTCGGCGTCCCGGCGGGCCTGCTGGATCACCCGGACCACGTCCCGGGCCAACCCCTCGGCGGCCAACTCCGGGGTGACCTCGGTGTCCAGCACGACCACGCCCTCGCCGCCGGGCAGCGGCGCGGAGTGCTCGACGTCGGCGGCGACCAGGCGCAGCTCGTACTCGCCCTCGTCGAGGGTGATCCCGGCGGCGACCGGGGCGCCGTCGACCAGCTCCCACTCCCCCGCCTTGACCGCCTTGATCACCTGCTGGACCGCCTTGCCCACCCGCGGGCCGAGCGCCCGGGGCACCACGGTCAGCACCTGCTGGCAGTACGCGGACACCTCGTCGGTGAACTCCACGTGCTTGACGTTCACCTCGTCGGCGACCAGGTCGGCGAAGGGCCGCAGCTGGTCCGCCCGCGGCGAGGCCACGGTCAGCCGCGACAGCGGCAGCCGCACCCGCAGCCCCTTGGCCTTGCGCAGCGACAGTGCCGCCGAGGCGACCGCCCGGGTGGCGTCCATCGCGGTCACCAGCTCGTGGTCGGCCGGGAACTCCGCCGCCGCCGGCCAGTCGGTCAGGTGCACCGACCGCTCGCCGGTGAGGCCGCGCCAGATCTCCTCGGCGGTCAGCGGCGCCAGCGGTGCCAGCACCCGGCAGAGCGTCTCCAGCACCGTCCACAGCGTGTCGAACGCCTCCGCGTCACCGGACCAGAACCGGTCCCGCGAGCGGCGCACGTACCAGTTGGTGAGCGCGTCCAGGTAGGACCGGACGGTGGCGCAGGCGCCGGAGATGTCGTACGCGTCCAGCTGCGCCTGCACCGTCGACACCAGCTCGTTCGTCTTCGCCAGCACGTACCGGTCGAGCAGGTGCGTCGAGTCGGTGCGGCGTCGGGCGGTGTGGCCCTCGGCGTTGGCGTAGAGCGAGAAGAAGTACCAGACGTTCCACAGCGGCAGCAGCACCTGGCGCACGGCGTCCCGGATGCCCGACTCGGTGACCGCCATGTCGCCGCCGCGCAGCACCGGCGAGGACATCAGCATCCAGCGCATCGCGTCCGACCCGTACGAGTCGAAGACGTGGTAGACGTCCGGGTAGTTGCGCAGGCTCTTGGACATCTTGCGCCCGTCCGAGCCGAGCAGGATGCCGTGGCTGAGGCAGTTGCGGAACGCCGGCCGGTCGAACAGCGCGGTGGCCAGCACGTGCATGGTGTAGAACCAGCCGCGGGTCTGTCCGATGTATTCGACGATGAAGTCGCCCGGGTAGTGGTGCTCGAACCACTCGCGGTTCTCGAACGGGTAGTGCACCTGGGCGAACGGCATCGACCCGGACTCGAACCAGCAGTCCAGCACCTCCGGCACCCGGCGCATCATCGACTTCCCCGTGGGGTCGTCCGGGTTGGGGCGGACCAGCTCGTCCACCGCCGGCCGGTGCAGGTCGCTCAGGCGTACGCCGAAGTCCCGCTCGAGGTCGGCCAGCGACCCGTACACGTCGACCCGCGGGTAGTTCGGGTCGTCGGACTTCCACACCGGGATCGGCGAGCCCCAGAACCGGTTCCGGCTGATCGACCAGTCGCGGGCGTTGGCCAGCCACTTGCCGAACGAGCCGTCCTTGATGTGCCCCGGCGTCCAGTTGATCTGCTGGTTGAGCTCGACCATCCGGTCCTTGAACTGGGTCACCGCCACGAACCACGACGACACCGCCTTGTAGACCAGCGGGGTGTCGCAGCGCCAGCAGTGCGGGTACGAGTGGGTGTAGGTGTCCTGCCGGAGCAGCACCCCCCGTTCCTTCAGCTCCCGGATCACCGACTTGTTCACGTCGAAGACCTGCTCGCCCTGGTAGGGCGGGACCAGCGCGGTGAACCGCGTGTGGTCGTCCACCGTGACGATGGTCGGGATGCCGGCCGCGTTGCAGACGTTCTGGTCGTCCTCACCGAAGGCCGGGGCCAGGTGGACGATCCCGGTGCCGTCCTCGGTGGTGACGAACTCCGCGCCGAGCACCTGGTACGCGTTCGGCCCGGCCTGCTCGACCAGGAAGTCGTAGAGCGGGACGTACCGGCGGCCGACCAGGTCGCGCCCGGACACCGTGCCGACCTGCTCGTACCCCTCCAGCTCCTTGGCGTACGCGCCCAGCCGGGCGGCGCCGACGACGTACCGCACGCCGTCGCGCTCCAGCACCGCGTACTCGATGTCGGGGCCGACGGCGAGCGCCAGGTTCGACGGCAGGGTCCACGGCGTGGTGGTCCAGACGCCCAGCCGCACCGGCCCGCGCAGCAGCTCCGGCGCGCCCTCGTCGGGGGTCAGCTCGAACCAGACCGACACGGTCGGGTCGTGCCGGTCCTTGTAGACGTCGTCCATCCGGGTCTCGGTGTTCGACAGCGGCGTCTCGCACCGCCAGCAGTACGCCAGCACCCGGAAGCCCTCGTAGACCAGACCCTTGTCGTGCAGGGTCTTGAAGGCCCACATGACGCTCTCCATGTAGTCCAGGTCGAGCGTCTTGTAGTCGTTGGCGAAGTCCACCCACCGGGCCTGCCGGGTGACGTACCGCTCCCAGTCCTGGGTGAACTCCAGCACCGAGGCGCGGCACGCCTCGTTGAACCGGGCCACGCCCAGGTCGAGGATCTCCGCCTTGCTGGTGATGCCCAGCTGCTTCTCGGCCACCACCTCGGCCGGCAGGCCGTGGCAGTCCCAGCCGAAGCGCCGCTCCACCCGGCGGCCGCGCATGGTCTGGTAGCGCGGCACCACGTCCTTGACGTAGCCGGTGAACAGGTGGCCGTAGTGCGGCAGGCCGTTGGCGAACGGCGGGCCGTCGTAGAAGACGTACTCGTTGGCCCCGTTCTCGCCCGCGTCACGGGCTTCCACCGAGGCCTCGAAGGTCTTGTCGGCCGTCCAGTGCTCCAGGACCCGGCGCTCCACCGCGGGCAGGTCCGGGCTCGCCGGGACGCCGGCGGCGGTCGGGTCGTGCAACGGATAGGCCATCGGGGGTCGCTCTCCTCAGCAGCAGCTCACTCGTCGTGTGGGTCTGCGAGGACGAGCCCTTCCGGTACGCCGTCACCGGCGCCCCGGGTCAGGCCCGCGGTACCACCCCGCTTGGCGGTCAAGGTGCGACCGCCCGCTCGTTGGCCGGCTGTGACGGGCCGGTCCCGTCCGGTTCTACTGGGCCGGTCACCCGGCTGTTCTTCCGGAGGCTCGCCGGTGATGGCCGGGTCGTCGCCTGTGTCCGACAAGCGTACTCGACCGGGCCGGCGCTCCGCCCCCGAGTATCGGCCCGGGTCGACTCGATCACCGCGGTCGCCGCCCCGGCTACGCTGACGCGGTGATCCGGATCGAGTTGGACGAGCCCACGCTGACCCGTACCCGGATCGCGACCAGCCCGCTCTGGGAGACCAAGTGCAGCCTCTACCTGCTCGACCGTTACCGGGACGAGGCACCCTGGCCGTACACCAGCTGGGCCCGACACGCCCACCGGGTGCTCGCCAAGCTTCCTGAGACGGCTCCGGTAAAGCTCTACTCCCGCACCGGCCCGTGGTACCCGGATTTCCTCGGCCCGGTGCCGCCGAGCGCGAGTCCGACCATCGAGGAGGAGCTGGCGGCGCTGCGCGCCACCCCGGCCGAGGTGATCGCCGAGCAGATCCCCCGCTACCACCGCCTCGACGACCTGCCGGACTGGCTGCGCCCGTTCGTCACCGAGCGGCAGACCGCGCTGGACCGGCTCGCCGACGGCCTCCAGACGTACTGGGACGCGGCGATCGCGCCCTGGTGGCCGGCCATGCGCGCGGCGCTGGACGAGGAGGTGCTGCACCGCGCGCGGGCGCTGGCCGCCGACGGCCCGGACGCGCTCCTGGCCGACCTGCACGAGCGGGTGCGCTGGGAGAAGCCCGTGCTGACCCTGGTCAAGCCGTCCGAGCGGCGCTTCGTCGTATCCGACCAGCGGCTGCTGCTGATCCCGCTGATCTTCTCCCGGGGCGCGCTGACCCACTCCACCGACCACCCCGAGGTCATCGCCGTCTCCTACCAGGCCCGGGGCGCGGTCCTGCTGGCGGACCGGCCGGCCGCCGACGCACCGCCAGCGGGCACCGGAACCGACCGGCTGGCGATCCTCCTGGGCCGGGGCCGGGCCCAGGTGCTGCGGGCACTGACCCGGCCGGCCACCACGGCCGGGCTCGCCGCCACCCTCGGGCTCGCCCCGAGCACCGTCTCCGAGCACCTCGCCGCGCTGCTCACCGCCGGGGTAGTGCACCGCCGCCGGGTCGGCCGGCGCGTGCTGTACGGACTGGAACCGGCCGGCCTGTCCCTGGTCACCCTGATCGGCGCCGACCCGGCGACCGCCTCCGCCTGAGGATTCGGCGAGCGCCGAATTCGTTTCCCCGCCCGCCCCGGCGTTCCTAGATTCGCCGAATGAGCGAACGAACCGAGCGAATCATCCGGCTCAGCGCGGCCGACCCTCATGACGGCCCGGAGCGAAGCGGAGGACCGGCATGAGCGAGCACGCGATCGAGGCGGCCGGACTGCGCCGCACCTACCGCAGCCGAACGGGATGGTTACGACCCCAGCGCCGGGAGGTTGAGGCGGTCCGCGGCGTCGACCTGACGGTCGGCAACGGGGAGCTGTTCGGCCTGCTCGGACCGAACGGCGCCGGCAAGACCACCACCATCAAGCTGCTGAACACGCTGCTCATCCCGACCGCCGGCACCGCCCGGATCTGCGGCCACGACGTGGTCACCGAGACCCGGGAGGTACGCCGGCGGATCGGGTACGTCTTCGGCGGCGACCGGGGCCTCTACGAGCGGCTCTCCGCCCGGGACAACCTGCGCTACTTCGCCGAGCTGTACGGCGTGCCGGGGCGGGAGCAGAAGCGGCGCATCGCCGAACTGCTCGAGCTGGTCCGGCTCGACGGCCGGGAGAACGAGCGGGTGGAGGGCTACTCCCGGGGCATGCGGCAGCGGCTGCACATCGCCCGCGGCCTGCTGCACCGGCCGAAGGTGCTCTTCCTCGACGAGCCGTCGATCGGGGTGGACCCGGTGGCCGCCCGGGAGCTGCGGCAGACGGTCGCCGACCTGGCGGCCACCGGCACCACCGTGCTGCTGACCACGCACTACATGGCCGAGGCGGACGAGCTCTGCGACCGGATCGCGGTCATCGCCAGCGGCACCATCCAGGCCCTCGGCACCCCGGCCGAGCTGCGGCGCCACGCCGACGGCCGGCAGGTGCTGGAGGTCGAGGCGTACGGGGTGACCGACGCCCAGCTCGCCACGATCCACACCCTGCCCGGCGTACGCGAGGCGAGCGTGACCGTCGCCGGGGCGGCCCAGGTGCTGACCGTGCAGTCCGACGCGGGGGTGGACGTGCAGGCGGACGTGCTCCGCGCGCTGGACGGGGTCCGGCTGGGCCGGGTCAGCGCCCGCCAGCCCACCCTCGAGGACGCGTACGTGGCGATCGTCAACCGGGTCGCCGCGCCGTCCCGCCCGCTCGAGGCGGTGGCGGCGTGAAGCTGCTCCGCATGATCGGGGTGGGGGCGCTGCTGCACACCAAACAGCTGAGCCGCTCCCCGTTCGAGATCGCCACCGCGCTGATCGTGCCGGTGGTGCAGGCCACCCTGGCCGTGTACCTGTTCCGGGCCGGCGGCGAGCCGGGCCGGCTGCTGGAGGCCGCCGTCGGCGCCGGACTGATGGGCGTCTGGTCGTCGGTGCTCTTCGGCTCCGGCGGCGCCATCCAGAACCAACGCTGGCAGGGCACGCTGGAGATGATCATGCTGGCGCCGCGCCCGCCCGCGCTGATGATCTTCCCGATCACGCTGGCCACCGCGGTCACCGGCACGTACGCCATGCTCGCCACCCTGCTCTGGGGCCGGCTGCTGTACGGCGTCCCGCTGGACTTCGCACACCCGCTGCTCTTCCTGCTGGCAGTCCCCGGCTGCGTGCTCGGGCTGGGCATGTTCGGCCTGCTGCTCGCCGCCACGTTCGTGCTCATGCGCAACGCGAACGCGCTGACCAACACCCTGGAGTACCCGATCTGGCTGGTCTCCGGGATGCTGGTGCCGCTCACCGTGCTGCCCGGCTGGACCGGCCCGATCGCCGCGGCGCTGCCCACCACCTGGGGCGCCCGGGCGGTCCACGAGGCGGCCAGCGGCGGACCGGTGTGGCCGTCCCTCGGCATCTGCCTGGCGATCAGCCTCGGCTGCCTGATCACCGGCGCGCTGATGATGACCTACGTCGAGCGACGGGCCCGCGCCGCGGCGACCCTCGCGCTGGCCTGAGAGGAAGACGATGACGGCATTCTTCCGGCTGATCGGCACAGGCGGCGTGATCGCCTACCGGGCCCTGTTCAACTGGACCACCCCGGCGATGTTCATCGGCTCGCTGCTGGTCGGCCCGATCTTCCAGCTGCTCTTCTTCGCCTATCTGGGGCGGCAGCTCGGGGTCGCCGACGACCGGTTCTACATCGTCGGCAACGCGGTGCTCGCCGCCTCGCTCTCCTGCGTCTTCGGCGGCACCATGGCGGTCGCCAACGAGCGACGCTTCGGCACCCTCGGGCACGTGCTGCTCTCGCCACGCAGCCGCACCGCGGTCTTCCTCGGCCGGGTCCTCCCGTACGCCGGGAACGGCCTGCTCATCGCGGTCAGCACGCTGACCGTGGGCTCGCTCCTGCTCGGCCTGCGGATGCCGCCGGACGCCCTGCCGGCCCTGCTGGCGACCCTGGCGGTGGCCTCGCTGTCCTGCGGCTTCTTCGGCCTCACCCTGGGCGCGCTGGGGCTGCGGTTCCGGGACGTCTGGGTGGTCTCCAACGTCTCGGTGGCGCTGCTGCTCCTGCTCACCGGGGTCAACGTCCCCGCCGAGGGACTGCCCGGCTGGATGCGCGCGGTGGGCCAGGCGCTGCCGATCACCCACGCCGCAGCGGCCGCCCGTCGGCTGGTCGCCGGCGAGGGCTTCGCCGCCGCGCTGCCCTCGCTCGCCGCCGAAGTCGGCGTCGGCCTCGGGTACGCGCTGCTCGCCGCCCTGCTGCTCAAACTGTTCGAGGCCGAATCCCGCCACCGCGCCTCCCTCGACACCATGTAACCGCCCTCCCCGCCCCCGCCGGTTGATCATGAGGTCGGCGGTGCCTTTGGAGATCCACATCGCCGTCAACCCCATGACCAACACGGGCGAGGCGCGTGACGGCGGGTGGGTGACGGTCGCATGACGGCGATCACAGCCCCCGGCTGTCACACCGTCGGGCCCGCCCACCGTCGTACGCGTGGAAAGCCGAACCGAGGGAGGCCGAAATGAGTCGGATCAACATGGCGGCGGTGGCGCCGGGGGCGTACCAGGCGGTGCTCGGGCTGGAGAAGTACGTCCAGGCGAACCTGGACCACACCGTGCTGGAGCTGGTGAAGCTGCGAGCGTCGATGCTCAACGGCTGCGCGTTCTGCGTGGACATGCACAGCCGGGACGCGCTCGCCGCCGGCGAGTCCAGCCGGCGGCTGTTCGCCGTCGCCGCGTGGCGGGACGCGCCGTTCTTCGACGAGCGGGAGCGGACCGCGCTGGCGCTGACCGACGCGGTCACCCGGCTCGGCGAGCACGGCGTGCCGGACGAGGTGTGGGACGCCGCGGCGAAGGTCTGGTCGGAGAAGGAACTGGCCGACCTGCTCGTCGCGATCGCCACAATCAACGTGTGGAACCGAATCTCGGTGAGCACCCGGAACGAGCCGCCGCTCGAGGTGTGACCACCACCGGGGCAGCGGAGGCGGCCGGTGCGCTCACCGCGCACCGGCCGATGCTGCTCGGCCTGGCGTACCGGCTGCTGGGCAGCCTGCACGACGCCGAGGACGTGCTGCAGGAGGCGTACCTGCGCTGGCTGGACGTCGACCGGGAGTCGATCGCCGAGCCGCGCCGCTACCTGTCGCGCGTGGTGACCCGGCTGGCGCTGGACCGGCTGCGCGCCCGGCAGGCGGCCCGCGAGACGTACGTCGGCCCGTGGCTGCCCGAGCCGGTGCCCACCGGCGCGGGTGGCCCGTTCGGGCCGCTGGACACGGTCGAGCAGCGGGACACGCTCTCCACCGCGGTGCTGCACCTGCTGGAACGGCTCACCCCACCGGAGCGGGCCGTGTACGTGCTGCACACCGCGTTCGCCCTGCCGTACGCCGAGATCGCCGACCTGCTGGACCGGTCGGCGGCGGACTGCCGGCAACTGCACCACCGGGCCGTGGCCCGGATCGCCGACGACCGGCGACGGTTCACCGCCGGGCCGACCGAGCAGCGACGGCTGCTGGACGCGTTCCTGGCCGCGGCCCGCGACGGCGACCTGGCCCGGCTGACCGACCTGGTCGCCGCCGACGCCACCGCCTGGTCCGACGGGGGTGGCCGGGTCCGCGCGGCGCGCAACCCGGTCTGCGGCGCGGACCGGATCGCCCGCTTCTTCGCCGGCGTCTACGGCCGCCGCCGCCCCGGCGTCACGGCGTCACGGGTCGAGCTGAACGGCGCGCCGGCGCTGCTGCTGCGCTGGCCGACCGGGGTCCGCTACACCCTCGCGGTGGCCGCCGCCGACGGCCGGATCACCGGCGTCTACCTGGTCGGCAACCCCGACAAGCTGGCCCGCGTGCCCGGCTGAACACGCCCGACGGCCCCGGTCCCGGTGCGGGACGGGGCCGTCGGCGAGGACGTCAGCCCAGCTCGGGGAACCAGAGGGCGATCTCCCGCTTGGCACTGTCGACCGAGTCGGAGGCGTGCACCAGGTTCTCCCGGTTGGAGAGGGAGAAGTCGCCGCGGATGGTGCCGGCGGCGGCCTTGCGACCGTCCGTGCTGCCGATCATCCCGCGCACCACCTCGATCACCTGGTCGCCGGAGAGCACCAGGGCCACCAGCGGGCCACCGATCATGAACGCCTTCAACGGCGGGTAGAACGGCTTGTCGACGTGCTCGGCGTAGTGCTGGTCGGCGAAGTCGCCGTCCATCGTCCGGGAGATCAGCGCGTCGATCCGCAGGCCCTTGCGCTCGAAACGGCCGAGGATCTCGCCCACCAGACCGCGGCGCACCGCGTCGGGCTTGATCAGTACGAGCGTGCGCTCGTCCGGGCTGCTGCTGGACACGCTGGGTTCCTCCTGTGCGCGGAAGCGGGTCGGGCTGGGTACGGTCAGCGTAGCGACCCGGTCCCGGCGCCGACGCGGCGGCCGCTCTTTCCCCCGGTCGCCGACACGGCCTAGCCTGGCCCTAGACCCCGGGAGGTCCACTGTGGCGAATGGCGGGAACCGACCCATCGCGCCGGTGCGCAAGCTGATCGGCGCGGTGCTGGGCACCGTGGCGACCTTCATCGTGCTGTTCGGGCTGGGCATGACGAGCTGGGCCATCGTGGCGCTCGGCGTCGCCCTGCTCGTGCTGGCGATCGCCCTCGCCACCGTACGCGGCGGCGGGCGCACCTGGGTGGTCGGCCTCGGCCACGTGCACAGCGCCTCCGAGCCGCCGACCCAGTACTCGTTCGGCCGCTGCGAACTCCAGCTGGTGATCGACGCGCCCGGGCTGCCGCCCCGGTCCAAGAAGATCATCGAGCCGCGGGTCCCGGTCGCCAAGTGGCCGTCCCTGGGCCAGGCCCTGCCGGTCCGGGTCGCCCTCGACGACCAGCGGCACGTGCGCGTGCTGTGGGACGAGGTGCCCACCCACGCCGAGACGGCCGCCGCGGTCGCCGACCTGCCGCCCGAGTACGCCGGCCCCGATCCGGTCGAGGAGGTGCTGATCGCGCAGGAGGCCCCGCCGTGGGTGGACCGCCCGGAGGACGACTTCCGCGACGATCTCCCGCCCGCATCGGACCCGCTCCTCGACGACGTCACCGGGCCGCCGGAGCAGCGCGAGCCGGTGGTGGTGCACCAGCGCCCGGGCGGCCCGGTGGTGCTGGAGGGCCAGTTCGTCGAGGCGACGACCGGCGGCTCGCTCCCCCGCCGGGCCACCCCGGCCCCGCGCCCGCCCGCCGAGGAGCGGTTCGACACGGTGCCGGTCGACCCGATCGACGTGCCGCTGGACGAGCCGGCCGCGGACGCGCCGCCGACCCCGGAGGAGCTGGACGAGGCCATCTTCGGGCCGACCGGCGACGAGCCCGCCGAGCTGGCCACGCCGATCAGCGGGGTCGGGATCACGCTGCTCGTCACCGACCTGGACCGGTCGCTCGACTTCTACCAGCGGCTCGGCTTCGACGAGCTGGACCGGGGCACCGGCAACGCCGTCCTCTCCTCCGGGGCGAACCGACTGGTGCTGCGCCAGGTGACCGGGGCCGCGCCGGTCAGCCGCCGGCTGGTCCACGTCAACCTGGAGGTCGACGACATCCAGGCCGCGTACGAGCGGCTGCGCGGATCCGGCGTCCGCTTCACGTACGCCCCGCGGGTGGTCAACCGGGGCACCAAGCTGGAGGTGTGGGCCGCGGCCTTCCGCGACCCGGACGGGCACGGCGTCGCCCTCACCCAATGGCGCACCCTCGCCGACGCCTGAAAGGGGCGGGCCTCCGGCCAACGCGCGAAGGCCCCTCCGCACCCCTGGTACGGCTCAGCCGAGGATGACCCGCCGGACGTGCAGCGCGTACGCCCAGACCAGGGCGAAGATGACCCCCAGCACGAGCAGTGACCAGTGCAGCAGCCCGGACAGCATCAACAAGCCCTGGAGCACCGTCCCGGCGTGCCAGGCCCACGACCGCTTCATCTGCCCGGCCAGCACCACGCAGGCCACCGCCAGCGCCACGATCGCCCCGACGGCGGCGCCGCTGAGGTGCCCGCCGACCACCCGGATCGGCTGGATGGCCAGCAGCAGCACCAGCGCCTCCAGGGCCAGCGTCCCGGCGCCGAGCCCGCGGACGGCCTTGTCCGGGTTCCGCAACCCGGATCGCCGCTCCCCCGGGCCGACCGGCGCGCCGTCCCCTGGGCCGCCGACCGGCGCGCCGTCGTCCGGGCCACCGGCCGGCGGGCCTTCGGCGCTGGGGCGCTCCTCCACCGGCCCGCTCATCGCTTGAGCAGCCGGCGGGCGTCGGCCACAGTCACCACCGATCCCGTGATCAGCACGCCGACCCCGGCCAGCTCGCCCGGCACGTCGGATTCGGCCTCGGCGACGGCTGCCTCGATGGCGTCCGGCATCTCCTCGGCGACCTGCACCCGGTCCGGCCCGAAGACCTCCCGGGCCAGCGCGGCCAGCTCGTCGGCCGGCATCGCCCGGGGCGAGCTGTTGCGGGCGACGACGATCGAGTCGAGCACCGGTTCGAGCAGCTCCAGCAGGCTGGCCGCGTCCTTGTCGCCGAGCACGGCGAGCACGCCGACCAGCTTGCTGAACGCGAACTCCTCCTGCAACGCGGTGACCGTGGCGGCCATCCCGTGCGGATTGTGCGCGCCGTCGAGCAGGATCGTCGGGGCGGTACGCACCTTCTCCAGCCGCCCCGGCGAGCTGGCCGCGGCGAAGCCCTCCCGGACGGCCTCGATGTCGAGCTGCCGCTTCGCTCCCGCCCCGAGGAACGCCTCGACCGCGGCGAGCGCGACGGCCGCGTTCTGCGCCTGGTGCGCGCCGTGCAGCGGGATGAAGATCTCCTCGTACACCCCGCCGAGGCCCTGGATGGTGAGCACCTGACCGCCGACCGCCACCGCCCGGCGCAGCACCCCGAACTCGGAGCCCTCGCGGGCGATGGTGGCGCCGACCTCGGCGCAGCGCTCTAGGATCGGCCGGGCGGCCTCCTCCTCCTGCGCCGCCGCGACCACCGTGGCGCCCTTGTGGATGATGCCCGCCTTGTGCAGCGCGATGTCCTCGATGGTGTCGCCGAGCCACTCGGTGTGGTCCAGCCCGATCGGGGTGAGCACCGCCACCCCGGCCTGGATCACGTTGGTCGCGTCCTCGGCGCCGCCGAGCCCCACCTCCACCACCGCGACGTCGACCGGCGCGTCGGCGAACGTGGCGAACGCCAGCGCCGTGGTCATATCGAAGTAGGTCAGCGACTCGTCGAAGCGCTGGTCGACCAGCTCGGCCAGCGGCGCCACCTCCCGGTACGTGGCGACGAAGCGCTCCTCGCTGACCGGCTCCCCGTCCAGGCTGATCCGCTCCCGGACGGTCTCCAGGTGCGGGCTGGTGTAGCGGCCGGTGTGCAGGCCGAACGCCCGCAGCAGCGAGTCGATCATCCGGGCCGTGGAGGTCTTGCCGTTCGTCCCGGTCAGGTGGATCGACGGGTACGCACGCTGCGGGCTGCCGAGCAGGTCGAGCAGGGACTCGATCTTCTCCAGCTCGAAGTGCATGCGGGTGAAGCCGCGCTCGTTGAGCGCGGCCTCCACCGCGGCGAATTCCGTACGGTCGGTCACGAGGGCAGCGCCTCCAGCGCGGCGTCGATCCGGACCAGATCCGCCTCGGCCACCGCGAGCCGCTCACGGATCTTGGCGACCACGGGCTCGGGCGCCTTGCCGACGAACGCCGGGTTGTCCAGCTTCCCCCGCGCCTGCGCGGCCTCCTTCTCGGCGGCCGCCCGGTCCTTGGTGAGCCGCGCCCGCTCGGCGGCCACGTCGATCGAGCCCCGGGTGTCCAGCGCGACGCTGACCTCGCCCGGCATGGCGAGGGTGGCGCTGGCCTGGAAGTCGTCGCCGGGGGCGTCCAGCCGGACCAGCGAGCGGATCAGCGGCTCGTGCGCGGCGAGGCCCGCCGGCCCGAGGCCGTCGAGCCGGGCCGCCACCCGCTGCGTCGGCCGCAGCCCTTGGTCGGAGCGGAACCGCCGGATCTCGGTCACCACCCGCTGCAGGGTGCCGACCTCGCTCTCCGCAGCGTCGTCGACTCCGGTACGGTCGGCCGCCGGCCAGGCCGCGGTGAGCACCGTCTCCCCGCCGGTCAGCGCGCTCCACAGCTCGTCGGTGACGAACGGGATCACCGGGTGCAGCAGGCGCAGCAGTTGGTCCAGCACATGCCCGAGCACCCGGCGGGTGGCGTCGGCCGCCGGCCCGCCCTCCGCGAGCACCGGCTTGCTGAGTTCCACGTACCAGTCGCAGACGTCGTCCCAGGCGAAGTGGTACAGCAGGTCGCAGACCTTGGCGAACTCGTACGCCTCGAACTGCTCGTCCACCTCGGCGGTCACGTGCGCCAGGCGGGACAGGATCCACCGGTCGACGGTCGACAGCTCGCTCGCCGGGGGCAGCGGCCCCTCGGTGTTCGCGCCGTTCAACAGGGCGAACCGGGTGGCGTTCCAGAGCTTGTTGCAGAAGTTCCGCGAGCCCTGGCACCACTCCTCGCTGACCGGCACGTCCTGACCGGGATTGGCACCCCGGGCCAGGGTGAACCGGGTGGCGTCGGCACCGAACCGGTCGATCCAGTCAAGCGGGTCGACCACGTTGCCGAACGACTTGGACATCTTCTTGCCGTGCTCATCCCGGACCATGCCGTGCAGCGCGACGACGTCGAACGGCGGCACGCCGTCCATCGCGTACAGGCCGAACATCATCATCCGGGCGACCCAGAAGAAGAGGATGTCGTACCCGGTGACCAGCACGCTGGTCGGGTAGAACTTCGCCAGGTCCGGGGTCTGCTCCGGCCAGCCGAGCGTGGAGAACGGCCACAGGCCGCTGGAGAACCAGGTGTCCAGGACGTCCTCGTCCTGCCGCCAGCCCTCGCCGGTCGGCGGCGCCTCATCGGGGCCGACACAGACGATCTCGCCGTCCGGGCCGTACCAGACGGGGATCCGGTGGCCCCACCAGAGCTGCCGGGAGATGCACCAGTCGTGCATGTTGTCGACCCAGGCGAAGTAGCGCTTGGCCAGCTCCGCCGGCTCGATCCGCACCCGGCCGTCGCGCACCGCGTCGCCGGCGGCCTTGGCCAGCGGGGCGGTGTTGACGAACCACTGCAGCGACAGTCGCGGCTCGACCGTGGTCTTGCACCGCGAGCAGTGCCCCACCGCGTGCACGTACGGCCGCTTCTCGGCCACGATCAGGCCCTGCTCGCGCAGCGCGGCGACGATCGCCGGGCGGGCCTCGTACCGGTCGAGCCCCTGGAACGGGCCGGGCGCCGTGATGATGCCCCGCTCATCCATGATCGTCAGCGAGGGCAGGTCGTGCCGCTGGCCGATCTCGAAGTCGTTGGGGTCGTGCGCCGGGGTCACCTTGACCATGCCGGTGCCGAAACTGGGGTCGACGTGCTCGTCGGCGACGATCGGGATCCGCCGGTCGGTGAGCGGCAGCGCCACCTCGGTGCCGATCAGGTGCCGGTACCGCTCGTCCTCCGGGTGCACCGCGACCGCCGTGTCGCCGAGCATGGTCTCCGCCCGGGTGGTGGCCACCACGACCTCGTCGCTGTAACGGATCGAGATCAGCTCGCCCTCGTCGTCGGTGTGCTCCACCTCGATGTCGGACAGCGCGGTGAGGCAGCGGGGGCACCAGTTGATGATCCGGTTCGCCCGGTAGATCAGGCCGGCGTCGAAGAGCTTCTTGAACATGGTCTGCACGGCCCGGGACAGGCCCTCGTCCATGGTGAAGCGCTCGCGGTCCCAGTCGACCGCGTCGCCGAGCCGCCGCATCTGGCCCAGGATGGCGCCGCCGGACTCCGCCTTCCACTGCCAGACCCGCTCGACAAACTTCTCCCGGCCCAGGTCATGGCGGGACAGGCCCTCGCCGGCGAGCTGCCGCTCGACCAGGTTCTGGGTGGCGATGCCGGCGTGGTCCATGCCGGGCAGCCAGAGCGCCTCGAAGCCCTGCATCTTCTTGCGCCGGGTGAGGGCGTCCATCAGCGTGTGCTCGAACGCGTGGCCCATGTGCAGCGAGCCGGTGACGTTCGGCGGCGGGATCACGATCGTGAAGGGGGGCTTGTCGCTCTCCGCCGACGCCCGGAAGTGGCCGGCGGCTACCCACTGCTCGTACCGTCGCTGCTCTACCTCACCGGGCTGGTACTGGCCGGCAAGGGTCGGGGCGTCGGGGCGTCGGGCATCCAGTCTCTCGGTCACCCTGAAAGTCTACGGAGCGCTTCTGGAGACCCGACGTGCGCCACCTCTTGTTCGCGTACGGTGGCGGACATGTCCGACGCACATCTCACCGAGCGTCCGGTCGACGACGGGCCCGAGCCGGTCGACCTGACCGACGAGCCGATCCAGCTGAGCCGCCGGGACCCGGCGCTGGAGCCCGAACGGCGCCCCGTCTCGCGCCGGCGCCGTGTCGCGCTGGGCGCGGCGCTGGTCGTCGGGCTGGCCGGTCTGGGGGCGCTCGGCGTGGGCGGCTGGCGGGTGCTGGACCAGAAGGACACCACGTTGACCACGCCGGTGAAGGTCGCCGGGCTGACCCGGGACGACAGCGAGGGCGCCCGCACCACCGCGGACTACCTCCGCAACGGCCTCGCCGCCGACATCGACCTGGACCGGAGCTTCGGCACCGTCTACAGCGACCCGGCCGACGCGAAGCGGGCGGTGCTCGTGTTCGGTGGCACCACGTTGCTCTGGCAGCCGGGGCGGGACCTGGACACCCTCTTCGGGCTGATGGCCGACGAGACCGGCAAGGTGAGCGGCCTGCACGAGGTGGACGCGGGCCGTCTGGGCGGCGTGATGAAGTGCGGTACGACCGGCGGCGAGGGCGGCGATTTCGCGGTCTGCGGCTGGGCCGACCATGGCAGCGTGGTGATGGCGATGTTCGCGGGCCGTTCCGCGGCGGATTCCGCCGTGCTGTTCCGTCAGTTGCGTGAGGGCATTCAGAGCCGCTGATCCGGGTCCCGGCACGCCGGCGGCCGGCGGCTGCCGGCCCGGTGGCCAGGAAAGCGCAGCCAAGAGCTTCCTGATTGCGTCGCCTTGGACGCTAACGCAGTCGAGGGCCGACCCTGCTGGGGCGGCCCTCAGAAAGAAGGAGACGCGG